>JAEYRA010000192.1 GCA_023409755.1 Bacillota bacterium
CAAGCAGTGTGATCCGCATACCCCACACCCCCTTTTACACCAGTATAGCACAGCGCCTCCACCGCCAAAAGGGCGGGGAGTCTATACGACGCAGGGCGAAGAAACGGAAACGACCCAAAGGGGTACCCCCTTGGAAATCCCGTCATGGCACAAACCGTGCGCAGGCCGTTTACCCGCCCGCGGCACCACGCACTTCGCTCGTGGCGCATACCCTCCCCGCGTGAGCGGCCTTTCCCTCCTAGACCTACGAACGACCAACATAAACGAAGCCCGCCTATAGAATATCGCTTCGTCCCCAAAACACAGCCACGAGCCATCCTCCCCCGAAGCCGCCCAAGCGGTTCACCCGCGGGCGGCACCGCGCACTCCGATCGTGGCACACAGCAACTCCCGCGTGAGCGGCGTTTCCATCGTAGACCTACGAACGACCAACGCAACCGGAGGCCCGTTGACGGCGTGTACGTCGACGGGCAACTTGAACACTATGATGAGAACTCCCCCTCGCCTTCACCGCCACGCGGTGAAGGCGAGGAAACTCGCGGCGGTTGCGAAGCGGCGGACGCGAAAAAAGTGGCGAACCGAATTACGGTTCGCCACTTTGTGGATACCCATCCGCAGGGGCGACGGGCAGCCGTGGGTGAGAGGGGCACAATGTGGGTGGGCGGCAGTGCCTGCCGGCCCTCAATGGGAGGAATGAGAAAGCTCCTGCGTTTGCTTTATGATGCAGTGGCCGCCGGCCCCCGGCAGCCATTGGTCCCGATGTCCGGCCGCGACTGGGTCATTTGCCATTCCAGCGCGGCGATTTGGTTGCGCAGTTCCCGTTCGGTGTCGGCCGCCTCAGCGCGTACGTGGGCCAAGCGGGCCTCCAGCGCCTCCCGGGCCACTTGGGCGCCTTCACAGGCGACCTGGGCCTGGTGAAGCTGTTGACGCAGGCTCTCCACCAAGGCTTGGGTGTCGGCGGTGACACCGGCCAGCACCAGAGCCGTCAGTCGGTCGCGTTCGCGGCTGAGGGTGTCATTCTCCTGCCGCAGGTCCACCACGCGCTGGCGAAGCTCCAGCCTCGCCCAGCGTCGGGGCGACAGCCGGGCACCACGCCGGAGCCGGTACCACCAGCCCCGCAGCCCGCTCAGCCGGAGCGTCACACCCCGGCCAACCCCGCCAATCTTCGCTTGCCTTGTCTGCAGCAATGCCGCGACCGTTCCGTCTACGCCCATCCTTGCAACCCTCCGGCTTCAACAACAAAAAACGCGACCGTTGCCGGTCGCGTAACATGCAAAAACAACACGTGAAGCCACGCGATGCATGCTCCCAACAGTTTCGGCAACTGGCTGCCATAGGTAGATACCCTTAGGCCCTGTAGCTTTGTGTCGCTGCCTTTCGACAGGTCTACTATGAACGGATCACTGTCCTAGCGATAATGTAACATACTGTGCCATTTGTTTCAAGCCATTCGACAAATTTTTCATGCATAAATATGAAAAAGTATATTCGTTTACCCTGTGCGGCCCCGCCAGCGGCAGAGCCTGTCCTCCAGGGTATCCACCAGCGCAAAGAGCACAAACCCCAAAAGCGCCAGCGCCAGGATACCGCCGTACATATCGGGGTAATCGAGCCGCCCCCAGGCATCCAGAATGAAGTAGCCAATGCCCCAGCGGGTGCCGTATGCCTCGGTGAAAAAGAGGATGGACAACGCCGTGCCCACCGAAACCTTGGTGTTGGTGAGAAGCTCCGGCAGGATGGCGGGCAGCGTGACATGGCGGAAGCGCTGCCACGGGCCGGCCCCCAGGCTTGTGATGTGGCGGTAATGCTCCCGCGGGATGCCAGCCGCTGCCCCCCGCACCGCCACGATGACCTGAAACACCACAATGAGCGCCACCATCAGGATCTTGGAGGTGTCACCCAGCCCAAAGAGCAGCAACACCACCGGCAGCAGCGCCGTCTTGGGGATGGGGTAAGTGAGGTACACCAACGGGTGCAGCAGCCGGTTCCAGCGGTCTGAATGGGCCATGAGAAGCCCAAGCGCCGCGCCGAGGACGAGCGCCACGATGAGCCCCGCCCCGGCCCGCCACAGGCTCATGGCCAGGTGCAGCGGCAGGCCGTCGGCCCACAACGCCCCAGCCTGCCGGTACACTGCCCATGGCATGGGCACCATGCGGCTGCCCAGCGCCCAGCCCGCCAGCGCCCACAGGACGTTGAGAGCCGCGAAACCCTGCACAAAGAGCCACAGCTTGTTCCGTCTCATGCGCCCCACACCTCCCCCGCCTGCCGGCGCACCCGCGCACAGAGTGCGGCGTATTCCCCCGCTTGCCGCGGGTCATCCAGGGCAAAGAGCGGATTGGCGATGCTGCAAGCCACCTGCCCCGGCCCGCGCGTGAGCACCACGATGCGACCGGCCACGAAGACCGCTTCCTCAATGCTGTGGGTGACAAAGACGGTGGTGGTGGGCCGCTGGCGCCACAGCTCGCGGAAGAGGCGCTGGGCCTCCTCCCGCGTCAGCTCATCCAGGGCCGAAAAGGGCTCGTCCAGGAGGAGCAGCGCCGGGGCCATGGCGAACGCCCGGGCCACCGCCGCCCGCTGCCGCTGCCCGCCGGAGAGTTCCCCGGGGTAGCGGTCCATGAGGTTATCGATGGAGAGCCGCGCGGCAATCTCCCCCAGGCGTTCGGAGGCCTCGCCCAGGGGCTGGCGGCGGATGCGGGCCGGCAGCAGACAGTTCTGCCGCACGGTCTTCCAGGGCAGCAAGCCGAAACTCTGGGGCACCAGGCCGATGGCCTGGGCGACCGGGTCCACCGGCACGCCGCCCAGCAGCGCCTGCCCGGCGTCGCCCCGCAGGGCACCGGCCAGCACATGGAGCAGCGTGCTCTTGCCGCAGCCGGATGGGCCGATGACCGCGCAGATCTCCCCTGCGTCCACCATGAGATCCAGCGGCCCCAGCGCTTCCACCGGCTCGGTGCCGCCGACGTACCGCACCGTCAGGCCATTGACCTCCAGCCGGCACCGGCCGGGCCGGTCGTTGCACAGCAAAGCGGACGGGGGCACGTGCTCCCCCGTGTGGGTTTCCTCGTTGTAGCCGCTGCCGGCCATCAGCCCGCCGCCGCCACCAGGGCGTCGGGGGTCAGGGTATCGGGACACAGGCCCTTGGCTACGGCCCAGTCGATGGCGTCCTGCAGTTCGGCTTCGGTGGGCAGGCGGCTCTGGTGGTATTCGGGCAGTTCAATCTTTCCCTTCATCTCCGCCGGGTAGCCCACGGTGTCGATGACGAGTTGCTCATACTCGCTGATGGGATGGGAGTTGAGGTACTCGATCCCCTCGGCATAGGCGGCGTAGAAGGCCGCGATATCGTCACCGCGAACGTCCACGGTCTCCTTGGTCATACCGATGATGGAGGGGTAGAGCCCGATGCCGGTGGCCGAGCTCAGAAGCGTGGCCCCGTCATTGACGGCGAAAGTGCCATAGGGTTGGGGCAGCACGGCGGCGTCCACCTGGGCGGCATTGAGCAGCTCCAGCCGCGTGGGCACGGCGGGCACGGCGGTCTTGGTCACGTCACCCGCAGTGAGGTCATTGGCCTCCAGCGTGCGGTCCAGCACGTATTCGATGAGCGTCTTCTCCGAGATGGCGACGGACTTGCCTTTGAGATCGGCCATCGACTGGATGCCGCTCCCCTTGCCGGCCACAACCCAGTATTCGCCCTCGGTCATACCGGTGGCGCGAAGGTCGATGCCCGCGTTCTGGTAGATGCACAGGCTCATGAGGTCACAGCACATGCCGTCGAGCTTGCCGGCCTGGAAGGCCGCGTCCCGGTCCTTGGAGGACTGAAACAGTTCCAACCGCACATTGACCCCGTGGGCCTTGAAGTACCCCTGCTGCTCGGCAATGACAAAGGGCATGACATCGATGGACGGCAGCGCGCCGATCACCAGTTCCTTGCCTTCCGTCTTGGCCCCGCAGGCCGTCAGCGGCAGCGCCAGCAGTGCCGCCAGCAGCAATGCACTCAGTCTTTTCATTGTTCCTTCCCCCATTTGCGATACAGATTGTGTTCGATGGCCAAGGCGTCCAGTGCCTTGCCCACCATGAAGTCAACGGCGTCGGCGAGCGTCTCGGGCCGATGGTAAAAACCCGGCATGGCTGGCAGAATCGTCACACCCAGCCGGGCCAGTTTGAGCATGTTTTCCAGGTGGATGGCCGAAAGGGGCGTCTCCCGCACCATGAGGATGAGGGGACGGCGCTCCTTCACCATCACGTCGGCCGCCCGGTCCAGAAGGTTGCGCCCGGCCCCGCCGGCCACCGCCCCCAGCGTCGCCATGGAGCAGGGCGCCACGACCATGCCCTGGGCCCCATAGGAGCCGCTGGCGATGGGCGCGAAGAAGTTGTCCACGGCCTCCACCCGCACCCCGGGCAAGGGGGTGAGCCATTCCTCCACGGTGCGGCCCGTCTCGTGGGCGGTCACCTTCCGCCCGGTGTCGGTGGCGACCACGGAGACCGTGCGGCCCCCATGGGCCAGCTCCTCCACGAGCCGCAGGCCGTAGACACTGCCGCTGGCCCCGGTGATGCCCACAATCAGATTGTCCATGTGCCCTCCCTCACAGGTAGACGTCCAGCACGCCGGCCATCAGCAGCACGACGCTAACGATCTGGTTGATGCCGTAGGACGCAATCTTGACGTTGGCCAGGTTGCCCGGCGACACGATGCGGTGCTCCGCCACCAGCAGCGCTGCGATGGCGATGAGCCCCACCCAGAAGATGGGCCCCAGCCCCAGCAGCAGCCCCGCCATGCCAAGGCACCCGACCGCGCCCACGTGCATCCACGACGACCAGCGCAGCGCTCCCTCCACACCGAAGCGCACCGCCATGGAGTGAAGGCCGTTCTCCCGGTCAAAGGCTTCGTCCTGCGCGCCGTAGATGACGTCAAAGCCCGCCACCCATAGCAGGTTGGCCCCGCCCAGGAAGAGCGCCGGCCAGCTGAACGCCCCGGTGATGGCCAGCCACGCCCCCACCGGCGCGCAGGCCGTGGTGAGCCCCAGGATGAGGTGGCACGCCCAGGTGAACCGCTTGGTGTAGGAGTAGCCGACCATGAGCGCCAGCGCCACCGGCGTCAGCGCCAGGCAGAGCGGGTTAAACTGAGCCGCCGCCACCGCAAACACCACGAAGCAGACGACCGAGAAGGCCAGTGCCTCGCGGTGCCTGAGCTCCCCCCGGGGCAGCTGCCGGCTGGCAGTGCGGGGGTTGCGGGCGTCAATTTGGGCGTCGATGACGCGGTTCAGGGCGTTGGCCCCGGTGCGGGCCGCCAGCAGCGCCACCAGAATCCACACAAGTTTCGCCCATGGAGGCCGCCCCCCGCTGGCGATGAGCAGCGCCACCAGCCCAAAGGATAGTGAGAAGATGGTGTGGGAGAACATGACCAGTGTGCCATATTGGCGGAGCTTGCCCACCGCCCATCGGGCCTGTGCTTTAATCCAGCCCATAGTCCCGCCATCTCCGGTCCACCAGCGCGCGGACCTCCTCACTCATCACGATGTCGTCGGGCCAGGGGCGGTCGTGGCCCTCGTCGGGGCCTTTGCGGGTGGCATCAATGCCCATGCGCGTGCCATAATGCGGCAGGCGGCTGGCATGGTCGAGAGCATCGAGCGGCCCGTCGTCCAGCACCACATCCCGTCGTGCGTCAATGTTATTGAAGGCCCGCCAGGCCACCTCTGACAGGTTCTGGGGGCTCAACTCGGCGTCCACCACCACGATGAGCTTGGTGTACATCATTTGCCCCATGCCCCACAGGCCGTGCATGACCTTGCGCGCCTGCCCCGGGAACCGCTTGCGGATGGAGACGACCACGCAGTTGTGGAACACGCCCTCCAGCGGGAAGTTGATGTCCACAATCTCGGGGAACAGCGTTTTGAGGAACGGCAGGAAAATACGCTCGGTGGCCTTGCCAAGGTAGGCGTCCTCCATGGGTGGGCGGCCCACGATGGTGGCCGGGTAGACCGGGTTCCGCCGGTGGGTGATGCACTCCACATGGAAGACAGGGTAGTCATCCGCCAGCGAGTAATAGCCGGTGTGGTCGCCGAAAGGGCCCTCCCGCCGCAGGGGTTCGTCCACGTCCACATGGCCTTCCAGCACATACTCCGCATCGGCCGGCACCCAGATGTCATTGGTGACACTGCGCACCATGGTGACCGGCGCGCGCCGCAGGAAGCCCGCCAGCATCATCTCATCGATGCCGTGGGGCAGGGGCGCGGTGGCCGAATAGGTGACCGCCGGGTCACAGCCCAGCGCCACCGAGACGGGCATGTGCCCGCCCAGTTTGCGGTATTTGTCATAGGTCTCCCGCCCGTCCTTGTGCAGGTGCCAGTGCATGCCCGTGGTGGCCCGGTCGTAGACCTGCAGCCGATACATGCCCACGTTTTGGGCACCGGTGTCGGGGTCGCGCGTGAAGACGAGGGGCAGTGTGACAAACCGCCCACCATCCTGCGGCCAGCACTGCAGAATGGGCAGGGCCGTGAGGTCGGGCTCGCGCTCCACCACCTGCTGACAGGCCCCCCGCCCCGGCAGGCGGATGGGGAACACCGACAGCAGCCGGGTGGCCCGGGGGGCGAAGCGCACCGCCCGCGGGAGGCTCGTATAGTTGGCCATGTTGAGGAAGTCGTTGATGTCCTCCCCGGCGTCGTCCAGCCGCTCCACCCCCAGGGCGAGGGCCATGCGCCGCTCGCTCCCCAGGGCATTCAAAAGCACCGGATAGGCGCTTCCCCGGGGGTGCTCAAAGAGTAGCGCGGGGCCGCCGGCCTTGACCATGCGGTCGGCGATCTCGGTCATCTCCAACACCGGGTCCACCTCGGCGGTCACCCGTTTGAGCTCGCCCCGCGCCTCCAGGGCCTTGATAAAATCCTGTAAATCCCGGTATGCCATCGGTCTCCGTCCTGTCATTTTGGTAACTTGAATAGTATACCACACAAGGAGAAGCCGCGGCAAAGGGCCACCCAAATCGACCAAACTGGGGCTGAACGCTATACCAAGGTACAGTTTCGCGCCAGTTCACGAAAATGTGACCATTTTTTGCTGCCTTAAATCGGGCCATAATGATTGAAAAAAGTAAATAACCCTGTATAATTTACAGTAATGGGAGTAACTAACAAATGAAAAATAAGGCCGACAACCCATCGGGAGTTCGCCGGGCCGGTTCACCGACCCGTTTGATCCTGCGCCTTGTGGGAGTGGTTCTCATCGTAGCGGCTCTGGTGCTCATCGGCAACTCCGCGTGGACACTGTGGCGCGCGGACGCCGACACCAGCGAAGCCCTGCAGGACGCGGAAGCCATGCTAAGCGCCGCCCGCGGTGCTTCGATACAACCCGCCACCCCCAGCGCAACCAATAACCCCGACGACAACGCCATACCCGAAGACGATCCCTTCGTCGACGCAACGGACGACGCGTCGCCCGACCCCAGCGCCAGCCCCGACGCACCGGGCAAAGCCAGCAACATCATGGGCATCCTGCACTTTGACAGCCTGGGCGGCCGCAAGGTGCCGCTGCTGGAGGGCACAAGCAACCGCGACCTGGCCCGCGGGGCCGGCCACCACAGACGCTCCTCTCAGCCCGGTCAGGTGGGCAACAGCG
>JAEYRA010000018.1 GCA_023409755.1 Bacillota bacterium
GAGTTACCCCTACACATGATTTCCAGTCATGCTCCTTCGACCACTCAGACATCTCTCCATGACATCCGGATGAACCGTAGCTCAGTTAGTATACACGATTCACCGAAACGGCGCAAGTGCTGTTTGCGTGAAACACCGATGAAAACATTGCCTGGCAAACACCAGCGAACGCCTGCGAAACAGACTTAGCACGGGTCCAAACTCTGACGCAATGCAGCTGTTGGAGGAATCATTTACGTACTCGCAGGTTGTTCAGCCTTTGCACTATCCATCAAAAGAAGGGGGTGCAATGCAGGCCCCTTCTTCGACTAAACAAAGTGTCAGTGCAAAGCAAAGTCAGTTTCTATCCAGCTGTTGTACGATTTGCTCCCGGCTGGCCGTGCCTGTGGTGCCTAGCTGCCGGATTGTGATGCTGGCTGTCAGGTTGCCCACGAGGGCCGCCTCCTCTGCCGAGGCGCCGCAGCACAGGGCGCTCACAATGCCTGACGTGGCGGCATCGCCTGCGCCGCAGATGTCCACAGGGCCATCGACACGGATGGCAGGCACAAGGGTTGTACTTTGGCCGTCAGTCGTGTAGATCCCCCTGTCGCCGCAGGTGACGAAGGCAGGCTTGCCCGTACGCAGGGCCAATGCCACAGCGCTCTGGCGTACAGCAGCGTCACCGGGTTCCTCAACAGGGTCGCCCGGGTGGTCGGCGCTGCAGGCCTCCAGGTGGTTGCACTTGACGATCACACCGCAGAACTCCATGGAGTGAGCGCGGGAATCGGCGAAGAGGATAAGGCCCGGATTCGTGCTGCCCAGGTGCTCCAGCTCTGCTCGCACGCGGTCGGTCACGACGCCGGTGTTCCGCTCCACAACCTGATCCAGTATGATGATGGCGTCGACAGTTGAGGCTGCGACGCGCAGGTTCTCGATGATCTGGTCCTCCAAGTCAGCTGGCAGCTTCCCACGATTACGGATGTCCAGGCGGTTGCTCTCAACCGGCGCGTTATCGGCCATGAACAGGGGTTTTGTGTACGTCGGCGTGAAAAGATCCCGCCGCACGGTGAGCCAGCGGGTGTCGACGCCGCGGGCTTTCAAGCCCTGCCCCAACTCCCATCCCTCGCCGTCCTCGCCGCGGAACCCCACTGCATAGAGTGTGCCGATATCCAGGGCGGCGAGGTTATTCATCACGGTGCCTGCGGCCCCGGGGGAGATGCGTTTGCCCGTCACCTGGTATGCCGTAAGGCCCGTCTCCAACGACGGCTCATCGAGCGTGCGGTCAATGAGGAGAAGCTTATCCAGGAAGAAATCACCGATGACGGCGATACGCGCCTTCGGAAAGCCGGCCAGTATTTCCCTGAGTCTTGTCTCATCCATGCCAGCCCCTATCCTTCCAGGCCCATAAGGCCGCGATAGAGAGCGCTGACCGTAAGCCGATGCTCACCCTGAACGTAGTAACTCTCGCCGCCATCCGCCACGGTGCGCGACAAGATCGTTTTCCAGGGACGGTAATAATAGCGTGCGTCGGTCTTGGGCGGCGTCGTGTGCAGATCCTGGTCTTCCAGCGGCAGCAAGTCAAACACGGCCGTTGTGAAGTGAGCGATCTCACGGCCCTCCTGGTTGGCGACGTTGCGTGCCATGGCCAAACACTTGAGGTATACCTCAGGGCCGGTGACCGCGGAACCGAAGTTCAGGAACACGCCGCCTTCCAAGTTCGTGACGCTCTGGGCGTAGATGAGAAAGTCGGTGTACGACGATGCGCCCAACGCCGCGCCATCGCAGCCGGGGTGCTCATGGATGATATCGCAGCCGATGCCCACGTGCACCGTCACAGGGATCTTGCAGCGGTAGCCGGCAGCCAGCAAGCTCGTCTCGCGGTATGGCAGTCGCTCCTCCTCAATTGTGCGGCCGAGGGCTTCCCCCAGGCCAATGCCCTGGGCGGCGGCCTCTTTTGCAATGTCGTTGATACGGCCCGTCTCGTTCCACAGCCCAAACTGGCCCTCGCTGATATACTTCGCGACGCTCTCGGTCGTGGCCCCGACGAGCGCCAACTCAAAATCATGGATGGCACCGGCCCCATTGAGGGCGAGGTGGGTGATGTAGCCCTGTTCCATCAAAGGGATCAGGAGCGGCGACGCGCCAGTCTTAATCAGGTGTGCACCCATCATGAGCAGCACAGTGGCGCCCTTTTGCCTGGCGGATTTGATGCGATTCACCAGTGTATCGATGGATGGGTGCGAGAACGCGGGCAGCTCGCTGCCGGGCAGCAGCATTTCACTGCGATCCATATCGTGTACGCGTTCGTTCAGCGGTTTGAGAATCAGCTTTGAACGGTCAAATTGTGCGTAAGGCATTTCATCACACTCCCGCAAAGATATAGTCCAGCAGTGTTTTCGTTCTGCTATAATCGCCGATGATGATATCTGCGCCGGCGCCGGTGAGCCGGTTGCGCTTCCACTGGTCCACGCCGGCTCTTCGCACCTCGTCGGACGCCACGCCTACGGCAAAGCCGCCGGCTTCCTTGACATTGTCAATTTCGACATAACCGTCGCCAAAGCCCAGCAGCTCACTACCGTGAAGATTGTGGGTCGTGATGATCTGATTGACGATCATTTTCTTGGAGAAGAGCTTGTAGTCCTGCTGAGCGCCGTAGATGCCGCCGTTGAAAAACCGATCCACTCCCAGCAGCGCCGATTCCCGCAGCACATATTCCTCATCGGTTCCGCTGGCCAGATAGAGTGTCAAGCCCCGGTCGCGTAAAGACTGCAGCAGCTCAAAAGACCCGGGCACGACCAGGTCATCAGGCCTGAGCTTCCCTTCCTCCAGCCCCCGGATTTTGTCCTCGATGCGCATCAGAAGCCTACGGTTGTACTCATCCTTGTATACTTGGGGGTTCTCCGGCTTGCCGCCGCGCTTCTCCACCTCTTCTGCCAGCGCGATGCACTGGTAAATCGTCTGCTTCCCCGTCAGCAGATCCACAAAATCGTCAATACAGCGCATCACTTCAGCATCATCCTCAGCCCGGGGCGTGCCTTTGAGCACTTCAAAGAAGTAGGGCTTCATGACGTCCTGCCAGCCCTGACGGATCAGGCTGATCGTACCGTCGAAATCGAACAGGGCGGATCGGAACCGCCCACGGTTGGGAAAGGAACGGATCTCCTCAATGGCCCAAGCGGATTGATTGCTCATGAGAACCTCTTTGTTAAATGGTTTAACATAAGAATAACACGTTTGTTGGAATTTTCAACAGGCAATCTCCTGCTATAAGGGATAAATACGAAAGATCGTTGACAACAAGGCATTGTGCTCTATAATATATGTCAATCGGTTTAACATGTAGTCAAAAAGATGAGGAGGTCTCCCGCGCTGTGCCCATGAGAGACACAACCCGCAATGCGGCCTCAATGAAGCTCAACAATATGCTGGAGATCATCGACATCGTGCGACGGGGCCCCGTATCTCGCGCCGATGTCGCACGTGCGACTGGTCTGACCCGCGCTGCCGTGACGATCATCGTCGATCGCCTGCAAAAGGAAGGGATCCTCGAGGGGCCAGGCACTGATCAGGAACGAGGCAGGAAGAACAGCCTGCTGCAGCTCAAGGACCAACGCTTTTATTTCATGGGGATCGACATCACCCGGGTGAACTGCTCTCTTTGCATCGCGGATATCAAAGGCAACAGCATCGCCGAGGCCGGTTTTCCGCTGTCGGCTGATGACACCTTTGAGGATGTGCTGCCGCTCATCCGAGACCACGTGCAGGACATTTGCCGAAGCATCGGCGGAACGGAACGGCTCACAGGTGTCGGCGTCAGCACACCAGGGCCGGTGGACACTGCTGCTGGAAGGGTTTTGACCCCGACCAACTTCCCCATGCTGCATCATCAGAACATCATCGAACAACTCCGCGAGGTCGTCGGCTGCGGCATCTGGCTGGAGAACAATGCCACTGCCCGTACGCTCTACGAGAAGAATCTGGGTGCTGGCCGGCCTTTCCGCAACTACATGGTGATGATCGTGGACACGGGCGTGGGCTCAGGGCTTGTGCTGGAGGGCCGGTTGTTCCGGGGCCTGGGTTTTGCAGGGGAAGCCGGGCACACGTCGGTGAACATGGATGGACCCCTGTGTGCCTGCGGAAACCGTGGGTGCCTGGAAGGGTACGCCGCCATTCCATCCCTGTTGCGCCGGGAGTTTGCAGGCTACAACGGCGTTTCCTCCTGGAAGGACGTTGTGGACCTGGCGCTGGCCGGTAATGCCCAATGCCTGGACGTCATCGACCGGGAGGCGCGGTATTTGGCACAAAGTATCATCAACACAGCCAACCTGCTGGATTTGGAGGCCGTGATCCTGATCGGCTTCATCTCCTACCGGCCCGAACTGCTGCTGGAACGTATCCGTTGCGCCGTGCAGGGGGTACGCATCACGGGCCGTATCCATGGCCTGGAAATTATCGCATCGCAGGAACGGGAAAACGCCGGAGCATTGAGCGCTGCGATCATCGCAATGGAAAAATTCCTGGAGGGGCAGGCATGGTGAGCCCTGCCAGGCAAGCGCCGCAGAATTCCAGAAGGTCGTCGGTTCGCGCAAATACAACATCATCAATAACAGATATGTGAGGCCGGATATGGTACAAAAAAACGCACTTGCCATTGATATCGGGGGCTCAAAGATACTGGCGGGGCTGGTGGATGAAACCGGCCATGTGCTGCAAAGGGTCGCAATGGCTCTGCCCAAGGAGTTGGACGCAGCGTGGCTGATTGAGAAGATCTGCGAGTTGACCGAAGAACTCAAAGGCGCTCACTGCTGCGGGGTCACGATTCCGGGGCTGGCGGACCCGAAAGAAGGGATGTGGCTGTACGCCCCGTTTTCCGGTATCCGGAATGTGCCGGTGGCGCACATTCTCTCGCAGCGTCTGGGGCTGCCGGTGTATGTAGACAACGATGTGAACGTATGTGCCATCGGTGAGAAGGTTTATGGCTCCTGCAGGGATACCGACAATTTCCTATGGATCACCATCAGCAATGGGATTGGCGGCGGTCTGGTGCTTGGCGGCGAGGTATACCGCGGGAAGTACAACTGTGCAGGAGAGATCGGCCACTTTGTTGTGGAGGAGGACTCGCCGTGGAAATGCGGGTGCGGCACCTATGGATGCCTGGAGGCAGTGGCGTCCGGCGCGTCCATCTCCGCAATCTACCGGGCGGCCACCGGCGAGGAGAAGAGCGCCAAGGAAATTGCTGCCTTCGCCAAGGCGGGCGATGCAACCGCCGCAAGCATCTACGAGAAAGCGGCTCGTTCCCTGGGGAAGGCAATCGCCTGCAGCGTCAACCTGCTGAACCTGGAGAAGGTCGTGTTGGGTGGCGGGATTTCCCAGGACTTCGAACTGTTGTATCCCGCCATGCAAAGCGAGGTGCAGCGGTATTTGTTCAAAGCTGCCAATCCAAATCTGATAATCGAGAAAACATCGCTGGGATACGAGGCCGCACTGATCGGCTGCGCAGCGATGGCAAGAAAGGAAAGCGGTGTACTGTAATGGAAAACGTAATCAAAAGCTACACGGATGAGATCCAGGCTCTCTGTGCCGGTTTGGACAGGGGCGAGTTATCTCAGGTTCTCAAAGCCTTCAAGGACGCCTATGACAAAAACCGGCGGATTTTTGTGGCAGGCAACGGCGGCAGCGCAGCAACCGCCAACCACTTCTTTTGTGACTTCAGCAAAAACGCGGTACGAAACAGCGACAAGAGGGCCAAGATCATCAGCCTGGCCAGCAATGTGGAGTCCATCACCGCCGTGGGCAATGATCTCTGCTTCGACGACATCTTTGTGGAACAGTTGAAAAACCTCATGGAGGAAGACGACCTCGTGCTGCTCATTTCGGCAAGCGGCAACTCACCGGACATTGTGCGGGCCGCCGAGTATGCAAAATCGAAGCACGGCGTCGTTGTCGGCTTCACTGGCTTTTCAGGCGGGAAGCTCAAGGAGATGGCAGACATCTCCGTCCATGTTGCGTCCCAATCCTACGAGCAGGTCGAAGACATCCATCTGATGCTGACCCACATCATCGTGGTTTACTTCAAGTCCTTGAATCTTTAGCGGACGGCCAGTCCTCGCTCTCTCTGTCATTCGGCTGCGAGGGAGGATGACTTGCGAGGACCACTGCCACCCCATGTTGTCCACATTCCAAAGTAAAAAATGGCTCAAACCTCAGGGATTTGAGCCATTTTCATGTTGCAAACAGACCGCAGGATCAGTAAGACTCACCACCGGCGTGCCAGATCCCGAGGGCGAAGGCCATTGGTCTTTGCCTGTTGGCGCCAGCCCAGCTGGGCCGCTGCCTGGTAGGCCACACGAGGGATACCGGGGTTGACGAACCGATCCTCACCGCCCGCCCCCGCGGCAACGTTGCCCGCCAGCTCCCCCAGGGCTGCCGAGAAGCTGGCGAGCGGACCCTGCCCGACCGGCACACCCCGCAGACCGACCAGCATGCCACCGCCGCCAAGGCCCATGCCCTGCCCCCAGGTCAGGCCGGCCCGGCGGCACCAGTGGCGCACCATGGCCAGCGCATGACGGTTCTGCCCACCCTCAAAAAAACCGCAGTTGGCAATGGCATACACCACCGGCCCCCTGCCCTGCTGTGCGCGGAACGTGGACTCCAGCTGACACAGGCAATCCAGCAGATGGGCCGGAATGCCGTCGACATAGAGCGGGAAGGCCAGCACCAGCGCATCGGCGGATGTCCATTGCTCCACCACAGCCGCAGCAGGCAACTCCCTGGTCCGAAGCTGGTGCGTCTCCATGGTGTGGCCGGCGCAAAGGGCCGCCAGTTCCTCCAACACAGAGTCCGAGGCGCTGTTCTTCGCTTTGGGGCTGCCATTGAGCAGTACGATGTTCATAGCACACCTCCCGCAAGTTCTTCCCACCGCTGCACAAAGCGCAGCGAAGTGGCTGCCGCCTCAAAGTTGAGAGCATTGGCTTGCACCAATCCCTCCGCCGTAGCTTTCTCTTCGTCGCTCAGGTCATCCCCATACAGAAACACACGGAATGCCAGACGGTTGGCATACCGGTGGCGATGATGCATCTCCCCTCCGCGAATGCAGAAATCCGGGTGCGAGTAGCTGATGCTGCGGTCCATCACATTCTTCACAAAAGGGCTGAAGCCGCCATAACAGCAGCGGCTGATGAGGATGTATTCGTCACAGTGACCCATCAGCGAGCCCATGTCACCGTACGCATCACGGATGACGCACTGCCCCGGCGTTTTGACCCAGCAACCGAAGCACCCGATGCAGGCGTGGATGGTACCGTCATCGGAAACGACGTGCGTGTCGGGCCTGCGCAGCCCCAAGGCAGTCTCCTGTTGGGCCGCCAGGTCATGAACGATCAGTTTCATGGTTTTTCTCTCCCTTCAACTTGTCCAGAAAGGCGGCATAGGCAAAGTTCACCATGTCGCACACCTCGGTGTGGCTGGGGTTGGCTGCCCCCGTGGCCAACGAACAGGCGATGCTGCTCGTATAGATCATCATATGGAGGTATAAGCGCCGGGCGTCCTCCAGCGAAAGGGCCAGCCGGCCGGTGACGTCCTCCTCCCCCTCGGGCAGGTGATGCAGGCGGTAGACGTCCTCATACCCACCGGCCCCCATGTGGGGCGAGAGGAACAGGAACCGATAAAGGGCCGGCTCCTCCCGTGCGAAGCAGATGTGTGCCTCGCCGATGGACGGGAACACCCCCTCCCGGCTCAGCCGCGCCTGGATGTACGCGTGGTAGAACGCCTTGGCATGGTTGTACAGGGCAGTCATCAATCCCTCCATATTGCCGAAGGAACTGTAAATGGGCTGCACCGAGCACCCCAGCGCCCGGGCGATGCTGCGGGCGTTAATGGCATCGTAACCCTGGGCACGCACCAGTGACAGGGCAGCCGACAGGATGGCTTCGGCGGTAACGCGCTGCTTTGGCACAATCGATCTCTCTTTCTATGACGTTTGTTATATGACATTCGTTATGTAACGATTGTCATTATACTCTGGCCAATGGACATATGCAACAGGCAATCGGAAGCCCGGCACAAACCAGCAATGGATGGTCCATGCCGGGCCTGTTCCCCGCGGGGCAGAAACGTGACTGGGTGCGGCAATCGTGCAGGGCTGCCGGCCCTGCCCCTACCCAGCCTGACAAAGCACACCGCCCGTCGCGGGCAATCCAACCCAGCCGTCCACCATCCCAGTGCGCGATATTGGCCGCCGGCCCTGCCCCAATCCGGCCTGATAAAGCACACCGCACTGTCGCGGGCAATCAAACCCAGCCGTTCACCATTCCAGTGCGTGATATTGGCCGCCGGCCCTGCCGGCCTAGCGGAAGCGGGTGAGGTAATTCATGCAGTACTCGTCGCGGCCCGCGAGAGCCTCGGCAGCCACCAGTGTGTCCATGGTGCTGACGTTGGTGGGGTCGAGAATGACGCTGTCCAGCCCAGCGGCGACGGCGGCAACAAGCAGAGCGTTGTTCATCATTGCCCGTTTGGGCAGGCCGAAGGACACGTTGGAGAGCCCGCAAATGGTGTGCACGCCGGGGAGCTCGGCCCGCACCAGGCGCAGTGTTTCCAGCGCGTCCACGGCGCTGCCGCCGTCCATCGCCACGGCCTGGGCCAGCACGTCGAGGTAGATGCGGTCGGCAGCCACCCCTGCGGCGGTGATGCGCTCCACCAGCCGATGGCAATGGTCGGCGCGGCGGCGGGCAGCGGCGGGCACACCGGCGGTGTCGATGGGCAGGGCCACCACGCCGGCGCCCGTGTCCCGCACGGTGGGCAGCAGCGCGTCCATTCGCTCACAAAGCGTCACGGAATTGATGATGACGGGCCGGTCCCCCACGGTGGCAATGGCCCTCTGCACCACCGCAGGGTTGGGCGAATCGAGCATGACGCCGCAGCCACTGTGCCGGAGCACAAGGCCCAACAGCCATAGCATGGCGTCGCCCTCCCCCTGCCCCAGCAGCGCCGTGTTGAGGTCGAGGTAAGACGCACCGGCCTCAGCCTGGGCAGCAATAGCGCCAGAATCGTCTCCCCATCCTGCGACTCCAGAGCCTTCCGCATATGGGGAATGGAGCTGTTGAGCTTTTCTCCAATGAGAATCATGGGGTGGCCATCCTTTCCGCCCGGTTGGGCACCCGCACAATGTCGCAGACGAATTTACATTACGCAGTTGGGACAGGAAACGAGTGTCCTTTGGTGTGTTGTAGGGTGGCACCACAGTCAAGGAACATGACTGCCGTGCCATCCTGCGGCAGGCTGGTCATTATAACAGAGAACCACCCAAGCGTACTATCTTCCCATTTGCAATAGTACCATGTCAAACAGGAAAACTCTCACAAAAAACGACACATTTCATAGGATGGAACAGACCCAAGGAGGTGAAAGGATGGAAACCGAACGGTTTATCACCATTGACCCGGACAACAGACGGAGAGAAGAGGACGAAGAGGACAGGGAATGCAGACCGCAAACCCACGTGCATGAGTTCACCGCCAGCACACAGTTGGCGGAGGAAGGCGATGACCGGCACAACCATCGCTTTGCCGGCGTATCCGGCCAAGTGATTCCGGTACCCGGCAGCCACAAGCACTGGATCGTCTCCCGCACGGACTTCCTTGACCATTTCCATTTGGTCAGGGCGCTGTCCGGCCCTGCCATACCGCTTCCCGACCCGGATGCCCCTCCCTCTCAGTGGAAGCACGTTCACTTCGTGGAAGGCTTCACCACAGTCGTAGACGGGCATCGGCATGAGTTCGAGTTTGGCACGCTCATCGAAGCTCCTCTGGTCGATGAAGATGTTGACTGAATAGAGCCCGGCATTGTCAACAAGGCGGGCACCCGCCCGCTTCAACATAGAAAGGCAGGCTCTCCGCGTCCACTGCCATGGGTGCGAAGCGCCTGCCTTGCGATACAGGGTCCGTCAGTGTGCAGCCCGTGCCCGGCGCGTCACAACAAAGGTGTGCGCCTGTCGCCCAGCCAGCACCACCCCCAACACCGCCACCGACACCAGTGCCGTGAAGCCGCCGGGGGCCACGTTGAGGTAATAGGACAGGAAGAGCCCCAGAAGGATGTCCACCATGCTGAAGAGAATCGAGAAGAGCAGTGTCTGGCGGAACCCCCGCCCCAGTTGCAGCGCCGTCGCCACCGGAAGCGCAATCATGGAGCTCAATACCAACACCCCCACCACCCGGATGGACACCGAGATGGCTGAGGCCACCAGAATGGAAAAGACGTAGTTAATGAGCCGCACCGGCACCCCGGCCACCTGCGCCGCCTCCTCGTCGTAGGCAATGTACAGCATGCGGTGGTAGAGCACGATGAGCGTGAGCGCCGAAAGCACGCTGAGTGTGGCCACGAGCAACACGTCTGTTACGGTGACCGTGAGCACGCTGCCAAAGAGGAACGCCTCGGCGTTCACCCGCAGCTTGCCCGAGCTGATGATGGTGATGGCCGTACCCACCGAGAGCGACAGCACGATCGACAGGATGAGATCGGTATGCTTGCGGAAGGATGTACGCAGCCACTCGATGAGCGCACCCATGATGGAGGTGAACACGAAGGCCCCCAGCACCGGGTTTTGCCCGCAGACCAGGCCGATGGTGACGCCGGCCAGCGACGCATGGGACAGGGTGTCGCCGATCATGGAATAGCGGCGCAGCACCAGAAAGATGCCGATGCACGGGCAAAGCAGCCCGATGAACAGCGACACCAACAGCGCGTTTTGCATGAAGCCATATTCAAGCATGGGGGTCTTCCTTCTTCACGTTTCTCAGGTATTCGGCGGCATATTGATCGGGCGAGCAAAGGTGCCCCCGTCCCCCGGACAGGTGGTAGATGAGGGTGGAATGGGCCACGGCAGCCTCCAGGTTGTGCTCTACCGAGACAATGGTGCGGCCCTTCTCCCGGTTCATGCGGGCCAGCAGGCCGTAGATCTCCCGCTGGCTGTCGCGGTCCACGCCGGTGGAGGGTTCGTCGAGTAGGATGAGGTCGGGGCTGCCCAACAGCGCCCGGGCAATCAATATCTTCTGGTGCTGCCCGCCCGAGAGGTTACCCATGAGCTGCCCCGCAGCGTGGGTCATGCCCACCTGCGCCAAACAATCGTCCACAGCCCGCCGACCACGTACGCCAAGAATACGCCGGTAGGAATCGAGCGCTTCCCGCACGGTGATGGGGAACTGAGAGAGGGCAGCGTCGGTCTTCTGCGGCACATACCCCACCTGCTTGGCCCCCACGTCGATGGTGCCGCCGGTGGGACGCAGCAACCGCAGCAACAAGCGCAGCAGCGTACTTTTGCCACTGCCATTGTCACCCACAATGGACACATACTCGCCGTTGGCGATTGACAGAGACAGATTCTCCAGCACATAGGGAGGCCCGCCTGTATAGGAAAAGGTCAGATTGTCGACGCTGATCACGTATTCATCCTCCGTTGGGGGTTCCCGTTGATTATAGTGGAGCAGCCAACGAATTGCAAATGCAAATCATTCTTACTTGACAGCATCCCCGGTGCGCGGTATGCTGAGCATATCAAATGCAAACGATTTGCACAATCTGAGGTCTGAGATGAAACGATTTGCTGCGGTATTGTCCGCTTGCCTGCTGGCGGTTGGGGGCCTGACGGCCTGCCAAGGCCCGGCGTCCCCCGCCAAAACCGACGGAAAGCTCGCCGTGTTTGTCACCATCAATGCCCTGCAGGAGTTTTCCCAGGCTGTGGGCGGCGACAAGGTAACCGTGACCGCTCTTGTGCCCGATGGGATGGAGGCCCACGACTTCGAGCCCAAGGCCCAAGACCTGGCAGCCCTGAGCAAGGGCGATGTGCTGGTATGCAATGGCCTGGGCATGGACGACTGGGCAACCGAAGCGGCCCACAACGTGGGGCAGAAGGACCTGGTGGTTGTGACCGCATCCGATGGCGCCGACTTGCTGGCGGCCAGCGATGTGGAAGGCGGGGATGGCGACAGCGACAGCGCCTTGGACCCCCACCTGTGGCTGGGCCTTACGAGCGCCCAGCGCGAGGTGACCAACATCCGCGACGGTTTCATTGCCGCCGACCCGGGCAACCGGGCCTATTATGAGGCGAACTGTGCCGCTTATGTTGCCCAGCTGCAGGCGCTCTTAGATGAGTACCAGCCCCGGTTTGCCGCTGCCCCCCGCAAGGACTTCGTGACCGGCCACGCGGCCTTCGGCTACCTTTGCCGCGACATGAACCTGACCCAGCGCAGCGTGCAAGGCGTGTATGCCGAGGGGGAACCCAGCGCCCGGCAGGTCTCCGATCTCGTTGCGTTCTGCCGCGAGAACGACGTGACCACCATCTTTGCCGAGGAAATGGCCAGCCCCGAGGTCTCCCGCGTGCTGGCTGACGAGGTAGGCGCGAAGGTGGAGACAATCTACACCATGGAGAACGCTGAGGATGGCAAAAGTTACCTCGAGCGAATGGAAAATAACCTGCAGGAGATCCTCGCGAGCCTCACAGACTAAATGGACCCCGCCTGCAAACAGCCGCCTCCCTCCGGGGGGCGGCTGTTTTCCGTCTACGCGGCTGACAAATATCGTGCCGCGTCGTCTTCGTTGATCTCCTTTTAACCCAAACATCACAATTCAACAGCGTTTGACAAAGGATAGGAAGCAACACGAGTTTTGGCGAATCGCAAAGCTAATTGTCTACTTTGTACATATCAATATATAATTTATTGACATTTATTACAAATATCAATACGATCTTTCTGGTGTTCATCCACCACAACGTGAAGGAGGATCGTCATGAACCGAACCGTGGGAAGGAAAGTACTTGCCGTACTCGTCGCCCTGTGCCTGATGCTGCCGCTGGCAGCCGCATGCACCAGCCCCGCCACCTCCGACGGCAGCGCCAACAGCGGTGAGCCGGTGAAGCTCAAGCTGTACATGCAGCCCCAGGACGACGCCGCCGACGCCACCAAGGAAATGTTCGAGTGGCTGAAAGGCAAGGTGGAGGCAAAGTTCCCCAAATATGAGATTGAGTGGACCCGCATGGCCCCCGGCACCGACTACCGCCAGCAGTATGACAAGCTGCTGATGGCCGGCGACGGCCCCACCATGTGGAATGGCCTGCCCTATGTGGACATCCAGACCCGCATCAAGAGCAAGACCATCGCCGACATCACCGACTATGTGAAGAACTGGGATCTCAAAAAGAACGGGAAGGTCATCGACATTTTTGATGAAGCCCTTTCCACCAGCGACGGCCATTGGTATGCCGTGCCTTACGCACCCTATGTCTCCGGTATGAGCTACAACATGCAGGCCATCAAGGCAGCCGGCGGCGACCCCGCCGTGCAGCCCAAGACCTGGGAAGAGTTCGCCACCCTGGCCCAGAAATACACCGACGCCAGCGTGCCGCGCTTTGGCTACACCCTGCTCGGTTCCGACTACGCAGCCTGGCCCTTCACCCCGTGGGTGTGGTCGGCCGGCGGTGAGATGGTGCGGCCCAACGACGACGGCACCTACTCGGTCGCCTTCAACGAGGACCCGGGCGTGGACGCCGCCATGTTCATGCACGACCTGGTCAACGTTTACAAGTGCACCCAGACCAACATTCTGGAAAGCTACGACGACATGCAGATGAACATGATCTCGGGCCGCGCCACCTTCGGCTGGGGTACCCCCACCTGGTACGCACCGGAAAACCTGGCCAAGTATGACCAGAAACAGGAGAACTACGGGTTCTACCCCATCCCCGGCAAGACTGCGGACAAGCAGGTTGCCTTCGCCGGCGGCGAGGTGTGGACCATGAACCCCAACGCCACCAAGGCACAGATGGACGCCTGCTGGGCGATCATCCAGTACATCTCCTACGATGAGGACTTCCTGACCGAGCAGTGGAAGCTGGAGAACGAGAAGGGCATCATCAACGCCAACTCCCCCGCCCGCTCCGACCTCATTGAGAAGAAGTACTCCATGGCGACCAACTGGCCCAAGCACTGGGCCGGCGAGTATGCCGCCGCCATGAAGGTGGCCAAGCCCGAACCCTTCTGCCCCAACTGGAACAGCCTGAAGGACGAGATTGTGCCCTACCTGCAGAAGATCATCACCACCGAGACCATTAGCCGCGAGGAAGTGAAGGCCCAGCTGGACGCTTGTGCCGATCTCCTCTACAGCAAGTACCCCGACGCCTTTAAGAAGGCCAAATAGCACCCTGACACAAACACAACTACAGCCGGAGCCGACCGGAATCCACCGGCGGCTCCGGCCCAACACAAAGGGGGAGCGCAATGACACTGCCGACCAAATTGCGAAATGCATCCAAGGGCCGGCTAACCCCGTTTCTGTTCCTCCTGCCGGCTCTGATCGCCTTCTCGCTCTTTAAATACTACCCCATGCTGCTGGGGTTCTTCATTTCCTTCTTCCGCGTCAACATCGTCGATTTGCCCGGGGATTTCATCGGCTTCGGCAATTTTGTGCGTGCCTTCGGGGACGCTTCATTCTGGAACGCCCTGGGCAACAACATGGAATTCCTGATCGTCATGCTCTGCATCAACTTCTGGGTGCCCATCCTGTTGGGTGCGCTCATCAACGAGGTACGCCGCGGCAAGGGCTTCCTGCGTACGATGTACTTCTTCCCGGCCATCGCGCCGGGCATCGCCATGCTGGTGCTGTGGAAGTACATCTGGAACCCTGACTACGGCCTGGCCAACTACCTGCTGTCGCTCGCGAACCTGCCGGCACAGAAGTGGCTCAACGACCCCACGCTGGTCAAGTGGTGCATGCAGTTCCCGGGGCTCATCATGGGCGGAGGGCTCAACATGATGATCTACCTGGCCGCGCTGCAGGATGTGCCGGAGGAGCTCTATGAGGCCGCGGCCATCGACGGCGCCGGCATCCTGCGGCGGTTCCGCATCATCGCCCTGCCCCAGATTCTGCCCATCATCTCCACCATGCTGGTGCTGTCGGTCATCGATGTGTTTAACATGTTTGACAACGTACAGGTCATGACCGGCGGAGGACCCTATGGCTCCACCGACACGCTCATTCTCTACTCCTTTAAGACCGCCTACACCGGGCTCGATTATGGCTACGGCATCACCCTCTCCACCATTGCGTTCCTGGTGGTGCTGCTGCTCACCATCGTGCAGATGAGCCTCAATCGCGGCGACCGCGACGGCGACGGCGGCCACGCGGTCAAGAAACCCATCCCCGCCAGGAAGCGCCGCATAGCTGCCGGCAAAGGGGAGGTGCTGTAGATGCCCGCCATTCATCAGTCCGACCTGCGCAGCTTCCGCGGCCGTATGGTCTACGGCATCCTCCTGACCGTGCTGGTGCTGGGCATTCCGCTGCAGGTGTTCCCCTACGCCTGGATGGTCACCAACATGTTTAAGAGCAGCGCCGAGGTCATCAAACTCCCGCCCAGCTTCATCCCCCAACACTGGCTGTGGGGCAACATCGGGGAGACGTTCGCCAAATACAGCCTGTGGACCAACGTGAAGAACACGTTCCTTCTGGTCATAGGCACCATCCTCATCCAGGTCACGATCTCCACACTGGCGGCGTTCTCCCTCTCCAAGCTCAAGCCCGCCGGCTCCAGGCTGCTGCTGTTATTCTTCGTGGGTACGCTCATGATCAACCAACAGGCGCTGGCCCTGCCGACGTACCTGATGATGACCAACTTCTTTGGTGCGAACCTCATCGACAACCTGTGGTCGCTGCTGCTGTCCTTCAGTGCCTGGGGGTGGGTGATCTTCCTGCTCAAGGGATTCTTTGACGGCCTGCCCAGTGACCTGATGGAGTCGGCCACCATCGACGGAGCCAACAGCATGACGGTGCTGACGCGCATCGTGCTGCCCCTCTCTAAGCCGGTGTTTGCGGTCGTGCTCATCAACACCTTCATGGCCGTCTACAACCAATTCCTGTTCCCCCTCATCCTGTTGCCGGGGCAGGAGAATTGGACGATCATGATCCGCATTTACGCCGCCCAGCAAGGGGCTGCCAAGTGGAACCAAATTATGGTGCTGCTGACCCTCTCCACCCTTCCGGTGCTGGTGGCCTATATCTTCGCGCAGAAGTACATTGTGCAGGGCATCAGCATGACGGGCCTGAAAGGATAAACCATGCAATACTACCGCGAAGGCGTGCGCCGGTTTCTCCACATGTTGGTGCATGAGCCGCATGCCATCCTGGGTGCCAGCCTCCTCTGCCTGCTCTGGAGCCTGCCGGTTGTCACCGTGGGCGTGGGGGTGGCGGCGGCACTGCACTATTGCGCCTGCCAGGAGCAGGGACGCGCCTGCACCCTGCGCCAAGCCATGCGGGAGACGCGGCACCTGCGGGGGCGCGCGCTGGCCATGGGGCTGCTGGATGTGGGCCTGCTGCTGGGGGCGGCCGCCAGCCTGGGGATGGTCTGCTCCGCAGTGCCCTATGGCGCACGGTTCTACTCCGGGGTGCTGCTGTGCCTGGATGTGTCGTTCCTGCTGACGGCACTCTTCCGCTACCCGGCGCTGGTGCGTGGCAATCTGAGCCTGGGCCGGGCCATCCACACGGCCTTTGCCGTGGCGCTGGCCAACCCGTTCGCCACGTTCCTGCACTGGTGCGTGGTGCTGTTGCTCATCATGGCGTGCGCGGCCACGGGCATTGGGCTGCTCCTGGTGCTACCCGGCGGGTTCTGCCTGCTGACGTTCACCGCCTGGAACTCGCTGGTGCAGCGGTACACCGTGCCACCAGCAGAAGGCGCTCCCGCTCCCCTGCCAGCAACCAACAGCCGCTTTTGAACCACTCAACAGCAACCGCGCCAGATTCGGCGCGGTTTTTCGTTCGTTCCTGTCAAATGCGTGTCTTTGAAGTTTTGTTTACATTGCCGGTCATGGAATGTGCCGTCTCGGGCAAAGCTACGGGATGAGGTGAAGCAGATGAACCCGAACAATCATCAGGATGACAAAGAAAACCCAATGAAGAACCTGGCCAACCATAAACCGCCGGTCAGGCGTTCTTCTGACCCTTCCATGCCCTTTGGGCCGGAGGCGGTTGCCTCCAACATGGAGTGCACCGGTCTCATTCCTTCCCTTCCCATGACGGAAGCACAGGCCGAGTCTTACAAGGAGATTTACGACGTTCCCTGCCAGCAGCAGGACGACATGGACAGCCCCTGCCAGTGGGACACCGAAAAGCGAATCGACCCAAAGGACAAGATCCAACCTGTTTAACAGCTGCATACGAAAGAGCAATGCCCTGGGGTTGCAACTGACGACCCGCCACCCATGCTGTACCAGCAGTTTGGCTTGGTGCCACGTTGCCGCCCCGGCTTTGCTGCCGCCAGGCCGAACACCGCACACATACGAAAAACCGACGGAATCCCGTCGGTTTTTCTTGGATTGCGCTACTGACTTTTGTCAGTCATGTCCGATTTCGCGCGCACCCGCCAGTCCTACGTCAGCGAATACGCTGTGGCAGCCTGCCAACCCTGCGCCTCCAAGTACCATAACGCATACTCCAAGGCCACAAGGCTACACAAAGGCCACTCAACAACCCGGGAACTCCTGAGATCCCGTCTCAGTTGCCCTGGATGTACCACTGGTTGATGAGGGCGAAAGCCGAGTCCTCCCTCGCGCCGGTGACGTTGTGCACCTTGGTCGTCGTCAGCAGGGAGTGGGTTCGGAAGTAGAGGCTAAAGATTGGCAGGTCGGCAATGATCTTGGTCTGCAAGTCGGCAATGCGGGCGGTCATCGTGCTGCTGTCCGGCGCGTTGACGATGCTATCGAGCAGGGTGTCCATGTCGCTGTCGCTGTACCCGCCGTAGTTGAGCGCACCGTCGGAGCGCAGCAGCAGGCTGTAATCGGGCACAGGCGACAGGTAGCTGCCGCAGAGGGCCAGATCGAACTGCTTCTGCCCCAGGGCCGTGACGTAGTCGTCCCAGGCCAGGGCCTTGATCTCCAGCGTGATGCCCGAACCCTTGAGCTGGTCGGCCAGTTCCTCGGCTACGCCTTTGCGCAGGGTGTCGGTTTCCTCCTGGTTCACCAGCAGAGTGAACTTCAGCGCCCGTTTGGTGCCGTCGGGGCTGCGGTCATATAGGCCTTCGTCCCCCTCGGTGTCCTTCCAGCCGATTTGCGCAAGCAGTTTGCGGGCGGTGTTGACGTCCTGGTTGTAGTGCAGCAGCTTCCCATCGTAGAGCCAGCTGTCCGGCGGCACCGGCGTGTCGCTGACGATGGCGTGGTTGAAGTATTTGTAGGCGACCACCTGGGTGCGGTCCATGGCCCAGGCCAGCGCCTGGCGCATCCGCTTGTCCTTCAGGTCGGTGTTGGTGAAGTTGACCGCTAAGAACTCGAAGTAGTGTGTGGGGTATTCGTATACGTTGGCGTCGCCACTCTCCCGGTATTGGCTCACCGTCAGGTCGTCGGTCTGCACGGCATCCAACTGACGGAGCATCAGCGACGACACCTGGGTGGCGTTGTCGGTAAAGGGCAGCACGTTGATTGTTTCAATGTAGGGAGCCTTCTTCCACCACGCCTCGTTGACCGCAAGGTCGATGGACTTGCCCTTTTTGTAGCTGGCCACCACATAGGGGCCGGTGCCCACGGGCAGGTCGGGGGCCGACTTGCCGCTGTACCCCACCCCCTTAGGCAGGATGGGGAACTGCAGCGCGTGCAGCACGCCATAGAACGGCGTTTTCAGGTGCAGCGTCACCGTGCCATCATCGTTGGCCTTCCAGCTCTGCAGGTAATCGAGCACGTAGGCATAGGCTCCATCGCCGCCCAGGTCCTTGATCTGGTCGAGCGTAAACGTCACGTCCTCGGCGTCCAGGTAGCGATCCACCCCCTGCCAGGCAATCTCCTTGCGCAGGGTGAACGTCCAATCCAACCCATCCTCGCTGACCGCCCACTTCTCCGCCAGGTTGGCCGATGGCGCACCGCCCTCGTTCATGGTGATGAGGCTCTCATAGAGCAGACCGTAGAGGCTCGCTATCTCCCGCGTGGCGGGCAGCAGAGGATTGCCCAGGGCGCCGCCCTCGGGCATGGGCAGGTAGAGCGAACCACCGGCCACCGGTGCACTGCTGGCAGTGGCCGCGGGGGTCGCTGTGTTGGCGGGGGTTGCGGTGGTGGCAGCCTGGCCGCCGCAGCCAGCCAGTGTCAGCACTGCCAGCAGCAACGCCAACAGGCGCGGTTTATTTCTCCGGTTCGCCATAGAGCATGTGGTATTTTTCATAGGCATTCATCACCTTCTGTACAAAGGAACGGGTCTCCCGAAAGGGGATGTCGGGGGTGTCGCCGTCGAAACGGCCCTCCTCCACCCACCGGCGGACGTTGTTCTCACCGGCGTTGTAGGCCGCCAGCAACCGGTCGCTGTCGCCGTCGAAGCGGTCATTGAGGTAGTCGAGATACCAGCAGCCCAGTTGGATGTTGTAATGCTCATCCAGCAGCAGTTCGTCGCTATAGTCCCAGTCGTTCTTTTTGGCAATCCACCGGGCGGTGTCGGGCATAAGCTGCATGAGCCCCACCGCCCCGGCCGACGACTGGGCCTCGGCATTGAAGTGGCTTTCCGTCCGCACGACGGCCGCCACAAAGAGGGGATCGAGGTCGTACTGGCCGGCGGTCTGCTCAATGACCTCCCGAAGGTCGTAGGGATAAGCGCGGTACAGCGCCCAAACACCGCCCAAAACCACCGCCAGCAACGTCAGCCCCACGGTCAGCAGCACCGCCCGCAGGGCAGTTTTCTTTTGTGTGCGTGCCTTGGCCACCAGCTACCGTTCCTCCTCCACCGCTTCCTCGTAGAGGGCTTTGAGCGCCCGGCGGGTGTCCTCCACCGGGCAGTTGGTGTCAATAACGCGGCGGGCACGGCGGCGGCGCTCGCGGTCGGGCATCTGGGCTTCGATGCGCCGCTGGGCTTCCTCCTGGCTCAGGCCGCGGGCCATCACGCGCCGCAACTGCTCGTCCACCCCGCAGGAGACGACCCACACCTCATCGACCTTCTGCTCCACACCCGTTTCAAAGAGCAACGGCACATCCACCACGGCCATGGCAACGCCCTCGGCCCGGCTGCGCTCCAGCCACTCGTCCATATCCTGCAGCACGGCGGGGTGCAGAATACCGTTGAGTTTGGCACGCGCCGCCTCATCGCGGAAGACCAGGTCACCCAGTTTCTCACGCCGCAGGCGGCCGTCCTCATCAAAATAACCCGGCCCGAAAGCGGCACGGATGGCCTCCGCCCCAGCCCGGCCAGGTTCCACAACGCTGCGGGAGACCTCATCGGCATCCCACACGCTGGCCCCCAGTTCCCTCAGATAGGCCAGAGCCGTCGATTTGCCGGCACCAATGCCGCCGGTCAGTCCAATCACCACCATACAGGGCAGTCCTCCCGTTGTTACCACAAGTATGCGCCAGCCCCCGCCAGAAGAATGGCTACTTCGCGTCGTACCACGAAAAGCCCTGGGACACATCAGCCTTCAGCGGCACAGCCAGCTCGGCCACGCTCTCCATGCACTCAATGAGCAGCGCCGCGGCGGCGTCGGCCTCCTCCCGCGGGCAGTCCAGGATGAGTTCATCGTGCACCTGCAGGATGAGCCGGGACCGGAACCCACGGGCATCGAGCTCCCGGTGCACCTTCACCATCGCCAGCTTAATGATGTCAGCCGCCGTGCCCTGGATGGGCGCGTTCATTGCCACCCGCTCGCCAAAGGACCGGGTGTTGTAATTGGCGCTCTTGAGCTCGGGCATGGGGCGGCGGCGGCCAAAGAGTGTGGTCACATAACCCAGCTCCCGGCCCTGGCGCACGGTATCCTCCATGTAGCGCCGCACGCCGGAGAACGTGTCCAGATAGCGATCGATGTAATCCCGCGCCTGGGCACGGGTGATGCCCAGCTGGCGGGCCAGGCCGAAGTCTGAAATGCCATAGACAATGCCAAAGTTGACGGCCTTGGCCGAGCTGCGCTGGGCGCTTGTCACCTCCGCCGGGGGGACGCCAAAAACCTGGGAGGCAGTCTGGCGGTGGATGTCCGCCCCCTGGCGGAAGGCTTCCTGCATGCGCTCGTCGCCGGCCATGTGGGCCAACACGCGCAGCTCAATCTGCGAATAGTCGCCGTCCACCAGAATGTGGGCCTCGTCGGCGGCCACAAAGGCCTTGCGAATGGCGCGCCCCATGTCGGTTCGCACCGGGATGTTGTGCAGGTTGGGCTCGGAACTGGAGATGCGCCCGGTGGACGCGATGGTCTGGTGCAGCGTGGTGTGCACCCGGCCCGAACCCCGCACCAGCGGCAGCAACCCGTCGATGTAAGTGCTCTTCAGCTTGCTCAGCTGCCGATACTCCAGAATGGCGGGAATGATGGGATGGGCGTCGGCCAGCTGCTCCAGCACCTCAGCGTCGGTGGAGTAGCCGGTCTTCGTCTTGCGGGCGGCGGGCAGGCCCAGCTTCTCAAAGAGCAATTCACCCAGCTGCCGGGTGGAGTTGATGTTGAACGGCCCGCCGGCCAGCTCGTAGATGGTCTTGGTTAGCTCGGCAAGCCGCGCCTCGTGCTCGGCACCCAGGCGGCGCAGCACGTCGCTGTCGAGCCGGAAACCAATGGCCTCCATATCCGCCAGCACCGAGATGAGGGGCAATTCCATCGTCTCAAACAAATCCCACATGCCCTGCTGGCGCAGCAGTTCCCGCTGACGTGCCGCCAGTGCGCGCAGGGCTGTGGCCGGAGCGTCGCCGGGAGCCGTGCCCAGCGTCCGCTCGCAAAGGCCGGCGAAATCGTACTTGCCGCCCACCGGGTTCAGCAGATACCCGGCGATCATCGTATCAAAGGCCAATGGCTCCAACGCAATGTCCAGGGGCCGCAGCAGGCCCATCCAGGCTTTGGCGTCGTGCACCACCTTGCCCGCCCCGGCGGAGAGCAGCGCCTCGCAGGCCTTGAAGGCGTCATCGGGCTCCAGGCCAAGGCTCAGCAAATCACGCTGCAGCTCCACCCGGTATTCTTCTGTCTCAATGGCGAGGGAAAGCCCCTCCCCCAGCGTCAAGGCGACCTCGTCCTCACAGGCCAGGCGAGCGGCCAGGGCGGTGAGCGCCGGAGTGTCCTCCACCGGCTGCACATCCACCGCCGCCAGCTGGGTCTTCTGCTCCTCGGCCCCGGCGGCCTGCCGCAGCCGCGCCAGCACCGAGCGCATGCCCAGTTCCTCCAGCGCAGCGAAGGCGTCACTCTCCCCCCAGGGGCGCAGGGCTGTGTCGGTCAAGGTGAGGGTCATGGGCGCGTCCCGGCAGATGGTCGCCAGCCACTTGGAGAAGCGCGCTGACTCCGCGCCGTTTTGCACCTTTTCGGCCAGTTTGCCCTTGAGTTCGCCGGCATGGGCCAGCACTTCCTCCACCGTGCCATAGGTGTGCAGCAGCGTGAGGGCAGTCTTCTCCCCCACGCCGGCAATGCCGGGGATGTTGTCACTGGCGTCGCCCATCAGACCCTTGAGGTCGGGAATCTGGTCGGGCCGCAGGTCGTATACCTCTTGGAGATGGGCTCGGTCAAAGGCTTCAATTTCGCTGACCCCCTTGCGGGTTAGCGCCACAAGCGTGTGGTCATCAATGAGCTGCAGCGCGTCCCGGTCACCGGTGATGAGAACGGTGTCCAGGCCCTTGCGCTCGGCCTCGGCCGCCAGCGTACCCAGGTAGTCGTCGGCCTCATATCCTTCCCCGTCCACCGTGGCGATGCCCATGCGGGTCAGTAGTTCGCGCAACATGGGAATCTGGGGGCGCATGTCCTCGGGCGTGGCACGGCGGCCCGCCTTGTATTCGGCGTATTCACCATGGCGGAAGGTGGGGCCATGCCGGTCGAAGGCCACGGCAAGGTATTGGGGATCGTAGTCTTCCATTGCCCGCAGCAGCATGTTGAGGAACCCGAAAATGGCGTTTGACGGGCGTCCATCCGGCGTGGTCATCGCCGGCATGGCATAGAAGGCCCTGTGAATGAGGCTGTTGCCATCAATGACCATCAGTCGTTCGCCCATCGTCACCCTCCCGCACCCAACAGAAGCCGCGCACAGTGTGCCCGGTTTTTTCAGACTGTAACACACCCACAGGGAAAAAGCAAACCGGCAGGCAGGCAGCCCAACCGGTTCCATGTGCCGGTGCGGAAGAGCTCCGCAGTCGGTAATGATGTACCTCGTACTCTGCAGAAAAACGTGCTAAAGTGCAACCCCCAGCAGCGCCTGCCGAAAGCCGGTGAGCAGTCCCTCCAGCTGGTCCGGCGGCAAGGCACTTCCACTCTCCGCCAGGAATTCCACGACATTCCAGCGCTTGGCCAACACGACCTGGCGCTCGAGGCCGGCAAGCTCCGCCGGCAGGGGCGTGCCGGTTGCCCGCCAGCACTCCTCATACCCCTCGGCCACCCGCCGTTCGTCGGTGCCGTCCACCGAACCCACGCCGGGCACGGTCACCGCCAGGTCGATGGCCGGGGTGGCCAACCCCACCCGTTCCCAATCCACCAGCACGGCGGTGCCATCGGCCCGCAAGCGCCAGTTGGTGGGGTTGGCGTCGCCCTGCACCCAGCAGCGCGGCGCAAAGAGCGGCTGTGCCGCCGCCTGTGCCCGGCGCAGCGGTTCCTCCACCGCCGGGGCATCGGGGCCGAAGAGCGTCAGCACCGTCTCGGTCATTTCGTCGCTCCACCGGGGACGGAAGGGCTCCTCCACCGCCGCCGGCTGCCCCCAGGCTGTGCTGTGCAGCACTGCCAGCACCGCGAGCGCATCTCGGTCGGCCAGCCAACGCTCCCGGGGCAGGGGGCGGGGCACGTCCTCCATGGCCACCCAGCAGCCATCCTCTGTCTGCCATGCGGTAAAGCACACCGGCAGGTGGGGGCGCAGTCCTGCGGGCAGGGCATCTGCACACTCAAAGAACGCCCACTCCCTCCGTTCGGCCCCCTTGACGATGACGCTGCGCTCCCCCACAACCGCCCGCAGGCACCCGCCGTTTTGCTTGACGCCCGACAGACGCGCCAAATGAGGCCGCCCGCCCAGGTGGTCGGTCAGCCAGGCCAACACCACCGGCGGCAGGCCGGTGCGCTCGTCAATACAGCTCATGGGTAAAGTTGCTGCGCGGCGGGTACAGGCGGTCAAGGATGGCCGCGGCTTCCTGGGTGCCCTGTGCCAACCCCCAAGCCAGTGCCTTGGCGGCTGTCAGCGCGCCGGTGAACACCTGACACAGCGCGCCGACCCCACAGCGGAACCCCGGCACGCCCCCGGTCGGCAGGGCCTGCGCCGCCCCTGCCCGCGCGGTAATCTGCCAGCGCCCGGCGTTCCAGGGGGCCATGGTGTCGGTCACCTCCACGGTCACCTGCCCATCGTCGGCCACGGCCAGGGCCGCCACCGCCTGGGGCAGGCCGGCCACGCGCATCATGGTGTGGGGCTGACGGCGCACCCGGCCATACCACCGGCCGGGCAGCAGCGTCAGCGGGTCGTCTGCCGGGGCCTTCCAGGTGACGGCCTTGCCCTGGGGTGCCAGCGCCGCCAGCAGGGCCAGCGCCGCCGCTGGGTCCGACGCCACAAACTCGCCTAGGTTCAACTCCTCCTCCGCCGGTTCACACAGGGCGTAGGCACGCACCTCGCCCCCCCGCGCCACCGCCAGCGGGTGGCCGTGGAGGGAGCGATTCTCCCCCAGCCGCCGGGCCCACTCCCCAGGGCCGCGCAGCACCCGGCAGTGATAGGGTGCCATTGCCCGGTCGTAGAGGGCACGCAAATCGTCCACGGCGGGCTCCTCCACCACCTGCCATCCCTCAGGCAGCGGCGGGAGCTCCACAGCCGGGCAGGTGTACTCCAGGGCGTGGCTCACCGTGGCCCAGCCCAGCCGCGTGTAAAAGCAATGGTCAAAGGGATAGAGAAACGTGAGGCCCACACCGCGGTCGGCCATGTCCCGCAGCGCAGCGGCCATCAGTGCCTTGGCCAGCCCACGGTTGCGGTAGGCCGGGTCGGTGTCCACGCCGGAGAGCGTCTCCACCGCCACAGCCCGGCACCGCAGCGCCATGGTGTAGGGCACCATCATCAGGCTCGCTGCCATATGCCTGCCCTCATAAAGCGCCAGCGCTTCGTTGGGGCGGTACAGGTCGCCAAAGACCCAATCGACATAGTCCGCCCCACCCTCGGGGAAGCTCAACTCCCACAGGCGGCGTACCGCCCCGGTCTCCTCAGGCGTCGGCCGGCGGATGTCCATGCTCACGCCTCCCGGATGCGATACTTGGCTACCAACCGAACGGGGTAGTAGGACTCCTTAGCCCGGCGAAGGCCCGGAATGCCCATGTCTTCCTCCCGGTTGACAAAGGTGACGTCGCCAAAGCTGCGCTGCAAGAACTGCTGGTTGATGAACGCGTAACTGCCCGGAATGGTGGGGTCGGCCTTCTCCAGGTGGATGAGGGCCATGCCCGGGCGGAAGTGCTCGCCCACCGTGAAGCCGCAGGGCTTGCCACCCACCCGCAGAAGCGCGCCGGTCAGCCCCAGCTCGTCCAGGTGGCCCACTGCCTCCCGAATGGCTAAGAGCTCACTCTCGTCCACGGTGGCGTCGGCGTCCTCCTTGTTCTGCAGCCACTGGCAGCCGATGCCCAGGCAATCATCCAGCAGCGCCGGGGTCAGCTCCTCCCAGGTATAGTTGCCGCACTCAGCCAGGAAGCGGTTGATGTGGTTGCGTTTGCCATGGTACTTCTTGCCCTGCAGGCCCACAAGATCCTCCCGCAGGTAGACGTATTCGGCCAGGTCACGGTCCTCCGCAATCTCAAGGCCGGCCGCATCCTCCTGCCGCAGACGGGTGATGAACTCCTCGTTGACACCCATGATGTCAAGCCCGCAGCGGCGCTGCTTCAGATCCGCCAGCGCCGTATCCACCGCTGGTCGCACGGGCTGCCCCAGCGGCACCACCGGCTGCATGTGGCCCACGCATTTGGTGTCCGGGTTGCGGTAAGACAAATAGAGAACGCCACCCTCTTCGGCAATCTGGATGTCCCATCCCTTCCGCCACATGAAGAGGTTGGCGAAGGAGAGCTCAGAATTCTCATAATGCTGCCCCTGCAGCGCATCCGCCAGCAACGCGCGGTCTGCCAGCGTCAGTTGTCGAAAGTGAAGCACAGAAACCTCCAGGCAATCATCGTTGGTATGAAGGCATTATAGCACATCGCCAGCGGCGGGAAACAACGCGCCCCAATCAATTGTATATACCAAAAAAAGGCCCATTCCACAGCCGGAATGAGCAAAAATTGTCGGCGGTTAAAATTATTCGTTTAATCGATATTCTCATCGGTGTCGCCTGCGGAACCAAGATAGTTAGGATCCGTCACATGAGAGTAGGACTTTGGTACTTCACCCACGATGATGCTCTCGGTCACGAGTACCTTGGTGTCCACGTTGACCTGTTTGCTGTGGGTAGGGATGACGATGCGCACGACGGTGTGCACGTTGAGGTAGATCTTGTGCCGGGTCTGGTTGATACCCTGGTTCTGGAACTCGCTCTCGAAGTCGGTGGTGACGGCCCCGACGGGAACGATGCGGGCGTAGATATTCGGCCCCCGGCCTGAGAGCAGCTGCCCGCCCAGCACCGAGCCCAACGGGATGCCCACCCCCTGCTCCCCGATGGTGGAGATGTTCTGCTGGGTGGTGATGGCCGTGTTGGTGGCAATGTCGTTGAGCTCCACCGTGTCGGCCTGAATCATCATGACCCTCCCATTGGCGTCCTGCACCACCTTGATGAGGTCGGTGTACTTGAGGGGGTTGGACATGACGGAACGTACGGCGTTGTTCATGGCCTGCACCGCCATCGACCGCACCCGGGCCTCGGCCATGGCAATGAGCGCCGGCGAGGTGTTGCGGTCCAGCACCAAATAACCCGCGATGGCGGCCGCCACCAACACCAGCAGGAAGAACAGCATGCGCCGGGGTAGCCCACCCCGTTTCCGGCTCCATGAAAAGGACATGGCTCCACCTTCCAGGAACCGCGTCGTTTGCCCCGCGGGCGGGGGTTCCCCTACAGCCTATGCACAGCGGACGGAGCTATGCCTTGCCAAGAGTCCCGGCCTTTGTTATCGGGGCAAAATAGAGTATAATAGGGTATCCATTATTCCGCGCGTTTCTTCGCGCTTCCAGTAATTGCCAGGAGGATTCGTCTGCCGCAATGAGTTTCCAGAGAGGCCCGCAAAACTACAACAACAGCGCCCCAGAGACCAAAAGGGGCGTGATGGAACGACTGCGCCTGTCGCTGCCCGGCGGCCGCAAAGCTGGCAACACCCCACCCACCGGGCAGGATGACTCCGCTGACGGCCGCATCTTCCAGCAGCGTTTGAAGCGACCCAACGTGCTGCTCACCATCTCCTTTACCACCCTGCAGCTTATCGTCTTTGCAGTGCTGCTGCTGTCGGTGGGGGGCTTGGGCGCGGTCATCGGCATTGCCAAGGGATACATGGACACCACGCCCACCCTGGACGTGGATAAGCTGGCAAGCCAGCAATTGACAAGCTACATTTATGACGCCAATGGCGACCTCATCACGACCTTCGTGGGCATGGAGAACCGCGAGTGGGCCAGCATTGACGAAATCCCCGAAGACTTGCAGAACGCCGTCGTCGCCACTGAGGATTCCCGCTTCTACCAGCACAACGGTGTGGATCTCAAGCGCATCGTCGGCGCGTTTTTCAGCAACATGAACAGCGAATCCACCCAAGGGGGGAGTACGCTGACCCAGCAGCTCATCAAGATGAGGCTGCTGACGAGCGAGCGCAACTACAAGAGAAAGATCCAGGAAGCGTGGCTCGCCATGCAGTTGGAGAACAAGTATACCAAAACCCAGATTCTGGAGGCCTACCTCAACGCCATCCCCTTGGGGCAATCCAACTATGGCGTCAAGGCCGCCGCAAAGGATTACTTCGGCAAGGACCTGGATGAACTGACCCTGCGGGAGTGCGCCATGCTGGGCGGCCTCACCCAAAGCCCCTATCTCTACGACCCCCGGCGCAATACCTATGTGCGCAACCGCATGGACCTAACCGACAAGCGAACCAACACCGTTCTGATGCTCATGTACCAGCAAGGCTACATCGACAAGACCCAATACCAGATGGCACTGACCGAGACGGTCTCCATCCGTGAGAAGAGCGCCACCACCCAGATGTACGACATGCCCTACTTTGTCGAGTACGCCATCGAGGACATCATCACCCACATCCTGAAGGACCGGAACCTGGAAAACACCAAAGAGAACCGAAGCAAGATCGACGACGAGCTGCGCACCAGCGGGTATCGCATCTATCTGACGGTTGACCCCGAGATCCAGAAGACCGTGGAGGACACTGTCTTCAACTGGACACGCTTCCCCAGCATGCGCTACAGCACCGAAAAGTACACCACATCGACCGAGGCCGACGGCACCAAGACCAAGCTCATCCAGCCACAGTGCGCCGCCGTGGTCATCGACTACCGCAAGGGGGAGTACAAAGCCATAGTGGGCGGCCGCCAGCAACCCACCGCCAAGCGCACCTTGAACCGCGCCTACATGTCACGCCTGGGCGTCGGCTCCAGTATCAAGCCCATCGCGGTCTACGGCCCGGCCATCGACAAAGGCGCCGGCGAAGCCACGGTGGTGTTGAATGTCCCCGCCAAGATCACCGGCTGGGGCGGCAAGGGCTACCCCAACAACTACGGCGGCGGCGGCTTCAGCGGCCCAGTGCCCATCCGCACAGCGCTCATCAAATCCTTGAACGTGGTGGCGGCACGGCTCCTCATGGAGTATGTGACGATTGACGACTCCATGGAATACCTGGCAAAGAACGGCGTCGTGGATGGCGTCAGCGCCTCGCTCAACAAGGACGGGCCTGGCCTGTCTCTGGGCACTTCGGGCTTGCCGATGACGACGATGGCCGCGGCTTTCGGCACCTTTGGCAACAAGGGCACCTACATCGAGCCGCTGACCTTCACCAAGATCATCGACAGCCAAGGCGCCACGGTGATGGACGCCAACAAGATCCGCGTCAAGACCCAGGTGTTCAAGCCCTCCACCGCCTGGATCATGGTAGACATGCTGACCGCGGCGGTCAACGGCGGTACCGGCACAGGGGCTCGCATCTCCGGCATGACGGTGGCGGGCAAGACCGGCACCAACAGCGATTACCGCGGCGTGTCCTTCGTGGGGTTCACCCCCTACTATTCGGCAGGGGTCTACGTGGGGCACGACAATTACAAGCAGCTCTCCACCACCACCGGCGGCGGCGCGGCCGCACCGATCTTCAAGGCCTTCATGACCAAGATTCATGAGGGGCTGAAGGACAAGAAAATCATCAAGGACAGCCCCAGCTCCCTGGGGCTGGTGAAGGCGACGCTGTGCGGCGTGTCGGGGTTCAGGACCACCAGCGCCTGTGCCCTGGACCCCAACTACAAGCCGACGTCCGGTTGGTTCCTGAAGGGTACGGTGCCAACTGAGAGCTGCAACATGCACTATGAGAACAAGATGTGCACCGTGAGCCAAAAGCTGGCCACCGAGTTTTGCCCGGCGGAGGATGTGGAGGCCAGTGCCATCCTCGTCATCCCCAAGGATTCTGCCATCCGCAGCATGAGCGAGGCCAACATCAAGAAGTACTTCCCGCTGGCGGTGCTGGACTTCCCCAGCGTCAGCAACCTGAGCGACCTGAACCCCGACAACCCCGAGTACGCCGAGCTGTTCTGCCCCGTCCACACCGCCCAGTGGGCAGAGGTCAAGGCCAAGTGGGACATTCTGGTGGACCAGTGCAACAGCCTGAATGCCCAGGTCAAGACCATGATCGCCAACAATCCGTCGATGCCAAGCGCTGTGGTCAACTCCCTCAACAACAAGGTCTCGGCCATCAAGGTGCTGATCAAGGCAGGCATTGAGGACCCGATGGTACCGGCCCAGACGGCCTATGACAATCTGCTGGCTGCTTATCAGGACTTGTACAGCTACGCACAGGCCGTCAAGCCCACCCCCACCCCGGCCACGCCGACGCCCACGCCAACGTCGTCCCCGGGCACGTCGCCCACAGGCGGCGGCTGAGGTACAAGGCATAGAGACAAAGCACAACACAAAAAGGAGCAGAGAGCCATGGCTCTCTGCTCCTTTTATCTGTCTCATTTACAAGCGGCCAAACGATCGGCCTCTTCGTCCCTAGCGGGCCTTGATGGCGATGCGGGTGCAGGGCACGCGGCCGTCCAGCAGGTCGCTGATGTGGTGGCGCGAGTGGCCGATGACGACCTCAATACCGGCGACGGCGGGGCCAATGCAATACTCCAGCTTGGCCCGTGCACCGCCTGCTCCCCGCCGGCTGGCGCCGTCGCAGAACTGCTGCAGGCGGCGAATCTCAGTGACCAGCGCGTCGGCGTCGGGCGCGGACACCGTCTCCACCAGGGTGGAGGGGTCGGTCGGATCAAGGTAGATGCCCTCGGCAGAGGTCATGATGAGCAGCCGGCGGGCATTGACGAGGCGTGCAATGACGGCGGCGGTCTCGTCGTTGTCAATACACTCCACCACGTCGTCACTCGTCTGCCGCAGGGTGGAGAGCTCCATCTTGCGGGTCTCCTCGTCACTGACGGGGTCGTTGTAGTTGACGATGGGAATGGCCCGCTGGTGGCTGCAGCGCAGCAGGAACTCCCGGATGTGGCGGCTCTTCTCCCGGTCGTTGAAGTGGGTGTGCTCCACCAGCAGCTGTCGCAGCGAATAGGCTGGCGACACGTAGCGGCGGTAATTCTCCATGAGGATGGCCTGGCCCTGGGCAGCGTAGTCGGTCTTGGCGGCCTCCTCGTCACCGGCCAGTTCCAACCCGGCGTTGCGCTTCATGAAGTCCAGGCGGCCAATCTCCGCCGCGCCGGAGGACACCCACACCATGCCGGGCATGAGCTCAGCCCCAATGCGGCTGAAGATGTTGTAGTCGATGTCGTTGTCCTCTCGTCGGATGAGCGCCATGGAGCCGATCTTCCCCACCAGTTCCACCCGACCGTCCCGCAGTGTCATGCTCCCCTTCCTCCCGTCGCTATTCGTATTGCCCAGCCTCGGTCAACGCAGGCGCTTCCGGGGCTTTGTTTGTCAGTTGCCGAATCCACTTACGGCGCAGGAACACCACCAGGCCCAAACTCACCTTGACGATTTCCTCAGCAAAGATGAGCAGGAACACCACCGGGAACGGCGGATGCCAGACGAACCCGGCCAGCGCCACCAGCGGCGCACCGATGAGCCACACACAGCCCACGTCGATGATCGCCCCGACGAGAGGCCGCCCGCCGGAGCGGAAAATGGCGACAATGAACAGCATCGAGCCCATCTTCAGCGGCATCACGAACGAGCTGATGAGCAGAAGCTGTTCGGTCAGACGAGCCGTTTCCGCGCTGCGCGGGCCAATGAGCTGCACCAAAGGAACCCGCAGCAGGAACTCCAGCAAGCCAAGCCCCACCGCAATCAACATGCCGCTGGCCAGGCAGTGCCTAGCATTGTCCCACGCGCCTTTTTCGTCACCAGCGCCCACGGCCTTGCCCACCAGTACGCCGCAGGCGTTGGAGGTACCGATGATGAAGGCAAAGAGCAGTTGGTCCACATTGGAATAGATGGAGTAGGCCGCAACCTCGGCGATGTACTGGCGGCCAAAGACAAAGGTGTAGACGCTGTTGCCCAGCACCCAAAGCCCTTCGTTTAGGAGCACCGGCCACACGACGCTTACAAACTTGCGGAGAAGCCGGCGGTCAAACTCAAACCACTCCCGCACGGCATGGAAGATCACATGTCTCCGCCGGCGGCCCAGGGCCACCAGCAACACGAATTGCACAAGGTTTGCAATCGTGGTGGACACCGCGGCGCCAGCCACACCCATGGCCGGCACGCCAAGCTTGCCATAAATAAGCACGAAGTTCAGACCCGTGTTGACAGCGATGGAGATGACGCTGGTCAGCAGGGGGATGTGCACCTCCTCGGTGCTGCGCATGGAGATAGCCAGCAGGTAGTTGAGCGCAAAAAGCGGGCAGTTGAACACAAAGATACGCAGGAACGACGTACCCATGTCCACGACGCTGCGCACCGACTCCTCATCGCTGTAGCCGGCGAAGACGCGGATCATCGTCTCCGGCACGGTAGCCATGAGCGCTCCGAACACCACCGCCACCGCCAGCGAAATGAGCACGGTGAGGCCAAAGACCTGACGAATCCCCTTGTGATCCCGCGCGCCCCAAAACTGGGAATAGAGGATGGACGCGCCTGAACACACGCCGAAGAGGGTAATCTGCATGATAAACGTCCATCGTGTGGCAAAGTTGACCGCTGTGATGGCCCCATCCCCCAGGTGTGCCACCATGGTCGTGTCAATGAGGGCAAAGGCCGCCATCAGAACGTTCTGCAGGGCGATGGGCAGGGCCAGCCGCATCATCTGTTGGAGGAAGTCCCGGTTGCCGAAAATCTTAGTCATGAAAGCTCCTGTCTGTCATAATCACAGAATAATAGTTTATCATAAATGGTGTGTGGGTGTAAATGAAACCCGTTGGTTGACCGGGCTGTCCCCGTGGTGTAATATGGATCTGTTGTGGCAAACACGACATTTTCGGGAGGATATTCATGCCAAAGACACTCGTAATCGCCGAAAAACCCTCGGTCGGCACCGACATCGCCAAGGTGTTGGGCTGCCGCAACCGCAGCAAAGGTTGGATTGAGGGCGACGATTACATCGTCACCTGGGCCATTGGCCACCTGGTGACTCTCTGCTCGCCGGAGGAAATGGACGAGTCGCTCAAAACCTGGAGCTTTGACACGTTGCCAATTTTACCCCAGACGATGAAGCTCAAGGTATCTTACCGCACACGCCAGCAGTTCGAAACTGTGAAACGATTGATGAACCTGGAGACCGTGTCCGATCTGATCTGCGCCACCGACTCCGGCCGGGAAGGCGAGCTCATCTTCCGCTATATCTACAACATGGCGGGCTGCACCAAGCCTTTCCGCCGGCTTTGGATCTCATCCATGACCGATGAGGCCATCCGCGATGGGTTTGCCGCGTTGCGGCCGGGCCAGGAATACGACAACCTCTACCAATCTGCCCGCTGCCGAGCCGAGGCTGACTGGCTGGTGGGCATGAACGGCAGCCGCGGCTACACCCTGCAATACGACCGGCTGCTGTCGGTGGGGCGGGTGCAGTCGCCCACGCTTGCCATCATGGTCAAGCGCGAGCAGGAGATCAAGTCCTTTGTGCCTGAGACCTTCCACGAACTGACGGCCACGTTCCAGGGGTACACCGGCCGCTGGTTTGATGAAAGTGCCGAGGGCCGGCCCACGCGCATCCCACAAAACAAGCTGGAATGGGCGGCCGCCCTGGCCGAGGAGCTCAAGGGCAAGCCCTACACAGTGGAAAGCGTGGAGCGTGAACAGAAGAGCTTCAAGCCGCCGCTGCTCTACGACCTGACTGAGCTGCAGCGGGACGCCAACCGACGGTTCGGCTGGTCGGCCGCCAAGACGCTGGAGCTGGCCCAGGGGCTTTACGAGAAGCGAAAGCTCATCACCTACCCCCGTACCGACAGCCGGTACCTGAGCCGCGATATTTTCAAGACCCTGAAAGGGCGCATGGCCAAGCTGAACGTGGAACCCTGGCAGCCCTTTGTGGAGACGGCCCTAGCCTCCGAACGCAACCTCTTTGGCCGGGTCATCAACGACGCGCGGGTGTCGGACCACCATGCCATCATCCCCACTGGGCGCGACCCGGGCAAGCTCAACCTGGAGGAGGACGAAGGCAAGCTCTTCGACCTCATTGTCCGGCGCTTCCTCGCCATCTTCTTCCCCGATCAGGAGTTGGAGTATCTGACGGTTGTGACCCGCACCGAGGGACAGCCCTTCCTTTCCAAGGGCAAGGTCGTTCTGGTGCCTGGCTGGTCTGCGCTGTACGCGGAGCCCGCCGACGCCCCCAAGCGGAAGACCCGAGCCAAGAAAGATGAGGAGTTTGCAGACCTGCCAGCCCTGGCCGAGGGCGACGCCGGAAAGGTGAAAGCCGCAAAGCTGGAAGAGAAGCAAACCACCCCACCGCCGCGCTACACCGAAGCTTCCCTGCTGGGGGCGATGGAGCATGCCGGCCGCATGGTGGAGGATGAGGAGCTGCGCGAACAGATGAAGGACAGCGGTTTAGGCACCCCTGCCACCCGCGCATCCATCATCGAGCGGCTCATTCAGGTGCGCTACGTGCGCCGCACCGGCCGCTTGCTGGTGCCCACCGATAAGGGCATCAAGCTGGTCGAGGTGCTGGTCAGTGACCTCGCCTCGCCGGAGATGACCGGCCGATGGGAAAAGGAACTGGCCGAGATAGGCCGGGGGGAAAAGAACCCCGCAGCCTTCATGGAAGAGATTCGTGCCTTCGTCATCAAGATCGTCAACGCCTCCCGCCAGAAGGTGGAGGGCGTCGAATTCCCGCAGGACAAATCCCGTCCGCTGAGCGCAGGTCCGCGGGAGCCAGTGGGCACCTGCCCCAGCTGCGGAAGCAGCCTGTATGAGAACTCCAAGACCTTCTACTGCGCACGGTGGCGCACGGGGTGCCGGTTCAGCATCTGGAAGGACACGGCCAGCAAGCATGGCGGCCCGGAGGTCACCGAGGAGATGGCAAAGAAACTGTTGGCTGACCAGACCCTGGCGGTGGAGGGTGGCACGCTGACGCTGCGTACACAGGCTCCCTACGCCGTGTGGGCACCGGAGGGCGGTGAACCCATTCTGGATTTGCCAACCCCCGCACCGAAGGCACGCGCCAAAGCGACGGCCGCCAAAAAGACCACAACTGCCAAAACAACCGCCAAGAAGGCCGCCACCGGCACAGCCGCCAAGACGACCACCAAGAAGGCCGCCAGCACGACTGCCAAGACGACCACCAAGAAAGCCGCCACCGGCACAACCGCCAAGGCAACCACCAAGAAGGCCGCCAGTGACACAGATGCCGGGACAGCCAAGGAGACGTCCTCCGCAGGAACCGGCAAGCCCACTGCCGCCAAAAAGACCACCGCCAAGGAAACAACCACCACCAAAACGACCAGAAAGACGACAACATGAGCAAACCCATGCGTTTGGATAAGTTCCTCAGTGCCTGCGGCGTTGGTACACGCTCGGAGGTCAAGAAGCTGCTGCGTCTTGACCTAGTGGAGGTGAACGGCACCGTACAGCGCGACCCCGCCCTGTCCATTGACCCGGAAACGGTTGAAATCACCTATCGTGGTGAACAGCTGCGCTACCAGGAGCACGTCTATCTGATGCTTCACAAGCCTGAAGGCGTGGTCTCTGCCACCGATGACCGCTGGAGTGACACGGTGCTCGACCTGTTGGAAGGCGCATACCGGGAGCGGGCGCTCTTCCCGGTGGGTCGGCTGGACCGTGATACCACGGGGCTGCTGCTGCTCACCGACGACGGCCCGCTCTCCCACGAGCTGCTCTCCCCCCGCAAACACGTGGAGAAAGTATACGAAGCCTTGCTGGACCGCCCAGCCACCGAAGCAGATGTGGCCGCCTTTGCGCAAGGCCTCAACCTGGGCGACTTTGTGAGCCAGCCCGCCGTACTGACCCCGCTGGAGGGCAGCCGCGCCCAGGTCACACTGACCGAGGGGAAGTTCCACCAAGTCAAGCGCATGTTTGAGGCCTGCGGTGCCCAGGTGCTGCGCCTCCACCGCCTGTCCATGGGCCCGCTCACGCTGGACCCGGCCCTGCAGCCCGGCGACTGGGGGGAGCTGACACCGGAGGAGCTGCAAGCGCTGCGGAGAAAGGCCTGAGCCGTCGCCCCCGATCACGAAACACTGACAGCCCCGTCACAGGACGGGGCTGTTTTCATCCGCAGATCCACCGTTACCCACGGCCCGCCGTGCGGCGGAGCCGTTTCAGGTCGTCTATAAACCATTTCGCGCAGAAAGAACAAACCCTCCCGCCGATTCATTCGGCGGGAGGACAGTCGAAGTCAGCGCGAGCAGAAGAGAAAGTCCCGCCAGAAGGCGCAACGTATCCTTAGAAACCCGCATGAGAGCTACAATTAGTGATCGGTCGGTGACGTGTGCGGCGACCGATCTGGTCATAACGAGAACAAGTTCTCTGAATCGCGGCTGTCGCCACAGCGGCAGACGCGAAAGGTTGTCGCTTTGTCGACACGCAGAAAACGGCCCCCGCCATACAGCGGGGGCCGTTCGGTTCAACTGCCGTTCGGAATTACTTCACGAGAGCGGTGTTGATCTCGTCGAGGATCGGCTGAACCTTGGGCATCATGGAGGCGATAAAGGCATCCCAGTCGGCCCCAATGTCCTTGGAGGAGACGATGAACTCGGTGAGCTTGGCCTTCACGTCAGAACCGAAGGTACCAAACTGGTCCTTGTTCGGAGCGCTCAGGAAAGAAACGTCATAGTCGAAGGGCTTGATGAAGGTGGTGTCCTTGTGGGCACCCATGTAGTCCCAAACCTGCTGCACCTGGCTCTGGCCATAAGGCTTGTCAGCCGGGTTGCCAGCGGGGGTCAGGCCGGCGGGGGTGAACTCGCCAAACCGCATCTCGCTGTAGGGGTTGACGTAGGTACCCTTCACAGCAGGATCCTCAGCCCAAAGAACCTTGATGGAACCATCGGCGTTGACCGAGTAGTCCTTGTCCTTGAAGCCCAGGTACTGGAACATGATGCCTTCCTCGCTCTGGAGGTAGTCCCACATATCGAGAACACGGTTCATCTTCTCCTCGTCCACCTTGTTGGAGAACGCGGTGACCGACCAATAGTCCTCGGTCTGGGTCATGTAGAAGTTGCCGTCGAAGGTGATGATCGCCGGGCCGATGCAGTCTTCATCCGTGGCCAGGCCATTCTTCAGCAGCGTGTTGGTGTAGTCATTGAAGTCACCAGCGGCAACGCCGTACTTGGCGAACGCGGTACCAGCCTTCATCATGTCGGCCGGCTCGGAACCCTTGAAGTTGACGTTATCCTTGTAGATCAGGCCATCCTGATACATGTTGTAGGTCTCGATGACGCCTTCCTTGTAGGCGGGCAGCGACGGCGGCCACAAATACTTGCCATCATCGCCCTTGATGTAGGAGCAGGTCTCATTGCCTTCTGCCTTCACCGGCCCGATGAACAGGTTGGCAGCGTGCGGGAACGCCCAGGTGTCCATGACCAGACCAGCGGTCTCAACGCCACCGGGCTTCTTCTCGACAACGGTCTTCACGAGGGTCTTCCACTCTTCCCAGGTGTAGACGTCGCCTTCCTTGTAGAGGCCGACGGCCTTCGCCCAGTCACGGCGATAGCCCCACCAAGACTGGTAGGTGTTCTGCGCCACTTCGGGGTTATTGCGGGTCGCGCCCATGGCATAGATCTTACCATCCACCTTCAGCGAGTTGATCGAGGAGCTGTTGGTGTAGATGCGGTTCAGGTTGGCACGGGAGGTCAGGCTGGCTTCCGGAACCTCGGCGAAAGCGCCCTGCTGGGCCCACGCCTTGTATTCCTGAGAGCTCGCGCCCTTCAGATCCCACCACACCAGATCGGGCATGTCGTTGGTGGTGACCCAGGTCTTGATCTTCTCATTCCAGTCGCCCCAGGTAACCGGGATGTACTGGAACTCGATGCCAAAGGTCTGTTTGATGTAGTCGCTCTTGGGGTTGTTGCCGCACTTCTCAGCGTCCATAACGTCCATCGAAACGGTGATGACGTCCTTGGGAGCCTCGGAGGCGGCCGCCGTTTCGGCGGTGTCCGAAGCAGCGGTGGTGGCAGCGGGTTCACCCGCAGCCGTGGTTGCCGCCGGTGTGCTACCCTGACAGCCGACCAGTGAGCCGACGACCATCGCCAGGGCGAACACCAAAGCGAGCAGCTTGTTGGTTTTCATTGGCAATGCACTCCTTCCTCGTATTTGGGCTATACCCTTTCCGGCATCGCTGCCGGAAACTTTTCCATTATTCTTTGACTGCTCCCAAGGTCATGCCGGAGATGAAGTATCGCTGCAAGAACGGATAGATCATCATCATCGGGAACATGGTGACGACAATCGAAGCCATCTTGATGCTGTCGCCATAGGTGTCCGGCCTCTTTTGCCCCGGTACCAACTGGGTGTTGGCAAAGTTTGCGTCCTGGATGATCTGGCGCAAGGTGAGCTGTAACGGCCACTTATTGGTGGATTTGATGAACAGCATGCCGTTGAACCACTCGTTCCAGCGATCGACCGCGTAATACAGGGTGAACGTGGCCAACAGCGGCAGCGACAGTGGCAAGATGATACTCCATAGAATGCGGACGTCCGTCGCCCCGTCGATCCTGGCCGATTCCTCCAGCGAGGGAGGCAAGCTCCGGAAGTAGTCAGAGATAATCAGCATGTACATGATCGTGATGCCGGTCGGCAGGATCATGACGAGGATGTTGTCGATGAGGTGCAGGCTGATCATCAAGAGGTAGAACGGGATGATACCACCGCCAAAGTACATCGTGAACACGATGAGGAAGCGGAACAGCCGCCGGCCCGGAATGGGCTTGGTGAGCGCGTAAGCGCACAGGATCGTCAGGAACATGTTGTAAGCCGTACCCAATACGGTGATGATGGCCGAGTTGCCCAGGCTGATCCAGATGAGACGGGATTTGAAGACGAATTTATAGCTGTCCCAAATCACGGCCGGGGGCCACAGCATGAACGGCGTGCGGATGTAGATCTGCTGGGGCACCAGCGATACCAGGACGGCGTTGTAGAACGGGTAGAGGATGGTGATGGCGAAGAGGGTGAGAATCGCAATCAAAACCCCATCGAAGAAACTGAAACGGCGGATGCGGTTTCCCTTCTTCACAACAATCTTTTCTTCTTTATTCCTTGCCATGATGTTCCTCCTCCCCTACATAATGCCGTCGTTGCCAAAGGCACGGGCGATCTGATTGGCGCTGATGAGCAGAATGAAGTTGATGACGTTCTTAAAGAGACCCACAGCCGTGGAGAATCCGAAGTCGACTGCCACCTGCCGCTGGAATGTGATGCGGTATATGAAGGTGTCGATGGTATCGGCCACGGGGTACACCGGCGCGGAGTACAGGTTGAAGATCTGGTCAAAGCTACCATCCATGACACCGCCGACGCGCAGCAGGAACTGGATGATGATCATGTTCATAATGCCTGGGATGGTGATGTACCAAATGCGTTGCACGCGGTTGCAACCGTCGATGGTGGCCGCCTCATACAGGGAGGGGTCAATGCCAGCGATACTGGCGAGATAGATGATCGTGCCCCAGCCGGCTTCCTTCCAAATGTCGGTACCGACCAGGAAACTACGGAAAATACCGGTGTTGTAGAGGAAGTTCCAGTTTGATCCGATCTCACGCGTAGCGCTGATGGACAAAAGAATCTTCTTGATGGCGCCGCTGTCGCCGAAGAGGTTCAGGCAGATGCCTGCGACGATGATCCAGGATAGGAAGTGCGGAAAGGTGTAGATCGTCTGCAGGAACTTCCGGTACCGCGGCATGTACACTTCGTTGATCATAATTGCCAGCAAAATCGGGAAGGGGAACCCGATGGCAATCTTCAAGAACGACACGATCAGCGTGTTGATTATGGACCGGTAAAAGTCGGTCTCCACCCACATGCGGTTGAAGTTTGCCAAGCCAATCCATGGGCTAGCGGCCATGCCCTGCAGGTGATACTGTTTGAACGCTAACTGCAGGCCATACATCGGTATGTAACGGAAAATGACAAAAAATGCCATGGGGACCAATAACATCAAATAGATGTATTTGTAAGACCAGATAGTCCTCCACAGTTGTCCAGTCATCTTCACCGGCTTTTTTGCCGGCACTCGATCCTTTCCAGTGGATATTGCTGTCACCAGTGTCTCCCTCCCACTCCCATTGCTGTATTGTACAAAAAAATAACGAGCACACTATGCCTTATGCACAATCGGATTATATTATTGCTATATAATCCTGTCAAGTGAGAAACAGGCTTACATGTATAGACACTGGTAGCAAGATGTTAAATTAACACAGCTTACACGAAAGGTACAAGAGCCGTTAAGTGCATGGATTTGTTACTTAATATACCAATATTGCTCCTCTCCCGGTGAATTCGACCATCACTTCCTTTTCTGCTATACTTACTGTAAAGAAAATGGATGGAGGCTTTCTATGAGCACCGCTTCCCTTCCGACCCTGCGCCAGGACCTTGCCACCGCCGGCGCCACCCTGCCCACCTGCGACCAACCCGATGTGCTGGCCCAACCATTGACGCTGGGTACGCGGGTTGCCCCCAACCGACTGGCCATCCAGCCCATGGAGGGCTGTGACGGCGAGCCGGATGGCAGCCCGGGGGAACTCACGCTGCGGCGCTACCGGCGCTTTGCGGCTGGCGGTGCAGGGCTTCTCTGGGTGGAGGCCATCGCCGTGACCGAGGAGGGGCGCGGCAACCCCCGTCACCTATGGCTGCACGAGGGCAACGTGGACGCTTACCGCCGGATGGTGGATGCCACCCGCGAGGCGGCCCGGCAGGCCTGCGGGCACGAGGTGGTGCTGATTGCCCAGCTTACCCACGCCGGCCGCTACGCCAAGCCCTATGGCACGCCGCGTCCGGTCGTCGCCTATAACAATCCTTATTATGAAGGTGACCACCCCCTGCCTGCGGAGTGCATCGCAACTGACGACCAACTGCGCGCGCTGGAGGATGACTTTGGCAGGGTAACAAAACTGGCGGTGCTGGCCGGCTTCGACGGCGTGGACATCAAGGCCTGCCACCGATACCTTGGCAGTGAATTGCTGTCAGCCTTCGTACGGCCCGGCCCCTACGGCGGCGACTATGAGGGGCGTACCGCCTTTTACCGGCACAGCGTGGCGGCCGCACGAGCGGCATGCCCGGCCGGTTTTCTCGTCACCAGCCGCTTGAACCTTTATGACGGCGTACCCACCCCCTACGGTTGGGGCCAGGACGCCGACGACTACACGAAGACAGACCTGACCGAGCCGCTCCAGCTCATTGGCGAACTGCACGAAGGCGGCATGAAGCTTTTGAACGTCACCATGGGCAACCCCTACGTCAACCCCCACGTCAACCGACCCTACCGCCGGGGTGGCTACCAGCCGCCGGAGCATCCGCTGAAGGGTGTGGAGCGCATCCTTTCCGGTGCGCGGGCCGTGCAACAGGCCTACCCCAACCTGGCGGTGATGGCCAGCGGCATCAGCTACCTGGGCGACGCCGGCGATGTGGTGGCTGCCGGCATGGTGCGGGAGGGCTGGGCCTCCCTCGTTGGGTTCGGGCGCATGGCCTTTGCCTACCCGGATTTCGCCCGCGACATCCTGGAGGGCCGTGGGCTCCAAAAGAACAAGTCCTGCCTGGCGTGTACCAAGTGCACCGAGCTCATGCGCGCCCGCTGCACCGCCGGCTGCCCGGTGCGTGACCAGGAGGTCTACCTG
>JAEYRA010000191.1 GCA_023409755.1 Bacillota bacterium
GATTTAGTGGAGTACAAGAAAGAAATCTAAATATCAAATAGTCTCTATGACACCCACCTGGAGCCGGTAAGTCTGTGGAAGCGGTGTCGCTCGCCGGTTTATAACCTTTGCCTCTCGAAGGCGTTCAACTGTGCCGACAGCGCACGCAGAAAACGCTCTCCTTCAGGCTCCCTCCACAGCGCTTGCAGTGCACGCTCCACCGCCACCACAAAGGGTTCGCACAGGCCAGCCTTGCCCTCGGCACACAGCGGGCACAGACCGAACCCGCGCCGGTCCATGCGCAGGCGCAGGCCGTCGGCGGTTGCACGCGGGGCCAGGGGAAAGATGCGGCAGGCCAGCGGCCGGCGCTCACGGTCGCAGGCGCCGTCGCAGCTTAGCATTGCCACCGGCCCGTAGCCCGACAGGGTGGCGGGCGTGACGGAAAAGCCGGGCACACCCTCATAGAGTGCCGCCTCCCCAGGGAAGAGGTACATGCCGGGCAGGTCGGGCGTGACGGCGCAACAGGCATGGCCGCACAGTCGTCCGCAGTCGAAGCGCAGCGGCGTCTCCATCCCGATTCCCTCGTACAGCCGCTGGTAGAATGCGGCACTGAGCATCGTTGTTTCCATAATGCAAGTATAGCATAAGCAACCGCGCCTGTCTGCGACAGGCGCGGTTGCTTGCTGAATAAATGGGTTACTCGTCCTCGATAAAATACTTGACCCAGTAGCAGCTGCCATCCCGCGCCACCAGTGTGTGGTCGAACCCCGCTGGGCGGCCATAGGGGCGGCTGGGTACGGCCTGCAGGAACACATGCCTGCCCTCGATGACGACTGAGCCGATGTAGCACTGCACCGCGCCGCCCAATGGCAGCTGGGCGAACTGTGCGTCCTCGTCGCCCCTGCTATGGAAGGGACGGGCGGTGGGCAGGGCGTCCAGCATTCGCTCGAACTCCGCCGAGACGTCGTCCCACAGGGGGGAGTAGACCGGTGCCAATGGGCCAGGGCGGGGGGCGCGCTCAATCACCAGCGGCTGAGGAGTCCATTCGGCCGGCTCCACAGCGAGGGATTCGGCGAGCTCCACGGCGGGGGCGTAGACGGACTCTACGGAGGGGGAATCGGCAAACTCTACAGCCGGGGCAGAGGCAGTGTCCGTATCAAACGCGGGGGCATCCCACAGCGCAGCCGCAGCGGTATCCTCCATTTCGTTTTCGTCCTTCTTCGTGTCTTCCTCGGGTGGTTCGGCCTTGGTGTTGTCCTCGTTCTCGGGCGGCACTTGTTTCTCGGGGGGCTTGACGGCTGGGAGGTTCCATTCGGGCCGTTCCTCAGCTGGCAGGTCCCTTGTCACCGCAACCTCATCTTCCTGTGTGGTGTCAGCGGCCAATGGCAGGGGTTCTTGGGCTGGGGTGCTGACGACGGGCACATCGTCGTCGTGCGTCATCGGTTGTGCGTGCTCGATGCCTTTGGGTTCCACTGGCTGCAGCAGCCTTGTCCTGGCCACCTCCAGTTCAAAGGGGCCGGTTGTCAGCGGTGCCCACAGCACCGGGGCGCCGCGGTCCAGCACCCACACGGCGGCCGGCAGGATACCCTTGGCCGTCAGCGGCTGCTCCAGTGACTGGGCCGGCAGGCAACGGTATCCTTCCATTGGCCCATACTGCAGCAAGGCCGTCAGCGACGCACCTTTGGCCATCGATTGGGCCGACACCACCGCTTCCAGCAGCCCGTCGCTCACCGTGTGCAGGCAGACGCCGGTCGCCCGGGGGCCGGGCAGCGAGCGCAGGGTTGTCCGTCCTCGTTTGCTGTTGCTCATCACCATCACCGGTGCATTCTATGAGTGCGGAGGACGCATTATGCCGTGGCAGGGGTCATTCGTTGGGCTGATCGATGAAATCGCGGTACAGCAGACTTGGTTGAATGCCTTCGTTGGCCTGGTATTTACCGCTGTGGTATGGAATATATTCCCCCTCAATGGTGTGGTAATAGATCTGGCAGATCTCCACCATGGGGTAAATGCGCACCGGTTGGACACACTGGATCTCCAGCGTCCAAAAGCCGGAGAAACCCACGTCACCAAAACCCGCGGTGACATGGATGGTGAGGCCCAGCCGCCCCACCGATGAGCGACCCTCCAGCATGGGGACATAGGCGTTGGTCGTGGTGCGCTCGTAGGTACGGCCAAGGTAGAGCTTGCCGGGCTGCAGCACCAACCCTTCCTCGGGGATGGTCAGCTCCTCGGTGTGCGGTAGGCGCTTCATGTCCAGCACGTCGTCGGTATAGACCAGAAGCTCGTTGTGCAGCCGCAGGTTGTAACTGTTGGGGTTGAGGTATCGCTCGTCAAATGGCGTGATATCGATCGTGCCCAGGCGCAGTTGCCGGGCGATCTCCAAACCGGATAGAATCATCTCTCGTTCCCCTCACCATCGTTTTACTGATGATACCTTGCAGGTTCGGAAAATGCAATCCGACACCGAAAGACAAAACCGGGGCGGAGAGTTCTCCGCCCGGCCATATGGTCAACACCGTCGTTGTCGCCGCAGCAGCGGACGTGAAATGCTTCAGGCTGTGAACCCCACCGAACCCAGGAACCGCAGGAAGCCCGCCCGACCGGCCCGGTCGTCTTTGAAGACGCCGCAGTCGTGCAGCAGACGGACGCAGAACTGCCCGCACTGGGTACGGATGCGCTCCATCGCTTCCTCGTAACTTGCCGCCGGGCCTTCCCCCAGCATCTGCTCCAACCAGGACAGGTGCTTGTGCAGGGGGTGGCCTTCGTCAGCCAGTGCCGTGCGGTCCGGGGTCTCTTGCCCGCACAGGATGCGTGCCAGGCCGTCAAACTCCTCCTGCAGGCGTCCTGGCAGGATGAAGAGGCCCATGACCTCGATGAGGCCGATGTTCTCCCGCTTGATGTGGTGCAGGTCGCCATGCACGTGGAAGATGCCCATCGGGTGCTCATCGCTGGTGCGGTTGTTGCGCAGCACCAGGTCCAGCTCAAACTGGCCGTCCTTCATACGGGCAATGGGAGTAATGGCGTTGTGGGGGGTATCGCCTGTGTGGGAGAGGATGGCCAGCCCCGGGTCGTCATACCCCAGCCAGGTGGTGAACACCCGGTCAGCCACGTCCACCAGTACCGCTGGGTCGGCGTGCCGCAGCCGCAGCACCGTCATGGGCCAGCGCACGATGCCCGCCGTCAGGCCCGGAACGCCATCGATTTGCAGCGGTTGGTCAATGGGCGCCTCCGCCATGGGCATCGTCCACACGCCGCCCTGGAAGTGGTCGTGGTTCAGGATGGAGCCGCCCACGATGGGAATGCCTGCGTTGGAGCCGATGAAGTAGTGGGGGAAGCGCTGCAGGAACTCCAACAGGCGCACGAACGTCTCCCGGCAGATGGTCATGGGCACATGCTCCTGCCGCAGCACGATGCAGTGCTCCTGGTAGTACACGTAGGGGGAATACTGGAAGTACCAGGGTTCATCGTTTAGGCGCAGCGGCAGCATCCGCAGCGTCTGGCGGGCGGGGTGGTTCAACCGTCCCGGGTACCCCACATTGTCCACGCACAACATGCATTTGGGGTAGCCCACCTGGGGCAAGGTCTTCAGGCGAGCCACCTCGCGTGGGTCCTTCTCAGGCTTGCTGAGGTTGATGGTGATCTGCATGGTGCCATAGGGGCTGTCCTGGGTCCACGCGATGTTTCGGGCCACGCGGTCCGCACGGATGTAACCGCAGTCGATGTTGAGCTGATAGAACCAGTCGCAGGCCGCCTTGGTCCCCTGGTCCGCCTCTATTTCATCAAAACGCTCGCTGATCTCCGAGGGGCGGGGCATCATACAACCCATGAGAAGGGTGTCGAAGAGGTCGCGTTCGGTCTCGGTGTCGTTCTCGATGATTCCCTGCTGCATAGCGTACGCCAGCAGGGGTTCCAGCACTGCCGCCAGTTCCTGTGCGTCATCGGCACAGGGGGCATCGGCAGGTTGCGGCAGTTGCAGGGCACCCAGCAGGGCATTGCGTGCCAGGGGGACATCCAGCCCCGTCAGCATCCCCACGCGCAGGCCGTATTGAAGCAGCCGCTCCACCCCTTGGGCGGCATCTTGTTTTGTAACCATAGATCATTCTCCAACGTCATGTTATACTTATTCTAACAGTATAATCAATTCACCGCGTTTTGAAAAGGCGCGGGGTAGGGAGGGATGTGAAATCATGGATTCGGTCATTGTGTATTACAGCTTCGGCGGCAACTGTGCTCTGGCGGCGCAGGCATTGGCGGAGGCCACCGGCGGGCAGTTGGTGGCCCTGCAGGAGGTAAAACCGCGTGGCACCGACAACGGCGCGGTGATGCGCGGAGCCATGGCTGCGTTGTTTGGCCGGTGCAGCAAGTTGGTGGGCACCCCCTGGGATGAGTTGGGGGATGCCAAGGTCGTTCACCTGCTGACACCCATCTGGGCGAGCCGGCCCGCCCCGGCGGTGCATAGCTTCCTGCGGCATGCAAGTCTCGCGGGGCGGGAGGTTGTACTCTACACCGTGCAGGCCGACCCCAGTGCCGCCGCACCCAAGGCAGTTGACCTGTTGCGCCGGTGGGTGGCCGCGCGGGGCGGCACGGTGCGGGCGGTGCATGGGCTGGTGGGCGCGAGCATCGGCGTGCCCCCGCGGCAGGAGTTGGCTGACGAGATCCGCGCTCTACAATAGCGGACAGGGTTCCTCATATTTAATGAAGAGAAACGGCCGGGCATTTGCCCGGCCGTTTGCTTTATCCGTTCATTCTGCTGGGAACAATTCTCCGTCCCGTGTATCAGTGGCCGGTGCAAGCGCCGGTTCTGCTGCTGTGCCGTCCTTCGTCGGCAGGGCGATGAAGTAAGTCTCCAGGTGTACCTTAAGGGCTTCTGGTGCACCTTTTTCAGCGGGCTTATCCTCTGATTCCTTGCCGCCGGTCTGTATCTGCTCGGCTTCTTCGGTGCCCAGGTCTGTGCGGTAGGTGGTCTGGAAGACTTGGACTTTGTTGTAGAGCTTTTCCTCGGCCAGGGTGGCTAAAATCTTGTTAAGGTTGGCTTCGGTGGCCACGAAGTCGACGGCCACGGTCTGGTAGAGCAGCGAACCGCTGTTCTTTGCCCCGGCGTCGAAGGTATACTGCACATCGGATGCGTTACCGTCAAAGAGATCATTGAGATACAGCAGCATCCGAGCGCTATCCATACCGGTAGGTACCGTTGCCGTCTTGTCAGCCAATTCGGCGTTCAGGGTCTGGAGCTCCGTCTGCAGGGTGTTCTGGGCCTGTACCTGGAACTGTTGAATCTGCGCCTGCTGCTGGGCCTCCTGCAGTGCCTGTCGGCTTTGCTGCTGGCGTTGCAGCCAGGGCAGCAGGAAGTAAACCGTGTAGAGCACGACGGCCACGAAGAGACCGCCAAAGATCAGCAGGTATTTCTCGCGTTTGCTCAGTGTCATGGGTTATCACCGCCTTGGGTGGATTCCGCCGTGGCGGCGGTGGGGGCTGCGCTGTCCACCGGTGCGGTCAGCGGGTTGATGCGCGGGGGGAATGCCGCATTCACCGTGAACAACCGCAGGTTGGACTTAGGTGTGGCGGCAGGCTCGTTGGTATCCTCGGTGTCGGCCGCCTCAGTTTGCAGCACATCGGCGTCCTCCACTGAGAGGAGGGAGACGCTCCGGAACACTCCGCTTTGCTGCAGGTTTACCACGAGCTGGGCGACATCGCGGTCCACATTGGCGTGGCCGATGAGCTGAATGCCATCGGTCGTCATGGAGACGCTCAGCAGCGTGGTGCTCTTCGGGCAGACGCCCTGGAGCAGGGTCAGAAGCTCAGACGGCGTGTAATCCTCACTCTCCAGGGTGGTGAAGAGGTCGACCATCGCCTTGACCTGGTCACGCTGGGCGGTGAGATCGGTAAACTGGGTGTCAGCGGCTACGCCTTCCATTTGGCTCTGCGCCTCCTGGAGTTCGCGGTTCAGGTTCTTCTCCAGCATCATTGGTATGGCGAAGGCCACATACCCCACCAGGGCGGCTGCCAGCAGACCCAGCAGCAGGAAGGCCACCCGGCGGGCAGCCCGTGCCTTGGCTGCCTCGTTGGATACAAGGTTGATGTCCCGTTTGAGGGGAGCGGAACTGAGGCGGAAGCTGCTGGAAGTGCGCCGCCGGGGCGTTGTCGCAGGTTGCGTGTTCATCAGCCTTCCACCTCCGTCAGAGTTGCACCGGCCGCAGCCGCGGCACCGCTCAACCAGGGGTTGGTGCTGCCGCCCGGCCCGAAGAAGGGGGACAGCGCTTGGGTCAGCGGCTCCACCGCCAGCCCCGTACGTTCGGCAATCAGGCTCACAATGCCGGGGATGGCCGCGCCGCCCCCGCACAGGTAAACCCGGTCGATGGTTGCCATGCCGTTGCGGGAGCGGAAGTAGTCAATGACGCGCAGGGAATCGAAGAGCATCTGCTCCAGGTAGTCCCCCAGGGCAGCGGTGGTTTCGGGGCTGGGGTCACCGGCGCGGAGCCGTTCCCAGGCCGTGGTCGTGTCAGTCTTCAGGGCGGTTGCCAGGGTGTTCACCGCGGTGTTGAGACCGATGGAGCTGATCTTGTTGACGTAGAACCGCCCTTGAAAGTAGGTGTCGGTGGTGGTGCCCTGCATGCCCAGGTCCATCACCACACAGTTCTGCGGCTGGCCGGTCAGCAGGTTCACGAGCTTCTCCTTGGCGTTGGCCGATACATCCACCGATGCCACCTTCAGCCCTGCCGTCTTGAGCGCCTGCACATAGGCGGCCAGGGTGCTGTTCTGCACCGCCACAATCATCACGCGGTACTGGGTGGCGTCGCCCTCCTGCAGCACTTCCTGCACCTTGTAGTCAATGGTGTAGAGCGTGGGGTCCACCGCCAGATAGCCGGAGATCTCGTCAATCACATTCTGGCGCAGCTGCTCGGGCGTCATCTTGGGCAGGGTGGTGTGGCGGATGATCACGTCGTTGCCGCTCAGCGTCAGCGCCACCGGGCCGCCGCCCAGCCGGCCATCGGCAATGGCCCGCTTGACGGCCTGGCCCAGCAGGGCGGGGGACTGGATCTGGTTGCCAGCCAGCACGCCCTCGGGCATGGGGGCCCAGCCGAAGCGCCAGCCCTGCGCACCGCCGGTGTTGCGCACGGCCTTCACGGCGGCGGAGCCGATGTCGACGCCGATGAGCTTTTTCTTTTGAATCTGCATGGGAAGCTCCTCTCGGTTGGGTTAGTCCTTGTCTTTCGGTTCGGTCTCATCCATGAAGATGGCACCGTTGACCGGCATGATGATCTGGGGCTCCTTGGCACCCGATGGATCCAGCGGTGTGCCGTCCAGATTGGCCAGCGCCCCGTTGACGGTGGAAGCGTCGTATTTGAAATTATACGATTCTCGGATGATCACGTCGCCCTTGGCGACCAGCTGGCCGGTGAGGGAGCCGCCGCGGTTGATGACCGCATCACCGTTGGTGTAGAAGAAACCGCTGCAAACGCTCCCTATGGTCAGCTTTTTCTCAGCATAGACCACCGATTTCCCTGAGAAGTTGCCGCCAGACATCGCGTACGCACCGCCCACGTAATATTGCGCGTTCGCGCGGGAGGTTGAACTGTCAGTGAAGTCGCCTTTGCAGTAGACAGTCACATTGGTGGAGTTACCGCCGATTATCGTCACGTTGCCGTCGCAGACAATCTTGAAGTCGGTTCTGGCAAGGTTTTCGATCGTTACGTTGCCCTTGCAGTAGATTTCCACCTTGGTATTGTTGGTTTGTGTACCGCCATCCCAGTTGAAATCACCGTCGCAGTAGATGCGTACAAACCCGATGGTTGACTTGCTGAAGCTCACATCCCCGGCGCAATACAGTGTCCTCCAGTTGCTGGAGGTTCCCGTGTAGTTGGCACTTCTGTAACTACTGGCGTCAAGCGACTCCATGCTAGCTAGGTCGGGCTTGCTGAACCCCGGGTAGCTTTCATCCCAGTTGATGCCCATCGCCGTCGACGGGTCAATCCACCCGCCGGCAGTGCGATTTTTCATATTTAAGCCATCCGAGGTAGCTGCATATGCTTGCTCCGGGGTGATGACGGAAGGATCCCTGTTCTTGTAAGCACCCACCAGGACGGAGCCATAACCCTTACCCAGAGCGTTGTCAATGCTGACTGTTACCTTTGTATCGGTTGAGGATCTATCGAACGTCCCGCCCGCGATGATCGACTGCTCGCCGTAGGGCGGGGGGAGGCTGCCGGGGATGTAGGTGATGCCGTTGCGCTTGATGACGATGGAGGCGGTGACCGTACGGGCAGCGCGGGCACCGGTTGCGGTGGATTCGATGGTGTAGCGATAGCTGTCGCTGTCAATCTTCACCGGTGCGAGGTAGGTGGTGGAGATGGTGTCTGGGCCCGCGCCTTCGCTGACGGCTACCTCAGGCTCGGCAAAGGAAGCTGCCGCGTTGCTGCGGATGTTGGCAAAGAAATTGTCATACAGCACGTTGTATTGGCTCAGGTTGGCGGTGTTGGCACGGGCGATGGCCATATCGTTGTAATAGTCCATCACTTCGCGCTTCAGGTTATCCACCGCCAGCTGGGCCGCGCCTTCGGCGGAGTAGTAGTTGCGCTCGTAGTTGTCGATGGTTGTAGACTGTTGAAAGTTGGCTACCGCCAGCGTGGTCATCGCCAGCCCCAGCGCCACCAGTACGATGAGCACCAGAAAGGTGGTGACCAGAGCCGAGCCACGGTTGTTCAAGAGAACGGCAATGTTGTGTTTGCGGTTCATGGCTGCGCTCCTTTCATGGGTTGGTGTGCAGCGACGTCTCCAGGGTTTGGCCGTCGTCGGCTGTCAGTGTTACAGTAAGGATGTTTCCGGTGAGGGTGGCAGCCAGCGATGAAATATTGCGGGTGACCAGCGAGCTGCCGTAGTAGAGCGCACCGCCCGACACGCGGTAGACGGTACCGTCTGCCGTCACCGTCGTCCCATCGGTGGAGACGGAGCCGTCCGGCGCGTTCTTGACCACCTTGGAGAGGTGCAGCGCCGATTCGCGCAGGGCGGTCTGGCTCACCGAAGACTCGGTGTGCAGGTTATAGCTTTTGATGCCCAGCGTCAGCAAGGAGTATGCCCCGGTGACGACCACGGCGAGCAGCCCCACCGCGATGATGAGCTCCACCAGCGTCACGCCTTTGCGGTTGGCACGTTCGTTTCTCATCGCACCGCCACCTCCAGTGTGGGTTCTGCGGCGCTGGAGGGGCTGCCGCCGCCGGCGCTGTCATACACCATGCACACGGCGCTCACCATCATGGTCTTGGGCGGCGTGTCGTTGGCGTATTCCGCCAGCTGGGACGCTCCGCTCACCTTCACCTCGTGGCTGGGGGCGCGATACAGCGCGCAGGCCGCGCCGTTCACGGTGATGTTGACGGCCCCGGACAGCGCCGCCGAGCCAGTGTTGACGATGAGCACCAGAGGTTTGTTGGGCTTGGTGCCGCTCTGGGCCATTTCGCCCGACAGCGTGTACCCTGTGCTGGATACCTTCAGCGTCACATTGCCCGCCGAGCCGATCTGGAGTACGCCGTCAGGCCCCACAAAGGTGGCTTTGCCGCCTTGGAAGATCAGGTGGGCGTAGCAGGCCTGCCCGCCGCCCACAAGGTTGGGGTAGGAGCCGGAGGGCACGACTTTGACCGAGGCAAACTTGCCGTGGTAGGGCTGTTTGCTGTATTGGGAGGCGAAGAGTTCGGTGTAGCTTTTGGCATAGAGCTCTTCCGCCAGAGATTGCGCGGTATAGGTGCTGTTCACAATCTGTTCAGCACTTTTGGACGTACGAATGTTGGCCGCCATGAGGTTGAGCAGGGGCATCGCAATCATCGCCAGGATGAAGACGGCGACCAGCACCTCCAGCAGCGTCATACCTTTTTCGTTTTTTATTGACAACCGTTTCATCATCCGATCATCAACCCCACTAGCATTTGTATCCAGTGCATGTAACCGGCGAGGATCTCCTCGCCAAAGAGCAGAGTCACGAAGGAACCGACGGCCAGGAAGGGGCCGAAGGGGAAGTACCCGCCGGGCTTCACTTTCTTGGAGAGCAGCAGCCCTGCGCCTACCAGGCCCCCGGCCACCACTGCCAGCAGCAGCGCCAGCATCACCAGCCGCAGCCCCAGGAAGAGCCCCACCACCGCCATGAGCTTGACGTCGCCCCCGCCCATGCCTTCCTTGCGCAGCAACAGGCGGGAGAGCACATCCACCAGGAACAGCAGCCCCGCTGCCATCAGCGCACCGGTGAGAGACGAGCGCCAGCTTTCGGGGTGGAGGAAGGCCAGGCACACCAGCCCCGCCGCCAGGCCAAAGAGCATGAGCCCATTGGGGATGATGCTTTGCTCGGCGTCAATGAAGGCCACCGGGATGAGCACGGACACCAGCACCAAGGCGGGCAGCAGCTGCCGGTAATCGGGCAGCACCCAGTAGCAGAGCAGGTAGAGGAAGCCTGTCAGCAGCTCCACCGCGGGGTAGCGCGGGGCGATGGGTGCGCCGCAGTGGCGGCACCGGCCCCGCAGGGCCACATAGCTTGCCACCGGGATCAGGTCTCGCGCCGTCAATCGCGCGTTGCAGGCCGGGCAGTGGGAGGGCGGCTTGCACAAAGAGAGTTTACGCGGGATCCGCCAGATACAGACGTTGAGAAACGAGCCCACGCACAACCCCAGTACAAACACCCACAGTGCGAAATACCACCACAGCCAACCTTGTTGCATCGTTCACCTTTAAAGTCGATAGAGGGAGGGGAACGGAACGCCGAAGCGTTCCATTCCCCGGTTGTTGTCGAGAGTCGTTCTGGTCAGCCGCCTGCGGCAGGCGCATGCACCACGGCCACACCTTCATCGGTCCACACCACAGCTGCGAATATTTCGTCAAAGCTGTTGGTGTCGAACACCGGCAATAGCCCGGCACCGGACAGTGTGCCCTCTGGATCATCAGAGGTTTTAGTAATTTTACCTTCGTTGCTGGCATTGTAGACGTTGATGGCACCGCACAGGGTGCTCACGTCGCTGTCAAAAATACTATCTTCAGCTTGGCCACGTAGGGTAAGGAACGTTGGCACGGCCACGGCGGCCAGGATCGCCAGGATGGCGACGACGACGATGAGCTCGATGAGGGTGAAGCCTTTGTTGTTCTTCTTCTTGTGCATCAGGGCATACATGGAAAGGCACCTCCGGTTTTTTTATAATTATAGCGTATCGCTATAATTTCGTATTGGGATCCCCTTGCGGGGGGTGAACCGTGTCAGCCCAGGCCGCCCACTAAGCTGGCCATGCGGAACGTGGGCAGCAGGATGGAGAGCACCACGAATAGGATCATGCCGCCCAGCACGATGATGATGGCCGGCTCGATGGCTGCCGTCAGCCGGGCGATGGCGGTCTCGGTCTCGCTGTCGTAGTAGACGGCGGTCTGCTCCAGCATGTAGTCAAGCTGGCCCGATTCCTCGCCCAACCGGGTCATCTGGATGACCATGGGCGGGAAGGCGTTGATCGTGCTCAGCGGCCGATAGAGCGGCACCCCCTGCTGGATGGCGTCCTGTGCCGTCTTGAGCTCCTGCTCCACATAGGGGTTGGCAACCACCCGGGAGGTGATGTCCAGCGCCTGTGTCAGCGGCACGCCGGAGGCCGTCATCGTGGAGAGGGTGCGTGTGAAGCGTGAAACCAGCAGCTTGCGGTTGAGGGGCCCGAAGGCCGGAACCGACAGCGACAGCCGAGCAAGCGACACCTTGCCGCCGGCGGAGCGTTTGTAGCCATAAAAGAGCACGACGACCCCCAGCACCACCGCAATGACGACCGGGTAATGGTGTCGCAGGCCATTGCTCAGGGCGAGCAGGATCTGCGTGGGTTTGGGCAGCGTCGCCCCGGCGCTCTCAAACACGCCCTGGAAGGTGGGCACGATGAAGATCAGCAGGAATGTCACGATGACCAGCGCCAGACCGCTGACGATGGCGGGGTACACCATGGCGGTCTTGAACTTCTGCGAGAGGTTGTACTCCTGACGGAAGTAGCCGTGCAGGCGCTTGAGGCTGACCTCCAGCGTGCCGGAGACCTCGCCCACCCGCAGCATGCTCATGAAGACGCTGGGGAAGCGGTCGGCATGATCCTCAAAGGCTTCGGACAGGCTTTGGCCGGTCTGCACCTTCTCGTACACATCCCGCAGCACGCCTTTCAGGCGCTTGTTCTCGGTCTGTTGGGCCAGAATGTCCAACGCTTGCCCCACGGCAATGCCCGAGGAGAGTATGGTGGAAAACTGCTGGCAGAAGAGGGACAGATCTTTGAGTGATATTTTACGGCCCAGCTCACGGCTCAGGCCCTGGTTGGTCTTCACCTCGGCAATGCGCAGCGGGTAATAGGAGCGCGTGCGCAGCATCTCCACCACATCGCGGCGGTCATGCGCTTCGTAGAGGCCGTCCATCGTCCGACCCGCCATATTGGTTGCTGTGTATTGGAATTTCGCCACGTTCCGCTTCCTCCGTCACGTCAGCCAGGTGCGATGCCTCTGCCTCGCTTGGGTGTATTTTCCATAATTGGTTGTAGATAACCCTATTGTATCACAAATATTGGTAAAGTCATCAGGAATGTACCAATCTTTTCAAATTCTCCGGCTCCACGCAGTATTCCAGGCACACATCCCAGCTGATGAGCCCGGCCCGGTAGAGCCGCACCAGCGCCATGTCCATGGTCACCATGCCGCTGGCCCCGCTGGTGTGGATGGCGTTGTTGATCTGCGGGATCTTTTCCTCACGGATGAGGTTGCGGATGGCGGGGGAGGCCAGCATGATCTCCAGCGCCGGCACCCGTTTGCGGCCGCTCATCTCCGGCAGCAGCTGCTGGGAGATAACCCCCTGCAGCGCGGTGGAAAGCTGCACCCGGATCTGCCCTTGCTGATGGGGCGGGAACACGTCGATGATGCGGTCGATCGTCTGCGCTGCGCCGATGGTATGGAGGGTGGAGAACACCAGATGACCGGTCTCGGCCGCGGTCAGCGCGATGGCGATGGAGTCGAGATCCCGCATCTCGCCGATGAGGATGACGTCCGGGTCCTGCCGCAGCACGCTGCGCAGGCCGGTGGCGTAGCTTTCGGTGTCGCTGCCGATCTCCCGCTGGTTCACGATGCTCCGCTTGTGGCGGTGCAGGTATTCAATGGGGTCCTCCAGCGACATGATGTGGCAGTCCCGCCGCTCGTTGATGATGTCGATCATCGCCGCCAGGGTGGTGGACTTGCCGCTGCCGGTCGGGCCGGTCACCAGCACCAGGCCCCTTGGCAGCATGCAGAGGTCGGCCAGCATGGCGGGCAGGCCCAGCTCGCTGAGGGAGCGGATGCCAGGCGTGATGGTGCGCAGCGCCGCGGCGCAGCTTCCCCGCTGGTGGTAGGCGCTGACGCGGAAACGGCTGAGATGCGTGGAGAGGGGCAGGTCCAGCTCCCCCCGGCGGCAGTATTCCTGCCACTGGTTCTCCGTCAGTATCTGGCGCACGAACGCCTCAGCGTCGGCGCTCGTCAGCGCGGCGCCCTCAGCCACCAGGCGGCCCAGCACACGGTAGGTGGGCGGCGCGCCGGTGGTGATGTGCAGGTCGGACGCGTCCAGCTCGACTACTCGTTCCAACAGCTTGTTCGACTCCATTTTTCCTCCGTTCAGCCGTCCTGGCGGTAGGCGATGCGAAGCGCTTCTTCTGCGTTGATGGCCCCTTCGCTGGCCAGGCGTGCGCACTCCTGCCCCAGCAGGCGCATACCGCGGGCTTTGGCGTGGTCCAGCATCTGTGAAAGCGATGCCTTTTGGTGGATCATGTCACGCAAGGCGCGGTCAATGGGCAGAATCTCAAACACGGCCTGCCGGCCGCGGTAGCCGGTGCCCCCGCAAGCCGGGCAGCCCTCGCCCCGGCGGTATTCGCCGCCCGCCGGGAGCCCCAGCAGCGACAGAACCTCGGGGTCGGGGTCATAGGGCCTGGCGCACTGGGGGCAGTTGCGCCGCACCAGCCGCTGGGCGATGACCCCGGCCAGCGACGCGGCAACGAGGAAGGAGGGGATGCCCATGTCCTCAATGCGGGTGATGGCGCTGGCGGCGTCGTTGGTGTGGATGGTGGAGAGCACCAGGTGGCCGGTGATGGCCGCGCGGATGGCGATTTCCACCGTCTCCTCATCGCGGATCTCGCCCACCATGATGATGTTCGGGTCCTGGCGAAGGACGCTGCGCAGCCCCGCCGCGAAGTCCACACCGGCTTTGGGGTTCACCTGTACCTGGTTGATGCCCGAAAGCATATACTCCACCGGGTCCTCAATGGTAATGATGTTCTTGGTGGGCTCGTTGAGCTCATTGAGCATGGTGTAGAGGGTCGTCGTTTTGCCGCTGCCCGTGGGGCCGCAGAGCAGAAGGATCCCGTGGGGGTTGCGCAGCAGCGCGGCGAACTGAGCCAGGTTTTCCGGCGTCATGCCCAGTTCTTCCTTTGGCAGCAGGAAGGAGGCACGGTCCAGCAAGCGCAGCACGGCCTTCTCGCCATGGATGGTGGGCACAGTGGAGACGCGCACGTCGATGGTACGCCCCGCCAGGCTGAGCTCCAACCGTCCGTCCTGGGGCCGGCGGCGCTCGGCGATGTCCAGGTTGCTCATGATCTTGATGCGGGCGATCATCGCCGCGTGGGCGTTCATGGGCGTGGTCAGCACCTGTATCAGCGAGCCGTCGACGCGGAAGCG
>JAEYRA010000131.1 GCA_023409755.1 Bacillota bacterium
TATGCCAAGTGGACAATCAACACCTACACGGTGGCGTTTGACAGCCAAGGTGGCAGCCCGGTCGCTTCGATCTCGGCGCAGCATAACGCCACAATCACCGCCCCCGCGGATCCTATGCGTACTGGATACACCTTCGGTGGTTGGTATAAGCAGGCTGCCTGCACAAGCGCATGGGACTTTGTGACTGACAAGGTAACAGCCGGCACAACGCTCTATGCCAAGTGGACAATCAACACCTACACGGTGGCGTTCGACAGCCAAGGCGGCAGCCCGGTCGCTTCGATCTCGGCGCAGCATAACGCCACAATCACTGCCCCCGCGGATCCTATGCGCACCGGCTATACATTCGGCGGTTGGTACAAGGATGCCGACTGCGTAAGCGCATGGGACTTTGCGACTGACAAAGTGACGGCCGGCACAACGCTCTATGCCAAGTGGACAATCAACACCTACACGGTGGCGTTCGACAGCCAGGGCGGCAGTTCCGTCGCTTCTATAACAGCGCAGCACAACACCGCCATCACAGAGCCTGCTGATCCTCTGCGTACCGGGTATACATTTAGTGGCTGGTACAAGGAAGCCGGCTGCCTCAATCTCTGGGACTTCTCTGCCGACAGGGTGACCAGCGATACCAAGCTCTACGCTGCATGGACCATCGTAAAATATCGGGTCACGTTCAATAGCCAGGGAGGAAGCGCTGTTGCCAGCCAGACTGTGGCATACCACGATACTGTGGCCAGACCAGCCGACCCGACGCGGAGCAACTATGCCTTCGGTGGGTGGTATATGGAGGCGGCCTGCACCACCCCATGGAGCTTCTCCACCAATCTTGTGACTGGCGATATGACGCTGTTTGCCAAGTGGACCTCTATCGCCAAGTATGCCATAACCGTCTCCAGCAATAACTCCAGCTACGGCACGGTGAGCGGCGGCGGCAGCTATGCCAGTGGTGCTGCCGTCACCCTAAAAGCCACCCCCAAAACCGGTTATCGTTTTGTCCGTTGGCTCGAAGGCTCGACTGCCGTGTCTACCAGCGCGGAGTACAAGTTCACTGTCAGTAAGGCACGGACGCTAAAAGCTGAGTTTGCCTTGATCACGACGCCGTACCTTACGGCGACCTCGGCTGGTTACAACAGCGTGAAGCTTAATTGGACGGCCATTGCAGGCGCGAAGGAATACGAGGTGTACCGCTCTACCTCCAGATCCAGCGGTTTCACCAAAGTGGCGACCACCGCAAGCACCAGCTATACGAGTACCGGCCTCACCATAAACAGAACGTACTACTTCAAGGTGCGCGCCAAGTGCGTGGCAACTACGGCGACGACCTATGGCAGCTACTCCTCTGTAAAATCGGCAAAACCCATTCCAGCTACGCCTGGCAGCCCCAAGGCTGCCTCGGCCGGCTACAACAGCGTGAAGGTGAGTTGGAGTAGCGTCTCCGGTGCGACCAAGTATGAGGTGTACAGCGCCACCAGCAAGACCGGCAGCTACAAGAAGCTGACGGAGACGATCTCGACCAGCTACACCCATAAGAGCTTGACGACCGGCAAGACCTACTACTACAAAGTACGGGCTTACCGCACGGTGAGCGGCAAGAAGGTCTATGGCAGCTACACTGCCATCCTCAGTGCCAAGCCCATACCAGCCACACCTGGAAGCGTCAAGGCAACCCGGGCGTCCTCCACCAGTGTCAAGGTGAGTTGGAGCAAGGTGAGCGGCACCACGAAATACGAGCTGTTCCGCGCTACCAGCAAAACCGGAACCTACAGTAAGGTGGCGGAGACAAGTTCCCTAAGCTACATCAACACCAAGCTCACAAGCGGTAAGACATACTACTACAAGGTACGTGCCTACCGCACCGTGAGTGGAAAGAAAGTCTATGGCAACTACGGCACAGTGGTATCCGTGAAACCATAGGGATCCGGTTAGAAGTCTCCATATTGAATGCATTGCTGATCCGGCCATGGGAGCATGGCCGGGTCAGCATTTGAAAAGTGAGCCAGCCTGCTAGAGGGAAGGCTATTGTATAAGGCTCCTTAAAAAACCAATACTGGGAATAACATTTGGCTGTAAGCGGAAAAGCACATGAATATAGACGAGTGTGGGAAGACAAAGGACTGAAAACAAGATTGGATCTGTTCAAGGAAGAGTATCAAACCACAAAACAGCATATAAATGACCGTGGGAAACTATCATAATATTCAAGAGGAAAGTCTATCATGAACATTCTATTAGCTGGAGACCTAATAACCTGTGCTAAGTACGTCTGTGCAAAAATTCCAAAATGTCACCGGCTAATACTGACTGACAAAAACATTCCTAAAGGAAATTACAATGGGCATGTTTTCCGCATCTCCGTGCAGGAGAAGCTATTTGGCGGTCTTTTCAGTTTGTTCGATTTTAACGTAGTTGTTTTTGTTATGCGGCAGGTCGAAACACAGGACACCCTGCGGTCTGGTTCATTGGAAGATTTGATGAAACTGCTTTCGCTGTGTATGTTGCATAATATCAATCGCTTTATCCTCGTGTCTTCTACAGAAGTATGCGGTTACCCTGAGGCAGGCGAGTCTGAAACGGTGCAGCCTAGAAGCCCGATGGGGATGCTTCTGGAATCGGCAGAGAAAATGTGTATATCCTACGGCAACACAACGGAGAACCGTGAGTCTCTCATATTGCGCATTCCATATCTATATGATGATGCCGGCGATGACCTGCTCTTAAACAAGCTGATTTCGCAGGCCGCAAACCGTGAAACGGTACGGCTGCTCGGCAGGGAGAGTCAATTGTGCGAATTTCTTCATGCGGAAGACGCTGCCGCGTTATTGATCCGCATGATTGAGGATGTCGCGGACAGCCAGCGGAGAATCATCCATGGTGGAAGCGTAAAGGCCGTGAGACTTGGGGATGTAGCGCAATGGTTACAAAAAAAGTACCCCGGCTGTACAGTAGCCTTCTCAGATAATTGGGATGATGCCATCGCCCCCGTCGCCAGCATCAATGCCCGTCAACAATATGATTGGCTTGCGATGCATGATGTGGAACAAGACATCCGGACTTTTGACGCCGGCATAGGGAACAGAAAACACGTGCCCCCTTTTGGGCTAAAAGGGATGCTCAGCCTGCTGCACAAAAACCGTTGGATCATGGAATTCCTGGAGATCGCCCTGGGCTTCAGCCTGACACAGCTTCTTCTCTGGGCAACCGGTGAATCGATTCAGTATCGGTTTGTCGATATTCGTCTGCTGTTTGTTGTGATCATGGGCAGGATGTACGGCGTGCATGCCGGTGTTCTGGCTGCGCTGCTGGCCTGTGTCTCTAATGTTCTTGGGTATAAAGCGCTGGATCTCGATTGGCGGGCGCTCGTCTACAACGTGGATAATTGGCTGCCGTACGTTTCCTATCTGCTGGTGGGTGTTGTTACCGGCCACATCAAGGACAAAAATGACAATGCGGTCAATTTCGTAAAGCAAAAAATGTTTGTGCTTGAAAAGCGTTTTGCTTTTGTTAATGATCTCTATTCCCATGCTATCCAGGTCAAAGATCATTACAAGGATCAGTTGCTCAGCTATCAGAACAGCTATGGCAAAGTTTATGAGGTGATCCGGCGGCTGGATCATTTGGTTCCCTACGCGGTTCTGCAAGAAGCAGTTACTGTTTTGGAAGAAGTGTTCGGGGGTTCCTTAATTGCTATCTATACGGTCAGTCCCAACAAACACTATGCACGCCTTGATGTATGTTCCCGTGCGATCAACGGCACCGTTGAACGGACGATTGATGTAACAGAGTATCATGAAATCTATGAGAAAATGAAACGAAATCAAGTATGGATCAATCGTCGTATGCGTGAAAAATACCCGATGTACTGTGCGCCCATAATTCTGAACAAGAATCTTTCGTCGCTTGTTATGGCGTTTAATGTTCCCTTTGCGTTGCAGTCTGCCAGTGGTGCAAATCAGTTTATGGTGTTGTGCAAGCTGATACAGAACTCACTTGACCGCGCACTCACTCACCACAACGCAACGGCAATGAAGAAAACCGTGGCTGGAACACATATCATTCTGCGGGATTCGTTTTATGAGCTGGTTAACATCCACCACGAGATGATGAGAAAGGGACTTTCTGGTTACTCCATGTTACGTATTATCGGTCCGGCATATGATTTGACAACGCTCTGTCAAAAGGTGGAAAGAAATATCCGGTGTACCGATACGATCGGCCAAGGTGCGGATGGCAATGTCTACATCCTGTTGAATCAGGCGCAAAGCAATATAGAAGTCATTGACCGCCTTGCTATGTTGAACGTTCACTGCATTCCGGTTGAAATGCCGTCGAATACCAATATAGTCAAGAGTATCAACAGTAGTAGTGTCTCATGAGCAACACGGTATTTTTTTGGACTTTAGGGGTCCACATATTGATATGTGCAATCGCATACGTATTGCTTTGGAGAGGCATCCTCCATTTGCCGCGCGCCTGCATCTTCATCGTGGTTGCAGTGCCCGGTTTTGGGCTTGTGAGTCTGATTGGTTCTGCGCTGGCACTCCAGAAGCCCATAACAGGCACATACAGGACCTCAAACCAAGACGACCGCCAATACAAAACGACTGCAGAAGGCGATGACGACGGCACAGATTTGGTCGTACCGTTGGAAGAAGCACTGCTGGTCAGCGATGTCAATGAACGAAGATCCATCATGATGGACGTCCTCCGCGGCGAGCCATCACGCTATATTGACCAACTGAAGATGGCGTGTTTGAACAGTGACATGGAGGTGACGCATTATGCTACGACAACAATCATGGAGCTTCAGCGAGACTTTGATTTATTTGCACAGCACCTCGAGAACGCATGTGAGGAAATACACGCCAATGCCGACATGCTGGAGGAAGCCATTGAACAGATTCAACGGTATCTTTCCAGCGGATTATTGGACGGCTTTTCGCTGCAGAGGATGAGACAGCGTTACCATGAACTCCTGCTCCTAAAGGCCCAGCAGCAACCCGGTGATATACAGACCCTGCTTGCAATACTCTATAACAAGATAAACATGGAGGACGTCGCAGGGGCCGAGGAAGAAATGGACGTTATCCTCAAACGGTGGCCAACCGTTGAGGAGGCATGGCTTTTGGCTTTGCGCTTAGCGGTCGAGCAGCATGACAGGCGTTTGCTTGACCAAAGGATCCACCAAATGAGACAAGCCCCTGTCCACTGGTCCATCGAGGGGAAGGATATCATGCAATTCTGGCTGACGGGTTCACAGGAGCGCGAACCGGACAATGGTTCAGGGTTGACGGTGATGTTTCCATGAAAGGTAAACTTACAGCGTTGATTTGGCCGTTTTTGGGGCTGCTGTTGTTTGCAGCCCTGCTGTGGGTGGAGCGGACAGGGGTAACAAGCGTCGAGCAAAAAGCAGATCCGGTATTCCTGCCAAACGCCGAACACCTCTCCGAAAAGAGGAAGCCCGAGACAGAGTGCCTTGTTCTATACAATGGCAAAGCGGATAAAGTTTTGTACGGCACAATTTTATATGTTCTTGACAGCATGTCTGTGGGGTATCACCTTTGCGACGTCAATGCGGATCAGTCGTATGACCTATCACAATATCGCACGGTAGTTCTAGCGCTGACGAATTTAGATTTGATGCAGCCATCGATTTTGCGCATCCTGGATTGGACGCAGGCCGGGGGGCAGCTGCTGTTCGCTTATTCTCCGGAACCTTCGGACACTCTCAACGCGATTGGGCAGAAGCTGGGGATCCTGAACTTAAATCTCGATTATGGAGTGCAAAGCCGGGCTCGCCTTATAACACCGCTCATGCCCGGAGGCGAAGGCCAGGAATTTAAATGGAGTGACGATGATCGCGAAGGACTGGTGGTGCAGCTTGCGGATACCTGCTTAGTGCATATGGTCTCGGTTGATCATAATCAGGACAAGACTGCAATGCTGTGGGAGTGCCCCCTTGGCCGTGGTAAGGTCGTCGTCAACAACAACGACGCCTTTGTGGAGCGGAAATCACGGGGCATGATCGCCGCTGTGTACAGTCTGCTGGGGGATGCATTCTGTTATCCCGTCATCAACGCATCCATGTTTTTTATTGATGATTTTCCCGCACCCATTCCAGAAGGTCACAATGAATACATCGACAAATTCTATGACATGGACGTTGAGTCGTTCTATACAAAAATCTGGTTTCCGAGTATGTTGAGTTTAGCCCGTAAGTATGATTTACGTTATACGGCACTCATGATTGAGACATACGAAGACAACGTTGCCCCACCGTTTACCAAGTCTGCCCAGATTGAGCGCTACCGTTATTTCGGCAACATCCTTTTGCAGGACGGCCATGAAATTGGACTGCACGGTTACAACCACATGCCCTTGGTTCTCCCTGCTTTCGACTACAAAGGACAATACGATTATAAAAAATGGGCAAGTGCAGATGACATGTCTGCAGCGCTTCGCGAAGCAATCCGCTTTAGCGGACAGGCCATCCCTGGAGCACGCCTAAAGACGTATGTTCCGCCGTCCAATGTGCTATCAAAGGAAGGCCGGCAGATGCTGCGCAGCAATTTCCCTCAAATCAACACAATCTCCAGCTTATATCTATCGGATGACGACGACTTAGGATATTTACAGGAATTCGGGGTGGAAGAGAATGGCACCATCGACCTTCCTCGCATCATCGCTGGCTGTGAACTGTCCGATTATGACCGGTGGACCGTGCTATGTGAACTGAATTTCCATTATGTCAATTCCCACTTCCTCCACCCCGATGATTCGCTGGACCCCGATCGCGGTGCGAATCTGGGATGGGAGAGGTTGAGCACGGACCTGGATGACCATTTACACTGGCTTTATGGCTCTGCAAAGGGGCTTCGAAATCTGACCGCACAACAGGGTGCAATGGCGGTACAGCGCTACTGCAGCCTATCCGTTCAAAGGAAATTCACGGATGGTTCATATCAGATTGATCTCGGTGGTTTTTATAACAATGCATGGCTGCTGGTTCGGTTGAACAGCGGGTCACCCGGGCCCGTGAAGGGCGGCAGCCTAGAGCTTGTTTGTGGCAATCTGTATCTGCTGCACGCCACAGCCGCTCACGTCGAGATTGCTCTGAAGGATGGTGGACAGTCATGAGAATTTGCTTGATTATGGAGGGCAGCTATCCCTATGTACGCGGGGGTGTTTCCAGTTGGACCCATGACATGATCAGCGCCATGAAGGAACATGAGTTCATACTGTGGGTGATCGGTGCCTCTCAGGAGAGCCGAGGAAAATTCCGCTATCCATTGCCTGCCAATGTGGTAGAGGTGAAAGAAGTGTTCCTGGATGAAGCGTCAAATCTGAAGACCTGGAGGAATCGTACGTTCCAGCTAATGCCTGCTGAATGGGAGCAGGTTCGCAAGCTGATCATGACCAAGAACCCCGAGTGGCCCGTACTCTTTGAGAGTTTACGTCGTGATGGCCGTAATTCGGCCGACTTGCTTGCGAGCAGTCGGTTCCTTGATCTGCTCAAAGAACTGTGCCTGGATCATTATGCGTTCTCTCCTTTCAGCAGTCTTTTTTACACGATGTTCTCGATGTTTCTGCCGCTGCTGTATTTGATAGGCACTTCCATTCCCAAAGCGGATGTGTATCACTCCACCGCAGCAGGCTATGCGGGCGTGCTTGGCGCCATGGGGGCATGGAGGTACCGCAAACCATTTCTTCTGACCGAACATGGTATCTATACGCGCGAGCGTGAAGAAGAGATTTTACGATCCAAATGGGTGGACCCAGACTTTCGGGACCTTTGGATTTCCTATTTTCATATGCTCACACATTGCGCGTATGACAGCGCCAGCCGGGTGACATCGTTGTTCGCCCAAGCGTCGGCTACACAGGTGGATTTGGGGTGCCCTGAACAAAAGTGCATGGTGATCCGCAACGGTGTACGCACGCAAGCTTTTGAGAAGATTCCGCTCAAAGAACCAAACGAGTTCATTGATATCGGGGCTATTGTACGGGTTGTACCAATCAAGGACATCAAGACGATGATCTATGCGTTTGCCGGTCTCAAACAGCAAATACCCCATACCCGGCTGCATATACTGGGTGATCTGTCCGACACGGAGTATTATGGCGAGTGCCGCGCGCTGGTTAGACAACTGAATGTTGACAACGTGCTCTTTGTTGGCGAGACCAATGTTGCGGAATACTTGAAAAAGCTGGATTTTACCGTGCTGTCCAGTATTTCCGAAGGGCAACCGCTGGCGGTGATCGAGTCCATGGCGGCCAAGAGGCCGTGTATCGTGACCAATGTTGGCTCCTGCCGGGAGCTGGTAGAAGGCGGTGCCGGCGATACCCTTGGTGCGTCAGGACTGTGCGTGCCGCCGATGCACCGCAACGCCCTCACCACCGCGATGAGTCACTTAGCCACAAGCGCCGATGCACGGCTGGCTATGGGATTTACGGGGCACCAGCGTGTGATGCGGTATTACAGGCACCAGGATATGATTACGAACTACAACAAGCTGTACCAGGAGGTTGCTCTCAATGGCGGGGATCGGGTTTGAACTAAGAAAGCTTTTCGCTCACAGGAGTGCCCTCTCCACAGTTCGCGCGTACGGTTATACCGCCATCATATGCACAGGTCCAATGCTGTTGAGCATCGCTATGTTGATCGGGATTCGGATTCTCTCTTCACAGCGGGATGAGGATCAAACGACATTGGATTTACTTTCAGCGATGATTACCTATTGCCTGGTGGCGTCCCAGTCACTCAGCAGCATACTTTCGATGGTGACTACGCGGTTTGTTGCTGACATGCTGTACGTAGAAAAGCATCAATGGATTCTGCCATCCCTGTATGGCAGCCTGGCATTGTTGCTTGGTTCAGGCGGTGTCGGCTATGGAATTTTTCTAATGTTTTCGGGCATTTCTCTGTGGTATCAGGCGCTTAGCTTCGTTTTGTTCAGTGAATTGGTTATCGTGTGGACTCAGATGAACTATCTGATGGCAATCAAGGGGTATCGCAGCATCCTGATCCTCTTTGCCTGTGGCGTTACCGCAGCGCTGCTGTATGGGTATGTGGCGATCAGCTGGCTGCCGATGGGCACGGTAACGGCGCTCATGAGCGCCGTTATTCTAGGCTATGGAGTGATCATGTGCGGTTTCTTCGTCCTTCTCCACCGATATTTTCCCCAGGGGGATGGCAGCATTTTTCGATTCTTGGCGTGGGCTGACCGCTACCCTTCCCTACTATGCGTCGGGCTATTCCTGACAGTGGGGTTGTTTGCCCACATCGTGCTCATGTGGTCTGGCCCCCTTGGGTTCCAGATCAGGGGCTTGTTCTTTGCAGCGCCGCAATACGATATCCCAGCATTTACGGCTTTTCTATCGATCTTGGTATCAATGATAAATTTTACTGTTTCAGTGGAGGTTCATTTCTATCCCATATATCGGGAATACATCGATTTGTTCAACAAGGGTGGCGCTTTGAATGACATTCAAGTGGCCGAGGACGAGATGCTGCTGGTGATGCGCCAGGAGCTCAGCTATCTGGCATATCGTCAGTTCATCGCGACGGTATTGTTTATCATCATCGGAACCCCAATTCTTCTCTATAGCGGTTTGGGGTTTACGGATACGATGCTCGGAACCTTCCGTGTTTTATGCATTGGGTATGGTCTATATGCCGTCGCTAACAGCATATTGTTGATACAGCTTTACTTTGCGGACAATGCCGGCGCCTTTTGTACCTCATTGGTATTCATGGCTGCCAGCATCACCGGCACACTATTGTTGCGGGGCGGCGAACAGGTATATTACGGATTTGGTTTACTGGGCGCAAGCGCACTGATGTACCTTGTTGGCTGGACACGACTATGGAGGTTTACAAGCAAACTGCAGCACCACATCCTGTCGGTCCAGTCAGTGTTTCAGCCAGCCACGATTGGGCTACTTACGCGGTTGAGCCTGATGCTGAAAAACATGAGAACAAAACGAGGTGTGTCCCTTCCGTAATCAATCCAAAATGCTATCCCATACCATCGCATCTGGCATCAATGCCAAGGAGTGAAACCGACAATGAAACACATCCGATTCATCCTCATCTTCGTGTCCACCTTACTGCTCGTGTGCACACTCGCGGGCTGTATTGCAGTCCAAAGCGATGGGCAGCAACTCGTCGTCACCGGCGACAGCATCATCGTGAATAAGGAACCGGTTTCTTCCATTGACAACGCTGCTCTGGTCGACAACCGTTATTTGTACACCCAGGATCAAAATGATTCCGTTGTTACCATGTATCTGACAGTCAGCCGTGGTACCGATTCAGAAAATACAGATTACTCGTGGCCAGAGATTAACAATTACTCCATCTATGATTATGAGAAAATGAATGTGGATCGATTCCAAGTGGAAGGACTTCTGCAGGTCGGAGATGAAAAGGGTCCGATCGCCGGGCAGCTGGGATTCGGTCTTAAGATTCCTAACGCCACCGTTCAGGTACGTGGCGCCACAACGTCACGGATGCCGCAGAAATCCTTCAAGATTGAGCTGAAAAAAGACAGTGGGGAGTGGAATCAACAACGTACCATTAATCTCAATAAGCATGTGTTTGACGGTCTTCGGTTTCGCAACAAGCTTTGTTATGACTTGCTCAAAGAAATTCCGGACATGGTGAGCCTGCGTACCCAATTTGTGCACTTGTATGTGAAAGACAATACCGCCAAAGAAGACAAGGGTTTTGTAGATTACGGCCTGTATACGCAGGTGGAGCAGCCTAACACCCGTTTTTTAAGGTCTCACGGGCTGGACAGCAACGGGCAGCTCTACAAGATGGTGTTTTTCGAATATGATCAGTACAAGGATGCGATCCTTTTGAAATCGGACCCGAAGTATGACGTGAGCAAATTCGAAAGCATTCTGGAAATTAAGGGCAGCGACGACCATAGCAAACTGATTGCGATGCTGGGCGATGTGAATGATTATAGTAAGCCGATCGAGACGGTATTTGAGAAGTACTTCGATTCTGACAACTACTTCACCTGGCTGGCCTTCAACATCCTCGTCGGTAACATTGATACGCAGTCACGCAACAACTACCTGTACAGCCCGCTAAACAGCAACAAGTGGTACTACATCTGTTGGGACTGCGACGCCGCACTCACTCGATATGAACATGATTTGATAGACCCGGATCGCATCGGCTACGAGTATGGCGTATCGAATTATTGGGGAGATGTTTTGTTCAGCCGTGTCATGCAAATCCCCAAGTATCGGGCTCTCCTGGATGAAAAGGTTGAGGCCCTGCACAAGATTATCACTCGACAGCGAGTGGATTCCATGGCCCGCACCTATCAAGCGGTCGTTGAGAAGTATCTTTTCCAAATGCCGGACGTGATGTACTCCAGCTACTCCCATAAGGATTATCTGGCTATGGCAGCGACCTTCTCCGAGGAGCTTGATCTCAATTACGAGTTGTACCAACAGAGTCTGAAGATGCCGATGCCGTTCTATCTTGATGCTCCGGACAACCAGGAAGAGAAACTGTTCTTTCGCTGGGATCCCGCATTTTGTTTTGATGGCCAGGATGTCACCTATACTTTTGAACTATCCAAAGATTTCACCATGAAAAAGACAATAATCAAGGAGGATAGCTTGAATTTCCCAACGACAGCCATCAAGATGCTCAAACCAGGCAAGTACTTCTATCGTGTCCGCGCAACAAATAAGGCCGGGTATACCCAGTGGGCAATGGCCTATTATGTAAAAGATGATGTCAAATATTACGGAACCCAGTGCTTCTATGTCTTGAAAGACGGGAGCATCGAGGTGGAGGAAGCGCATGAGTAGAATTGCAGATTGTACTGAGACGCCCCGTGCGTTTCGTCATGAATTGAAATATATCATTTCAACAGTGGAGAAGGAGCAGCTGCGGTGCCGGTTGAGCGGGATGCTGCAGCAGGATAGCAATGCTCAGCCAGATGGAATTTACAAAATAAGGAGTCTGTATTTTGATGATTACTGGAATAATGCCTATTATGACAAGCTGAAGGGGATCAATAGCCGCTACAAATATCGTATACGCATTTATAACGACAGCGACCGTGTCATTCACCTGGAGAGAAAGATCAAACAGGGTAATTATATCGCCAAAGAATCCGCCAGGCTTTCAAAAAACATGGTGGTGAGCATCATGCGCGGTGAATACCAACCGCTTCTGCGTGATGAGCAGGAGCTGTGTCGGAAATTCTACTATGCATGCACAACCGAACTGTATCGGCCTCGGGTCATGGTCGATTATGAGCGGGAGCCCTATATCTATCCAGCCGGGGATGTTCGAATCACGTTTGATACCAATGTTCGGGCGGGGTTATGGAACCTGAACCTGTTCGATGACAAGCTACCCACGATCAACGTGCTGGATCCTGACCTGCTGATCTTGGAAGTGAAGTACACCGAATTGTTGCCAAGCTTCATCCAGGCCGCCCTGCCAATCCACTCTGGGGCGCCAGTGGCAGTATCAAAATACGTCTTGGGATGCGATAGAACCATCTACGCTGCAAGATAATGAACAGCGGAGGTAAGAAATGAATCAACAGCCCCCCATCAGCGCCAAGGATATCTTCCAACGTTTGATCCAGGACAGCAGCGTGTTGTCTGGCACACTAACCGTGGACAAGATCATATCCATCGCCACTTCCTTGCTTGCAGCCCTGATCGCAGGCTTGCTGATTTATTTCATTTATCATAAGCTTTACCGTGGAGTGGTGTTCAGCCAATCCTTTGCCATTACGCTCATTGGCATGACGATTCTCACCTGCATGATCACTTTGGCAATTAGCACTAACCTGGTTTTGTCTTTGGGCATGGTCGGCGCATTGAGCATCGTGCGCTACCGCACTGCCATCAAGGAGCCGCTGGATCTGCTGTATTTGTTTTGGGCAATTTCATCGGGGATTGCTGTGGGTGCAGGCATGTATGTGCTTGTGATTGCTGCTTCAGCCGTTTTAGTTCTGATGCTGGTGGTTCTGAGCCGTGCCAAGCTCCGGCAGGTATATATTATGATTGTCCATTACCATGGGGACGATATCGGAGACAAAATTCGCCGTGTCCTGCAGAAAACCCGTTACAGTATCAAATCCCGAACGATACGCGCAGAGTCCTGTGAGATGGCGGTGGAAGTATATGCGCGGAAGGAAAATCTGGCTTTTACCGAACAGATACGCAACCTGGCGCAAGTGGACGACGTCACACTGGTGCAATACAACGGCGAATACCATGGTTAGGCAGCTTCTCAGGTGCCGGGTACTCACCCGGGTGCTGTGCCTCGGTTTTGTGTTCTTGCTGGTCGCAGGCTGCACGCCTGTACAGCAGAATTACACGGGAAGGACAGACCACACCCCAGCCGGCACCCCAGACAGCAGGATCTCTGGGCATCCCTTTTCTTCGGAGCTGGATGATATGGATACGATTGCATTCACAGAAGAGAAAAGCGCCTTTGCCAATCCGGAGAGGGGTTGGTACCGTGCCTATGAGACCGATGATCTATGGGACATCGATAAGCTGCGGGATCAGGGTATTACCATGGTCCTGCTGAAAGCAAACCTGAAGGATTATAAGAATAAGCCCATCAGCGAAGCGAAGCTTCGAGAGATTCAAAACGCATTTGATACGGCCAGGGCAAATGGCCTGCAGGTGATGTTTCGGGCCGCCTATGATTTTGACGGGGTAAAAAATTGCGAGCCAAAGCGTTTATCGATCATCACGGGGCACATTGCACAGTTGAAGGAAATATTCAACAAAAATGAAGATATCCTTTACTGCGTTCAGGCAGGGTTCCTTGGACCGTGGGGGGAATGGCATTCCTCCCTCTACGGGAATCCACCTTCACTGGAAACCAGAAAGACTGTTCTATTTGCTCTGATGGAGGCCGTACCCAAGAGCAGGGCCGTCTTGGTGCGTCGTCCTATGTATATCCGGGACATGTTTCAAGACGAAGCGGGAGGCAGCGCGTTAACGGAGTTCACAGCGTTCAGTCAGACCTATCTGGCGCGAACCGGATACCATGATGATGCGCTGTTGAGCACCAAAAGCGAAAGCGGAACCTATGTGGACCCTGCATTTAGCCGTGAAGACGAATTAAACTGGTTGGATAATCAGGATAAATATGTACCCTTCGCTGCAGAGAGCAACCAGTTAACCGCTTTATCTGACCCGGAAAATGCGATTTATGAGCTGAATAAGCTTCATGCTCAGCTTGTGGACTCGGTGTTCTTTCCAGAGGTGATTGCCAAGTGGAAGGCCAGTACATTTGATGGAATGAGTGCCTATGATTACATCTCGCAGAGGTTGGGCTATCGACTAATTTTACTGGATGCCTCCGTCAATCACAATGTGCGCAAAGGCGGCGCACTGCATCTGAAGGTGTGTTTGCGCAACGACGGATTTGGCAATTTGATCAATGCGCGCCCCTTTGAGGTGGTTCTGAGCAACGGCCAGGATACCTATACGGCCAAGGTGGAAGATGATCCAAGACGTTGGTACCGAGAGAGTGGCACGATTACGAAGGATTTGTACTTTAGTGTGCCCACAGGAATTGCATCCGGCATGTGGAACCTTTCCCTTAACTTACCCAATGCATATCCATCGTTGTGCAATAACCCGCTTTATTCCATTCGGTTTTCCAACACTGGCATATGGCAGCCAGAAACCGGCACCAATCTTCTAAAGAGCATCTTCATTGCGGACGCCAATACAAGCAATCACATCGATTCCTTTGAAGAAATCTCCAGGGAGGCAGCAATATTGCTGGCAGTGGAATAAGTCTCGAATGAGGCGATCATGGTTGAACAGTACCTCATGAAGGTTGAAAGGAAGGGAATATTACAAGCTGGTTGATGATACATGATTTATATGCTACATGAAGCATGACGCAGGCTGATACCGTTTTTGGCTGATGAAAGCCACCGGCTAACCGGTGATGCTGACTCTACTCAAGCCCTTTCAGGCAATGAATAAACCGCAGCTACGGTGCCAAGAGCCGCTTTACTCGCACTGCCTCGTCCAAAACCTTTTGCCCCCACTCCGGGTCGTTTCTGTCGACGACCAATACCCGGAACCCGTACTGCTGCCCGTTCTGCCGAACCGATTCATCGTCATCCACATGCATCTGAAAGCCGAACCTCGGCGGATACTTCGACGGTTGTATTTCCATCTTGTTACCCTGTACGAGCTTCTGATGAATGTCTTGATTGACTACAAGACAAAGCTCAATTCCATAGGCTTTGAATAGCCTTCGAATGTATGGAACAGACCGTTCGGATGTAGTGTATACGCCAATATCAATCCCAAGATGATGCAACTCCCTGCAGAGAGTTATGGTTCCCTTCCTCAGCTTCTCCTTGCAGAAAAGGGAATACGCCAATTTGAGGGGCGGCTCGCATGCCCCCTCATCACCAGAGAGTATGAGCGTATCGTCCAGATCAAAGGAAATCTTCATACCACAATTCTATGACAAAGCAATCAACCAATCAATTACAGTGAATCTTGCTATTCACCTCGCTGTTATGCCCCAGTCCATTGTTTCCCAAGAAACGTTCCTTATATGAGGGCTACCATTATTCAATGGCCCGCTCCCCGTTAAGAGTAATCTCCCTCTCCGGAATTCTCTGCCACGGTGGCAGAGAGCCAAAACAGTTCTTCAAATATTCTCCAATCGCTTTCTCCGTTCGGTACATCCAAGGAAGCAGGAAATGATTCGTGCGGGTATTGATGATGAGCAGATATCCTGCATCGTCAGTCAATTTCAAGCGGTATGCCTCTTGTGGATCTGTGTACAATGGTTCTTCTTTCTCATTGTTTGGCCCCGTCAAACGTTTCGTCGCATACCTGCTCGTCCGGTGGTACCAACGGTTGCGTTCGGTCAGTACCATTCGGTCGCACCGGTAAGTGGTCAGCTGGTTGAAACGGTCCCACAGCTGGAAGAATAGGGCAAGGCCTTCTTCCTCTTCCCTTGCACCTGCTCCAGAATCATATTGCGCAAGCCGGAAGTGGATTCCGCATAGCCAAGGTGGAGCGCCACATACTCAAAGAAAAAGTGGAACGGAAGCGGAAATAGGGATTCCCGCTTCTCCTCCACAATGCCCCATTCATACAGTGCAACACTATAACCCGCAAAAAAGCTTTCCAATCGGGTGAGTTCAACCCTTCTCCCATATACATCCCAGGGCGTTGCCTCACTTGTTCAAGCAACTCATCAAAGTGCCGCATGAGGTACCTCCTTCCCCATCGGTCGTTGTCGTCCCTCACCGTGATCTCTATTACTTCGATGAACGTGCACCCCCAACCTGTCGACTCCTGCTATTCCTTGTAATCTCCCGCCTTGACTGGTATAATCGTCGTGCGTCATTTTCGCAGAAGCGTTCCCTTGCATGCGGGCTGACGCCTAAAGGTGGAGGAACATGAAAATTCTGCTGGTATCCGACAAGGAGGACACCTATATCTGGGATCACTTTGATCCCGAGCGTTTTGCGGACATCGATTTCATCATTTCCTGCGGCGATATGCGCGCCGAATACCTCTCTTTCTTAGTCACAATGATCAACAAGCCCCTGTTTTATGTGCATGGCAACCATGATAAAAAATACGAGCAGAAGCCCCCGGAAGGCTGCGAATGCATCGACGGGAGGCTCATCGTCTTCAACGGCCTGCGTATCCTGGGCTTGGGCGGCAGCATGTGCTACAACCTCGGCCCCTTCCAATACACCGAACACGAGATGAACAGCCGCATCCACCGCTTGCTGCCCACCATCTGGCGGCATCGCGGCATCGATATTTTTGTCACCCATGCGCCAGCCAAAGGCATCAACGACGGGGAGGACCTGTGTCACAACGGATTTGCTTGCTTCCTGCGCGTGTTGGAGAAGCAAAAGCCCCGGTATTTCTTCCATGGCCACAACCACCTGGATTACAAGCGCATTCCGCGCCTGAGTAAAGCAGGCGCCACCACCGTGGTGAACGCCTGCGGGTACTACATATTGGACACCGAGAAAACGCTGCTGCTATAGCTCCAGCAAGCCGGATTTGACGAGGAAATCATCGTCCTCCTCCGGCAGCGGCGGAATGACCCCATCGATCCCCTCCACAAACCAATCCATCGAAAGAATTTGCTGCGAGTTGGCCTCCGCCCCGGCGGGAATGCGCTCCTCCCCCGTCTGGTCAAAGATCGGACCATTGAACGGGTTAAATCCGTTGTCCTGCATCAGGTGCTTGAAGAGCTGCACCAGCTTGTGGGTCTCAGTCGGCACGTGCTTTTTGGCGTAGAGGATGTCCACCATGCCGGAGTCCATGCCCCACCAGAACTGCATGGGGCGACCGTCTTCGGTATTACGGGCCGTGCCGGACAGGATTCTGCGCACCATCCGCTCATAAAACGCGCCCCAGTTCCACACCGGTGTGGCGATGTACTCGTCGGGCCGGCTGTCGTCGTGCACCGAGAACAGTCCGTACTCCCCCGCAAAACCCACGCCGGTGAACGTGTTCTGGTGGCAGATGAGGTCGGCCCCCCGCTCCACCAGTGCGCTGGTGCAGTGGGTGTTGGCCTTGGAGAAGTCCCACTCATAAGCCCAGGACACCAGCACCTGCGCCCTTGGGTTGACGGTGCGCACCCCCAGGGCAAAGGCGTTGATGCCCGAAATAACCCCACGAATGGGGTAGCTACCCACGTAGCCGATGCGATCAGCCCGCGTGAGCGACCCGGCGATGATGCCCGTCAGGAACCGTGGCTCGTAAATGCGGCCAAAGTAGGTGGGCACGTGGGTAAAGGGCTGCTCCTCACTGCACAGGTAGATGGATACCTGCGGGTGCTCCAGCGCCGTACGCAGCGCCGCCTTGGCAAAGGCCGGGCTGGTGGCGAAGATGACGGTGTACCCATCTGCAATGAACTGGCTGAACACCTTGTAGGCCGACAGGTCCTCGTTGACGTCGTCGGCATAGGTCGTCTCAATGTCCCCGCTGAAGATTTCCTCAATGTGCTTGCGGCCATTCTCGTGAGACTTAGCCCAGTTGGAGTCAGCCAGCCGGCCGGAGTAAGCAAAGGCAATCTTCACTTGGCTTCGGGGGCGGCCGATGCCAAAGAGCGTGGAAATAAGTGACGGTTCCGGCGTTTCCACCGGCTTGGTATTGAAGTCCACTCCCTCGTCGGCATTGCTCTTGAGCTCCTCCACCAACGCTTTTAACCGTGGCCGAACGATCTCCTCATCCATGTTCTGGTGGAGCTTGTAGATGTCGAAGTACCGCAAGAATACGTCACCCGTGGAGAGCGATAGCTTGTCGCCCCCCAGGTCACGCAGAATGCGGCTGAAAGGACTGTAGATCTGGTCAATGAAGTAGCCCTTAGGCTTATCTTTGTATAGCTCCGGTACGCGGAAGGTTTTGAGCAGGTTGCTGAGCTTTCGGAAGCCGCCGGGCGTGTTGATCCACACATCCAGCATTTTCGTTTCTTTGTAAAACTCCAAAAACTCATAATACTGCCGAATGAACTCGTTGTTCTCGTCGTATTTGGGAACGAGGCGTGTAACATCTGCCCGCACCGAAACGGCGTCGACGTACTTCAACACGCTGACACGTTTGTTGCCCTCCACCACGTAGAACCAGTTCAGGTATTCGTAGGCCTTGATCGGGTCGCGGATGCCTTCCTTTTGATGGTGCTTATAGAGCGTCATCCATTTGTTGGCAAATTCGGTTTCGCTCCTCAGCAGGGGCATAAAATTCTCAGCAAAGGAGGAACTGCGGCCAGCGGTCACCGTGCCCACAACCTTTTTCAAAGGCAGGTCAATGACGCCCAGACTCTCCTTCGCCACGATTTCCACATCGATGAGCAGGCTGTCGAGGTAGGGCAACGTGCCGGGCTGGCCGCTGGCCACCTTCCGGTTGTATACCCGCAACGCACGTTTTCGCGCTGCCAGATATTCGTCGAGCGCGTCGTCCATCCCCTCACCACCTGTTCATTTGGTTATATACCCATATTATTGGATTGGGTTTCGCAATGCAAGGATTTGTACGGGACACACGCAAAGTTTTCCACCGACGTAAAATCGCACATCATCTTCCTGTGCGATTTCCCCGGAAACGCCCGGAGACAAGCCCCCCTTTGTCCTTCACCGGATTGTTAAGTAGTCAGAGGAAGGCCGTCGGCATGGCCGTCAACACCCGCTTGGGCAGAACGCCGCCGGCTCCCCTCCCCCGCCGGTCCATGAGATAAGCATGGAACCCCAGCCGGGCGGGCATCAGCACGTCCTCCAGCGGGGAATCACCCACGAATGCAACCGCCGATTCCGGCAGGCCGATGCCCGTGAGCAGACCTTCATAGAAGCGCGGGTCGGGCTTGTAGCAGCCCAGGCCTTCGGAGGTGTATATGCCGTCCACCTCAATGCCGTTGCGTGAAAGCACAGCCGCCAGCAAGTCGTCGTCGGTGTTGGAGCCGATGTAGACGCGGTAACGCTGGCGCAGAGCTGTCAGCGCCGGCCGCACATCGGGGAAGGCATCGCGCAGGCAGGCCTCGTCCATCATGGCGTCGGCGTCGGCCCGCGCACTGCGCCGCAGGCCGTAGCGGTCGTAGATGCCCGCCAGGCGGGCGGTGAAGATTTCCCGTTCGGTATGGAAGGCCTGCCCGGCGTCCGTCGCATCGCAGTAGAAGGAACGCCATTGCCGCGCGAACTCCTCCCCGTCCACCACGGCATCGCACTCGGCCTGCACAATACCCAAGACGGTGCGTGCCGACTTGCCCTCCGTCACCTGAATGAACGTGCCAAATACATCAAACACCACGGCTTGGATCACCACTTCCGCTCCTCCCTGCCCTGCCCCAGCGGTATCATTTTGAAGAGATCGTACGCCTGCCACTCCACACAGCGGGCACCCACAAAGGAAAACCGCACAACCCATGGCATGAGGCGCTGGATGGCCGCAAACTGTTCGTAACCAAACGACGGGTCGCACCAACGAATGACCGTGCATAACGCCGTGCCATGGCTGCCGATGGCGATGTTGCCGCCCCGGTGGTCCACCAGCGCCTGCAGCAGTGCCCTCACATTGCGCCTCTGCACCTCTGCGAGTGATTCGCCGCCCGGTAACGTATAAGAAAAATCCTGCCATTGCCTGCGGGTGTATGCATCAAAGTCCTCGATCCACCCGCCGGGAAGCACTCGTTCCCGGATTTCGTCGACAATTTCAATGGGCAGGCCAGCCCCCTCCGCGAAGGGTGCGATGGTGTCGATGGCCCGCCGGTACGGGCTGGAAAGCACCCGGCCAATGCCCTTGTCCGCCAGGTAACGCGTCACCAATCCTCGATCCCGCAGGCCCTGCTGGGTCAGTTCCCGGGTGCGGTCATCGTGCTGCTGGCTGTTTGACTGGGCATGACGGGCGAAATAGACCTGAACCATTCCAACCTACCCAAACAGGTCGCACCTGCTAACGTCCATCTTACATGCAATCGAACGCCGTTGCAAAGGATCACTCCTCCATCGGTTTTCCTTAACTTCAACTTAACGTGTTCATAACCATGCGGTAACAGCGTCACCGTACAATGCAATTGCAAACGAAATGGAGGAATGAGAAATGAAACGAAATAAGATTTTAACACTGACGACGGCCACGGCGCTGTCTTTGGTGCTGCTGTTGGCGAGCTGCACCTCCACCGCGGCCCCGTCAGCCAGCTCCGCCGCTTCCACCAACGAAGCCGCTTCGGGAGCCCCGGCGCTCTCGGGTAAGCTGGAGATCTCCGGCTCTACCTCCATGCAGGAACTGGTGGAGAAGCTGGGCGAGGCCTTCATGGCCAAGAACGCCGGCGTCACGGTGAACGTGCAGGGTGGCGGCTCCTCGGTGGGCGTCCAGAACGTCATGGACGGCCTCTCTGACATCGGCAATGCCTCTCGTGCCCTGAAAGACGAAGAGAAGGCCGAGCTCACCGAGCACGTCATCGCCCAGGACGGTGTGGCCATCATCGTGAACCCCGGCAACACCGGTGTGACCGGCCTCACCGCGGCGCAGGTAGCTAACATCTTCAGCGGTAAGATCACCAACTGGAAGGACGTGGGCGGCAAGGACGCCACCATCATCGTCATCACCCGCGAGGCGTCCTCCGGCACCCGTGAGGCCTTCGTGAAGCTCTTCGGCCTGGAGACGACCGACACTGCAGGTAACACCGTGGTCAACCTCGCCGACAAGGCACTGGAGTGCAACGACAACGGCTCCATGATGACCAACGTCTCCGGCAAGGAAGCCGCCATCGGCTACTGCTCCCTCGGTTCCCTCAACGACACGGTGACCGCGATCAAAATTGACGGTGTGGAACCAACAGCCGAGAACGTCAAGAGCGACACCTACAAGTACTGGAGGCCCTTTGCGATGGCCACCAAGGGCGACGTCACCCCGCTGACCCAGGCCTTCCTGGACTTTGTATACAGCCCTGACGGCCAGGCCGTCGTCGCTGAGAAGTACATCCCGGTCGAGCGTTGACGAACAGCCCAACAAAAGCACGAACCGGTTCCACCCCAAAGGCTGACAGGCCTTTGGGGGCGGCGCCTTGAAAGGAAGCGTTGACGATGATTCCAACCACCCCGAGCGAGATGGCGATGACCGCCGTCGAACAGCCCCGGCGCAGGCGCAGGGCCCTCCACCCGCTGCAGTTCACAGCGGAGTTCTTCTTCCTGCTGTGCGCCATGGTGTCGGTGCTGGCCATTGGCACGATCACCTTCTATATCTTTTACAGCGGCACACCGGCCATCGCAAAAATCGGCGTCTGGAACTTCCTCTTCGGCGCGCGGTGGAAGCCCGACCAGAATCTCTATGGCATACTGCCGATGATCGTGACGTCACTGACGGCAACGGCCCTGTCGGTGGGCATCGGCGCGGCAATTGGCATCTTCTGCGCGGTGTTCCTGGCCGAACTCGCCCCCCCGTGGCTGGTGCGGCTGCTGCGCCCCTGTGTGGAGCTGCTGGCCGGCATCCCCTCCATCGTGTACGGCTACTTCGGTCTCACCACGGTGGTGCCGCTCATTGCCAGCCACCTGGGTGGGGCGGGCAACAGCCTGCTGGCCATCGCCGTCATCCTGTCGATGATGATCCTGCCCACCATCATCAGCATCTCGCTCACCAGCATCAGGGCGGTGCCTGCCGCCTACAAGGAAGGCAGCCTGGCGCTAGGGGCCTCCCACATCCAGACGATCTTCAAGACCATGCTGCCGGCGGCCCGGTCGGGCATCCTGTCGGCGGTGGTGCTGGGCATTGGCCGCGCCATCGGCGAGACGATGGCGGTCATCCTGGTGGCTGGCAACACGCCCCAGATTCCCGGTTCGCTGCTCGACAGCGTGCGCACGCTCACCATCAACATCGCCTTTGAGATGAGCTACGCCACAGGTCTGCACCGGGAAGCCCTCTTTGCCAACGGCGTGGTGCTGTTCGTCATCATCATGGCCCTCAACATCGTGCTCAACACCCTGATGAAGAGAAAGGAGAGGCATGCATGAGCGTATCAGAAAAAACGCGCAGGAAGACCTACGATGGCACGCTGCGGGTGCTCATTTGGGGCAGCGCCATCGCCACCACCGCGCTGCTCCTCTGGATTCTCGGGTTCATCATGGTCAAGGGCCTGCCCCATGTGAACTGGGCGTTCCTGACCTCGACCTACGAGAGCGACGCCCACGGCATCTTCCCCATGCTCGTCACCACGTTGGCGATTGTGGGGCTCACGCTGCTCTTCGCCGCGCCGGTCGGCGTGTTCGCCTCGGTCTACCTGGTGGAGTACGCCAAGCCCGGGCGGCTCGTGAACATCATCCGCTTCACTACCGAGAGCCTGGCGGGCATCCCCTCCATCCTCTTCGGGCTCTTCGGGTTCCTCTTCTTCGTGCGGTTGTGCGGGCTCAAGTACTCGCTGCTCTCCGGCGCGCTGACACTGAGCCTGACGATCCTGCCCACCATCATCCGCACCACCGAGGAATCGCTGAAGACCGCGCCGGTGAGCTACAAGGAAGGTAGCCTTGCACTGGGTGCAAGCCGCCTCTACACGCTCTTCCGCATCCTACTGCCCACGGCCCTGCCGGGTATCCTGACGGCCCTCATCCTCTCCATCGGGCGCATCGTGGGTGAGACGGCCGCGGTGTTCCTGACGGCCGGCATGGTCTACCGCATGCCCGGCAGCATTCTGGATTCGGGCCGCACGCTGGCGGTTCACCTGTACGCGCTGGCCAACGAAGGCTCATCCTTTGCCGAGAGTTACGCCACGGCGGCGGTGCTCGTGGCCATCGTGCTCGTCATCAACCTCGCCGCCAACACACTGGGCAAGCTCCTGCAGCGAAAGATGCAGGGCGCCGCCTAAGGAGGAATCGCATGATAACCAACGTCATTGAGGCAAAAGAACTGAACCTGCACTACGGCACGCTGCACGCGGTGAAGAACGTCACCATGGGCGTGGCCAAGCGGCAGGTGACGGGACTCATCGGCCCGTCGGGCTGCGGCAAGTCGTCGTTTTTAAAGACCATCAACCGCATGAACGACTTGGTGCCCGACGCACGAGTGGATGGTCGGATTCTGCTGGACAACGAGGACATCTACCACCCCGGGTACGACATTGTGGACCTGCGCAAACGCGTGGGCATGGTGTTCCAGAAACCCAACCCATTCCCCATGTCGGTGTTTGACAACATCGCCTACGGCCCCCGGGTGCACGGCGTGCGCGGCCGCAGGGAGCTCAACGAGATTGTGGAGCGCAGCCTCAGGCAAGCCGCGCTGTGGGACGAGGTGAAGGACCGCCTGCGGCACAACGCACTGGGACTCTCCGGCGGGCAGCAGCAGCGGCTGTGCATCGCGAGGACGCTGGCCGTTGGACCGGAGGTCATCCTGATGGACGAGCCAACTTCGGCGCTCGACCCCATTTCCACCCTGAAGATCGAGGACTTGATGGAAGAATTGAAGCGGGAGTATACTATTCTCATCGTGACGCACAACATGCAGCAGGCCGCCCGCATCTCTGACAGCACCGCGTTCTTCCTGCACGGGGAGGTCGTGGAGCACAATAAGACCTCGGTGATCTTCCAAAACCCCGCGGACAAGCGTACTGAAGGGTACATCACCGGCCGGTTCGGCTGAGAGGAGAACGGATCATGGCATACCGAAACAAATTCAACCAAAACCTGGAAGTGCTGCGCGATATGCTGCTCAAGATGGCGTCCGACACCGAGGAGAACATCCGTCAGGCGGTGGAAGCCCTCAAAACCCGCGACCTGAAGCTGGCGGCCCGGGTGATCTCCGCCGACGATGCCATTGACGAGCAGGAACGGACCATCGAGACGACCTGCCTGGAGCTGATGGCCACCCAGCAGCCGCTGGTGGCTGCCGACCTTCGGCTCATCAGCATGGTGCTCAAGGTCATCACCGACATTGAGCGCATTGCCGACCACGCGTCGGACATCTCGGAGATCACGCTGCGTCTGGGCGGCGAGGAGCCGATCAAGCCCCTGGTGGACATCCCCAAGCTGGCTGAGATCACCTGCGACATGGTGCACAACTCCATCCTGAGCTTCATCAACAACGACATGGCGCAGGCTCTGCAGGTGTGCGACATGGACGACGAGGCCGACTTGCTGTTCCGCAAGGTCATTCTGGACCTCTCCACGATGATGAAGCAGAACCCCTCGGTCGTGGACCGGGCCATCGATCTGATCTTTGTGGCCAAGTACTTTGAACGCATCGGCGACCATGCCACCAACGTGGCTGAGTGGGTCGTCTACAACATCACCGGCCAGCACAAGCACCTGGCACACGACGCATAAGGGAGAACGCGCATGGCAAGCGAACCGATGATCTACATCGTGGACGACGAGGCCAACATCCGGGGCCTGCTGAGCTTCAACCTGCAGGCGGCGGGCTTCGCCACGATGGAGTTTGAGACCGGCGAGAGCCTTCTCAACCAGATGGCGCAGGTAGCCCCCAAGCTGGTACTGCTGGACCTGATGCTGCCGGGCATCGACGGCATTGAGGTGTGCCGCCGGGTACGTGCCACCGAGGCACTGCGCCAGGTGCCCATCATCATGCTGACGGCCCGGGGGGAGGAATTTGACCGCGTTCTGGGGCTGGAGATTGGTGCCGACGACTACATCACCAAACCATTCAGCACCCGGGAGGTCGTGGCCCGGGTGAAGGCGGTGCTGCGCCGTGCCGAGTCCCCCGCCGGCCATGAGGGCAACGTCTTCACCGCCGGTGACCTGGTGGTTGACCTGGACCAGCGCATGGTGACCCGCGCCGGAGCCGAGGTGGCCATGCCGCTCAAGGAGTTTGAGCTGCTGCGCTACCTACTGGAGAACCGCGGCCGCGTGCTGACACGGGAACAGCTGCTCGATCGTGTGTGGGGGTACGATTACATCGGCGAGACCCGCACGGTGGATGTGCATGTGCGTCACCTGCGCATGAAGGTGGAGCCCGACCCAGAGAACCCCGTACTCATCGAGACCGTGCGCGGCATCGGGTATCGCTTCACCGCCAAAAGCACGGCGGAATCCCTGTGAGGCGGCGTTATTTCCTTTACGCCATGCTGCTCAGCGGTGTGGTGTTGGTTTTGTTTGGCATCATCGGCGCCTTTGGTGCTGAATGGTGGTACGAACGCACCATGATTGGCGACCTGCGCAAGGATGCTACCCTGATCCTAAGCCAATCGGCCGGCCTTGCCGCCGACTACACCGCCTACGCGCGTGAGACCGCCACAATTCTCACCCAGGACAATGACGAAGCGCGTGTCACCATACTGGCGGGCGATGGCACGGTCCTGGGCGACTCCAACGCCAACAGCGCCACCATGGCCAACCACAGCGACCGGCCCGAAGTGCAGCAGGCCCTGCGCACGGGCTGGGGCGCGGCCCAGCGCTACTCCAGCACCCTGCATGTGAGCATGCTCTACGTGGCCGTGGCCGACGACGCCCGCGCCCTGCTGGTGCGCGTTTCCGTCCCCCTTTATGAGATCCGAACCGTTCATCAGATGATGGTCTTGTTCATCGCAGTCACTTTATTCGCCATGCTGGCGCTGGCTGCTCTGCTGGCAAGGCGGGCCTCCCGGCGATTGGCCCAGCCCATTGAGGAGATGACGCGCCTCACCAGCCGCATCGCCGCAGGCGACTACACACTGACCACCCCGCCCACCAATGACCCCGAGTTTCAGGAACTGTCGGACGGGTTGATCAAGCTGGCCCAAGACCTGGACGCCCAGATGACCAAGCTGGAGCGCGCCAACACCCAACTGCGCACGGTGCTCTCCAGCATCAGCGAGGGGTTCCTGGCCGTGGACGGACAGGGACGGCTGCTCTTCATCAACGACCTGGCTTGTGATCTTCTGGGCCTGCGAAACCCTGACGATCTTCCGGGTCAGCGGGTGGGTTCGGTGGTGATGGTTCACGCCATTGCCGAGCTCATCGAGGACTGCCTGTCCCTTCACACCTCCGCCAGTGCCGAGGTCACCCTGCCCACCGAGCCACCAACACTGGTGACGGCAACGGTGTCGCCCCTGCAAGCCCCCGCGGCTGGCTGCATCCTGCTCATGGTCAACATCACCCAACTGCGCAAGTTGGAAACCATACGCCACGACTTCGTGGCCAACGTGACCCACGAACTGCGCACGCCGCTCACCTCCATCCGCGGCTATGTGGAGACACTGCAGGCCGGCGCCCTGCAAAACCCCGAACTCTCCGCCAAGTTCCTTCAGATCATTGAAATCGAATCCGAGCGATTGAGCAGCCTCATCAGCGACTTGCTGTACCTCTCTGAGATTGAGAGCGGCAACCAGGACACGGGCATTCGTTCCTTCCGCCTGGCCGATGTGGCTGAAAGTGTGGCCGAAATGCTTGAGATGGCTGCGAGCGCCCGTTCCGTGACCATTGAAAGCCGCGTACCCACCACGGTGATGCT
>JAEYRA010000134.1 GCA_023409755.1 Bacillota bacterium
CCGTCCGCCACTCAGGTGTATTGCTACACCTTCGTTCGACTTGCATGGGTCAGGCACGCCGCCAGCGTTCGTCCTGAGCCAGGATCAAACTCTCATGTTCAATCTCTGACTAAATCTCCACTCTCTCGAGCGAAGCTTTGCCTTTTTCACTCAAATGAATCGCGTTTGTCTTTCTCACTCTTCTTGCTCTATTCGGTTTTCAAGGTGCGCCTTTTGCCGGCCTGTTTCGCATCCGCGTCTCAAGCGGCTCGATTAGGATAACAAATTCGTCTGAATGTGTCAATAGGTGTTCTCGCTTTCAGGGCCATCTTTTTGCAGAAATCTGTCTAACGCCAAAGACAGAAGCCGCCTTGCGGCGGCCTCTGCCATGCGTCGGAGCCGATTCCATTCTCAACTGGCTTGTTACTTCCCCTTGATTGCGTTCTCCGCGATCTCTATCGCTGTCTGTACCATCCTGCCGCAGTCACGGGAAGAAACCGCACCCCATCCTTCCCGGTGCACATGGTCATAGACGCCCATCTGCCGGGCAATCTCCTCTTTGAGAGATTCGGACATGATCTTTGCCATGGATGTCTCCTCCTTCGCCAGCCTAGCCTATCGGCTTGCCTGTAAGTAGTCTATCCGTGCGGCAAAGAATCATGGGCGACAATCTCTGGCGGTACTGGCGTTTGGAGCCATCAAACGACCAAACTGCCATTGTCCGTGTCGATGATCTTGAAAATGTTAGCCTCCTCCCCTGTGTTTGCATCGATGTACACAAGGAACGTGGCGTCGTTGTAGGTGCCGCGGAACTCCCAGCACAGCTGCTCGCTGCCGCCGGCGGTGGGGATAATCGCCAGTTGCGTCGCGTTCACCTGCAGAGCAGACGAAACCAGCTTGGCTGCGTCCTCTTTGGTGATGGCCGGCGTCTGCACCGTCCGGCTGACGTGATTCATGTAGTATGCCTGTGCATCAAACCCACAGATCTTACCGTCGTCCATGCGTACCTTGGCCTTCACAAGGTCGGTATACAGCACCGCTTCCCCCAGCATGGGAGCAAAATTGATGACCATTTGCCCATCGTACTGCTGGGTGAACGTCGGCTGCATGGCCTCAAAGCCATTGGCTTCCAACCAATCCTTGGCTTTCTGGATGCATTCGTCCGGTGACAGCACCGGCTCAATTTTATCGGTTTGTTGAATCAACTGCAGTAGTTTGCCGCCCTCACGGGTGATTTGCATTGTGATTTCTTTCCCGCTGGCATCGGTCGCATCCAGCAGGAAGGTCTCGATCTTGCCGCTACCGACACCCAATGTGCTGACCCCAGAAGCGTCAGGCAACCCCAGGATGGCTGCCGCGGTGTCCTTGGCCGTGGCCTCGTCAATGAGTCCAGCCGGCAGACCCTTGGGCATACTGCCGCTCACCGTCTCAGAGAACGGGCCATCGTAAATGAGTGTGGGATACTCCACCCCTTGCTTTTCCCTCTCCGAGAAGCGAACCGACATGCCGTCTTGCCCGGAGTTGTAGTAGCTCTGGGCGGCTAAGTCGGTATTGAACTCCACCTTACCGTCGCTTTCCATCTGCTGCAGCTCGTTCATGACACCCACGCAGCTGTCATAGAGCTTTTGCAGGTTGGCATAGTCGTCCTCGGTCAGCGGATGGCCTGCCGCTGCCTTCTCGTTGAGACTGCGGCAATAATCTCCGGTGAGTTCGATAAGCCCCATGGTGTTGGCCAACGCCGGATGGTTGGTGGGAAGCTGTCCCAGCATCTGCGCGGCATTGTCTGCCTGAAGCGAGATGGCTGCCAGCAGCTCGCCGTTTCCCCCGTTGGAGTTGGAGACCATCAGCTTGGATAGTTTTACTTCCATGCTGTTCACGTTGTTGACAAGCTCATAGAACGACCGGGTGTACATGTTCTGCAACTGAGCGACGTAGGCGGCACGCTGACGGTTTTCGTGGATGCCCCACGTAAGGGAACCAGCCAGCAGTAACGTCAGCGCCACAGGCAGCACCATTGACTTCATTCGATTCCACTTAAATTGCAAAGCGATGCCTCCCTATCACAGCAATGACGGTGCGTGACCAAATCCAGCTGCTCTGGGCAGTGCTGGGATTGTAGTAGTAGAGCGCGCCACCGCTGGGGTCCCAACCGTTCATGGCGTCACGCGCGGCTCGGATGGCCTCGTCATCGGGCGTCAGGTTGATTTGGCCGTCGGCCACAGCGGTGAATGCGTAGGGCTGGTAGACGACGCCGGCAATGGTGTTCGGGAATTTAGAGCTGTCCACACGGTTCAGCACTACCGCCGCCACCGCCACTTTGCCTGTATAGGGCTCTCCACGCGCCTCCCCGTAGACGACCTTTGCAAGCAGATACAGGTCGCCGCTGTTCCCGCGGGAGGCAGAGGACCCGCCCTTGCTGCCGCCAATGGTGATGCCGATGGCTTTGGCGGTGGCTGGCCCCACAATACCGTCTGCTGTGATGCCGTTTCGCTTTTGGAAAAGGATGACGGCATCCTTGGTGTCCTGGCCGAAAATGCCATCCACCGCGCCCTGGTAGTAGCCCCATTGCCGCAGGCGGCTCTGCACCTTCTCCACGTCTGACCCGGTATCACCCTTTTTGAGCGATACCGCCAGCGGTGACGACATGCCCATCGAAAGGCATATGGTCACCAGGAACACCACCGTCATGCATAAACTGATCGCTCGTTTCATGATCCTTCACCTGATAGCCAGTATTGCTTTGTCCAATGGGCAAAGCGCACGTTCCAGTCCGTTTCGCCTTTGAGCTTGTCATAGAGCCAAGATCGAACGGGTGCTTCCGGCGCGTCCTCGCTGTCCAGGACACCCGCTTCATCCAGCTGCTTCACCAGTTCCTTATACTCCTGCAGGTCCATCTCGCCCGTCTCACTCGTCAGGCAAAGAGGTGGGAACAACACGCACCACCAGTTGTGTCCCTTCCCCTTCCCCAGTTTAATCTCCAACGCCCGGTACTTGCCTGCCGGGAACACCACACCATCGTAATCCCGATCGGGGAAATCAACGATGCCAATGTCGGCGGTTGCACCGTAGTCTGCGCCTTGCTCCTCCAATTGCTTGGTCAGTTCCTTCTCGATGTCCGGCGTCAGGGCTTTCAGATCCTTCCAGGCGGTGTCCGCCGCCGTCTCCTGTGACAACTGACTGCCCCATTGTGCCAACACATAATCACGAATCCAGAGCTTCATGCTCTGGTCGTCGTCGCTGTCGCTGTTTGCCAGGATGTGCAGCCGAATGACGTCGTCATGGCTCGTTGTTACCGAGCCGCAAGCAGACAGCAAGCCAACCACGGCCAGCAGCACAAGGATCATTGCAACCGCTTTTCTCAACTTGACACCTCCGCATTAGGATTCATGTACAGTATTGACCATATGCGGATTGTTATAACAGCGTAGGAAAAGGGCGGCAGATAGACTTTGTCCGAAATGAGAGTATTTTATGCGGGCAAAGAAAAGGGACCGGCTTTCGCCGGTCCCCCAGATCTCTTATGCTACTTCGATTATTCCTCGTAGGTCGGCTCAATGAGCCCCAACTGGCCATCCTTGCGGCGGTAGAGCACGTTGACCTCGCCAGAATCAGCGTTCATGAACACGAAGAAGTCGTGCCCCAGCAGCTGCATCTGCAGAGCCGCCTCGTCCAAGTCAAGGGGTTTGACAGGAAAGCGCTTGGTGCGAACGACCGAGATGGACGCCTCTTCTTCCAACCCATCGCCAGTGTCAGCAACGAACGCTCCGCTCCTCAACCGCTTTTCCAGCTTGGTGCGGTAACGGATGATCTGCTTCTCCAGCTTGCGCTCCACATGCTCAATGGAGGTGTACATGTCGTCAGTGGCTTCCTCCCCACGGAGGATGATGCCATTGAAGGGGATGGTCACTTCGATGATATGGTTGAGCTTCTCCACGGATAGGACCACATTGACTTCGGTCTCCGGTTCAAAGTATCTCTCCAGCTTGCCGAGCTTCTTGTGAACAATCTCTTTGAGGGAATCGGTCACATTCAGGTTCTTACCGGTGATCTGGATTTTCATATGCGAACCTCCCGCTTTATAATCAAAGAGGCGCTATCGTTGCTTACTGCTTCGATCGGCACCTCCTTTGTACTATTATAGTACCCATTGGATGCAATGTAAAACATGAAATTTAACAGAACCAGGTATTAATTGACTGCTTACACTCAGTTGAGCTGCATTGTGTCAACAAAACTGCAATTGCTGCTTTCCGTTTTCCATTGCTCACCTGCTGTGCAGTCTTTGCAGTGCTCAACGAAAAGAAAAAGACATACCTTCCGTAAACAGGAAGGTATGTCTTCTTGGTGGGATTTGCCGGGCTCGAACCGACGACCCCTGCGATGTGAACACAGTGCTCTACCAGCTGAGCTAAAATCCCACGCCCTTCGGCAGGGATTATTCTAACCGATTGCTCCTCATTTTTCAAGCCCCCTTTTGCACTCTTTTTGGGTATGCCTGCCAGTTCCATAAAAAGAACCCACCGGATGGTTCCGGTGGGTTCAACAGTGCGATCCTTAGCGCTGCACACGGCCGGAAGCGTTGCCGCCCAGGATGGACTGCACCTCCCGTACGCTGACCATGTTGAAGTCGCCCTCGATGGTCTGCTTGAGCGCCGAGGCCGCGACGGCAAACTCCAGCGCGTCCTGCAGGCCCATGCCGGCGAGTTGGCCATAGATGAGCCCCGCCCCGAAGGAGTCTCCGCCACCCACGCGGTCAACGATGTGGATGTCGTAATGGCGCGAGTGATAACAGTCACCGCCGTCCTCATAGAGCAAACCCGACCAGCCATTGTCGGAGGCCGAGCGGCTCTCCCTCAGGGTGATGGCGGCCTGGCGCAGGGCGAAGCGATCGACCAACTGGCGGGCAACCTGCCGGTACCCGGTTTCGGTCAGCCGCCCAGCATGGATGTCCGACCCCTCGGCGTGGATGCCAAAGACGTCGGCGGCATCCTCCTCATTGGCGATGAGCACATCCACATATTGCATGAGGCGGCCCATGACCTGACCGGCCTTCTCCCGGCTCCAGAGCTTCTTGCGGTAGTTGAGGTCGCAGCTGACCTTGACGCCCCGGGCCGCGGCGACCTTGCAGGCTCGCTCGGTAATGGCTGCGACGCTGTCACTCAGCGCCGGCGTAATGCCGGTGAAGTGGAACCAGTCCGCCCCATCAAGAATACGCTCCCAATCGAAGTCCTCCACCGTGGCAGTGGCGATGGCTGAGCCGGCGCGGTCATAGATGACGTTGGAGGGACGCAAGGCCGCACCCTTTTCACAGTAGAAGACGCCCATGCGATCCCCACCGCGTACGATGTTCGACACATCCACCCCGTACTTGCGCAGCTCGTTTCGGCAGGCATCACCGATGGGGTTGTGGGGCAGCCGGGTGACAAACGCCACATCCATGCCGTAGTTGGCAAGTGACACGGCCACATTGGCCTCCGCCCCGCCGAAGATGATGTCAAAACTGTTGGCTTGCACAATGCGCTCGTAGCCTGGAGGTGACAGGCGCAGCATAACCTCACCAAAACAGACAACCTTTGGCATACAGGAACCTCCTAAACAGAAAGAACCGCCATGGTTCGGACGACAACCCTTGCGGCTTCCCCCGCGGCGGGCAGGAATACTCCTGTCCGCCGCGGGTTTGGAAGAATGACAAAACAAGCGTCAATGCAAACCAGAGCGGTTTTTCTTCGTTTTACTGTCGTTTTTTACTTCGCGCGGGCCGCCTGAATGGCCGCCACATAACGCTGGGCTTCCTTCACAATGGCATCGTAGTCGCCAGTTTTCGCGCCCTTGATGAGCTCGCTGCCCGCACCCAGCGCCACCGCGCCGGCCTTGATCCACTCCGCCGCGTTGTCTGCCGACACACCGCCGGTGGGCATGAGCTTAGCCTGCGGCAGCGGCCCCAGGAAGGACTTGATGATGTTGGGCCCAAACAGGTTGGCCGGGAACACCTTCAGGATGTCAGCGCCGGCTTCCATGGCCTCAATGGCCTCCCGGGGGGTCATAACACCGGGCATGTAAGCCACCCGATAGCGGTTGCACAGGCGGGCGGAGTCCGGGTTGAACGAGGGGCTGATGATGTACTGCGCGCCGGACAGGATGGCGATGCGGGCCGTCTCAGGGTCCAGCACGGTGCCGGCGCCCAGAATGAGCTCGCCCTTGGTGTACTCCTTCGCCAGGTCCTCGATGACCTTGTCAGCGCCCTTCACGGTGAAGGTGATCTCCAACGCGGCGACGCCGCCCTTCATGCAAGCTTCGGCAATGCGTTTCGCCTGATCGGGACCATCAGCACGCACGACCGCCACCAGACCAGCCTGTTGAATCTTCCCTAATACGGTTTCCTTGTCCATGTCACACACTCCTTTTGTTAGAATCCGAGACTTTCCATGGGTATTGTACACGCTGGGGCCGGGGGATTCAATGAAATCGACAGGAAAACCTAAAGCTGTATAGGCAGGTTTCAGGCTGTCGACACAGTCGACAGCCTGTCGCGTCTGCCGCTGTTGCGCCAGCCGCGATTCATTGTGCTTGTTCCTATTTCGTCGTATCGTTCGCCGCACATGTCGCCGAACGATATCAAATGATGGCACTCAAGCCGGTCTTGGGGAAAGTCGTTTCGCCTACGGGCGGGATGTATCTGTTGGTGTTCACGCCTACAATGATTCCCTCCCGCCGGATGAACCGGCGCTCGGCTCTCTTTCTTCCTGGATCGACTTTATGACAATCCGAAAGCCGTATCGGCAGCTTCTCAACCCACCAACACCTATGTTTCGTGGGACGAAACAGAGAGGTTGTGCAAAAGCTTTCCTCGTGAACCGTTGTGCCGTCTGGTATAATAGAGGACAGAACAAAGCTGGAGGATTTCATGGCAAAGCTGACGATCACCGCCCGGGGCAAGAACCGCGTGGAAGCGGGACACCCTTGGGTGTTTGCCTCTGACATACAGAACGCACCGGCAGAGGTTGCCCCCGGCGACGTGGCCGACGTACTGGCTCCGGACGGGCGCTTTCTGGGCCGTGGGTACTACAACCCGAAATCCCAAATCTCCCTGCGGATGCTGACCCGACACGATGAGCCGATCGATCGCGCCTTCATCGAGCGGCGGGTCAACGATGCCATCGCTTATCGCAAGGGGCTGGGCGTGCTGCCCGCCTGCCGCTTGATCCATGCGGAGAGCGACTTTCTTCCCGCGCTCATCGTAGATCGCTTCGGCCCCACACTGGTGATGCAGTCACTGTCGCTGGGGATGGAGAAGCTCAAATCCTTTGCCATTGACCCGCTGATGGCGATCCCTGGCGTGCGCGGCATCTATGAGCGCAACGACGTGCCGGTGCGCTCGCTGGAAGGACTGGAACAAACCAAAGGTGTACTCTGCGGCACCGTCGATCCCTCCGCCGCCATTGAGGAGAACGGCGTGAAACTGGCCATTGACGTCGTCAACGGCCAGAAGACCGGGTACTTTCTGGATCAGCGCGAGAATCGGGCGGCCATTGCCCCCTTCGTGCGCGGCAAGCGGGTACTCGATTGCTTCTGCCACATCGGTTCCTTCGCCCTGCACGCGGCCAAGTACGGCGCGGCCGAGGCCGTGGGCGTGGACGTATCGGAGGAGGCCACCGGGCGTGCCGCCATCCTGGCCACCCTCAATGGCTGGCAGGACCGCTGCCGGTTTGTCACCGCCAATGCCTTTGATTACCTGCGAGATCGTCAGGCCGCCCACGAGGGGTTCGACGTCATCATCCTCGATCCCCCGGCCTTTGCCAAGAATAAGGATGCGCTGAAGAACGCCACACGAGGCTACAAGGACATTAACCTCCGGGCCATGAAGCTGCTGCCCCCCGGCGGCACCCTCGTCACCTGCTCCTGCTCGTACCACATGACGCTGCCGCTGTTCCTTGCCATGCTGCAGGACGCCGCCCGCGATGCCGGCCGGCAACTCAAGGTGGTGGAGGTACGCGGGCAGGCCAAGGACCACCCCAGCCTGCTTGCCGCGCCGGAGACCAACTACCTCAAGTGCGTCATCGCCCAGGTGTGGTGATCATTTCTTCCGCTTCGTCAGGTTGACGATGAGGATGCCGCCAATGGCACCCACAGCCGCGCCCATCACGAGGTCGGAGAGGAACGACCAGCCGATGGACCAGTCGCCGTCGATGGCCGAAAAGAGCACAAACGACAGCAACACATAGAGTACGCCGGTCAACCCGCCGCGCAGCCACCCGCGCTCGGGGTGCCGGCGCACGGCCATCCACGCGCCCAGCAGCAGGAAGACAACCTTTGCACCCTGGTTGACGACAGGCAGCGCGTTCTCACGGACGTGGAACAAGCGAACCGCTAATGCAAACACCAGCACATAGAGTGCCGCTGCCAGCAGTGCCACGCCCACGCCCTTCAGCACGTCCCACCACATGGCATTCTTCATTGGCAGGTGGTCGGCCGGCTTTTTCGTTCCGTTCTTCTGGTTCATGGAATCCGCCCCTTTGCATCGTGCTTACTCCATACCTATGGTTGCATAGGGGCGAATATGCGCTCTCAACTGCCGGGCTGGGTGCTCATCATGCGGTCAGCGGCCTGCATATCCATGCGCAACTGTTCCTGGGGGTTCACAGGGTTGCTGTACCCTTTGCCCAGCGTGTAGTTGAGCAAACGCTCTTGGGCGGCCAGTGTGGCATCCAGCTGCTGGCGCAGCAACAGGCGCACCGACGGCGTGGTGGCCTCGGTCAATGCCCGTGCCCAGCAAGCGACGGAGTCCCCGGTATCCTGCAGGCAGTCGGCTGCAATCACCTGCTCGGTCAGCGTTCCAAGGCCCGTCAGGCTTTGAATGAGATTCATGGCATTCCCTCCTCAGTTGGAGAGCTGCGACGCCTGTAACAGGCTCTGCATCTCTCGAATCTCCTGCTGGGCACGAGCGAACTCCTGCTGCAGAATGGTCTTGAGTTCAGCGTCCTGCACCAGGCTTACCAAGGCAGCCTCCTTGGTGGCGTTGGTGGTGCGCCGTTGCAGCAAGCCCTGCAGCAAAAAAGCTTCCTGCAGGGTAATGGATGTGGCGGTAGGCATGGTCATTCCTCCTTTTTGCTAGTGTGAACCCACCGCACCAATTCATACGCAAAGCTGTGGATTGACAGAAGAGCCAGCCGTCGGACACTGTTTCCTCACGGCATACGGCGGCCCTTCTCGCTCAAACACCCGTTCCAGACGATGGAAAATACCATTTGAATGAGTTGACCGGGCGGAAGACCGATTTCCTCCATCAACTGGGGATTGCTGAGGTGCGAGACGGTTCCGATGAGCACATGGGCCACCAGCACCTCGTTGACATCCTCCCGGAAGATGCCACTTTCCTTCCCCTCCCGCATGATACGCCCAATGTTACTGAGGATGATGCTCCTGCGGTTGGTGTCAATTCTTTCATAGGCCTCCGGCACCAAACGCTGTATGTCGTCAAGCACGCTGCTGTTGACATGGGAAACGAACCGCACCACCGGCACGATGAAGTCAACCACCTTCTGCTGTGGGGATTTTGTCTCGTCGGCAATCACCCATTCCATTTCAGCGCGCACCCTGTCTGTGTAGTAATCCACACACCCCAATAGTAACTCCTCTTTGGAGGCAAAGTGCTTGTAGAGCGTTGCCTTGCCAATGCCACAGCGGCGGGCAATCTGTTCCATCGTCACGCTGGTATAGCCAATCCCCGAAAACATCTGGAATGCCGTTTCCAATATCCTTGCTCTTTGGTCCATGACAACTCCTTCTCAAATCCTTCGGTATCGCTTGAGGGCAACGGTATTGAGCACCAGGAACAGCACCATATATCCCAGCAGAATGAGCAAATCCGGCAAGATGACGCTGAAACCAAAACCCCGGAATGCGACGTTCGTCAGAGCATCGGTGGCATAGGTGAGCGGAAAGACCTTGGAGAGAACAACGATCCACCCCGGGGCCCCGCGTAGATGGAAGAGCCCGCAGAAAAGAATCTGCGGCACGATGACCAGCGGGATGAATTGGAAGAGCTGCAGTTCGTT
>JAEYRA010000140.1 GCA_023409755.1 Bacillota bacterium
GTATAATGGTGTTGCCCAGGCGGCCTCGGTGCGGAAGGTGACCGCCAGGGCCGCCTGTGTGCTGGAACAGACCAGCCGGCGCGTGCTCTTTGAGCAGAACGCCCATGAGCGCCTGCCAATGGCAAGCTGCACCAAGATCATGACGGCGCTGGTGGCACTGGAGCATGGCAAACTCACCGACATGGTGAAGGTGAGCGCTCGGGCCGCCGGGGTGGAGGGCTCCTCCATCTACCTCAAGCAGGGTGAGGAGCTGACGCTGGAGGATCTGCTCTATGGGCTCATGCTGGCTTCCGGCAACGATGCCTCCATCGCCATTGCCGAGCACATCGGCGGCTCAGTCGATGGCTTTTTGGCGATGATGAACGAACGGGCACGGGAGATCGGCGCATTGGATACCCACTTCGCCACGCCCAATGGCCTGGACACCGAAGGGCACTACACCACGGCGTATGACTTGGCGCTCATCGCGGCCTGCGCCATGGACAATTCCGATTTCTGCCGCATCGTCGGCACCCAAAACCGCTCCATGCCATACGACGGGGTGGCCAACGGCCGGGTGGTGCGTAATAAGAATAAACTGCTGCGCACCTACGAGGGGGCCAACGGTGTCAAGACAGGGTACACCGGCGATGCCGGGCGGTGCTTTGTGGGGGCGGCCCGGCGAGAAGGCATGCAGCTCATCGGTGTGGTGCTCCGTTGCGGCCCGATGTTTGAGGAAACCGCCGCCCTGCTGGACAATGCCTTTGCCGAATATGACATGCTGCCGGTGACGGTGGCAGACCAGGCCTTTGGCCGCGTGGCGACTGACGAAGGTGTGGAGAGTACGGTGGACTACGGCGCAGCCCGCGAAGTGCTGCTGCCGCTGACCAAGGAAGAGCAGGAGCGCATTGTACTGCAGCTTGCCCTGTGGGAGCCTGCTGCCACGCCCATCACGGCCGGGCAGGCCGTGGGGGAAGCCCGTGCGCTGCTTGATGGCAAGACTCTGTCCCAGTTCCCGCTGGTGGCGCTGGGCGATGTGGAAAGACGAAACTACTTCTGGTACATCCAGAGGGTGATTGAGGGGATGAGATGGAAGACGAACGGGGAGGAATCCGGCTCCAGAAGTATCTGGCCGCTCACGGGGTAGCATCCCGGCGAAAGTGCGAGGAGATCATCGCTGAGGGCAGGGTGGCCGTCAACGGCGAAATTGTGACCCAAATGGGTGTCAAAGTCCAGCCCGGCGACCGGGTGCAGGTCGACGGCAAGGACATCGAGAAGGGGGAGGGGAACGCGTATCTCGCGTTCTACAAGCCTCCTTTTGTTGTGACCACGATGAGTGACCCCCAGGGCCGCCCCACGGTGGCGGAGTATTGCAAGGATGTGGGTGTACGGGTCTTTCCTGTGGGCCGGCTCGATTTTGAGTCCGAGGGTCTGTTGCTCCTGACGAGTGATGGGGATTGGGCCAACCGCGTGACACATCCCAGCTTCAACCTGGAGAAGGAATACCTCGTGAAGGTCAAGGGTAACCTGCCCGACGGCGCACTGCGCGCGATGGCCGCTGGCATCATGCTGGAGGGCCGCCGTACCTGGCCTGCTCGGGTGGAGGATGTGCGCCGTGGTGCCACCATCACCCAGTTCTCCATGGCCATCCATGAGGGGCGCAACCGGCAGATCCGCCGTATGGTGGAAGCCGTGGGCGGCGAGGTCGTGTTCCTGAAGCGCGTGCGTGTCGGAGCCATTGCCCTGGGCGACTTGGCTGAGGGCCAGTACCGCCCCCTGACACAGGAAGAAATCGACAGCATGCGACACCCTGACGTTTGACAATAGTTGTATATACGATGGGCCGGTGCAATGCGCATAGGCAAAGATGGGCGTTTATGGTATAATTGTCCCATCGGCTCAAAGGAGTTGGAAAAATGGCGAACGATCAGTTGGAACAACTCCGCCGCACGGTACAAGAAGGTGGCGGAGCACAGAAGGTCGACGAACAGCACAAGAAGCACAAAGGGACTGCCCGGGAACGCATCCATATGCTTCTGGATGCACAGAGCTTCCTAGAAACCGATGTGTTTGCCGCTGGTCAAACCGGCGTGAACGCGCCCGGTGAGGGTGTGGTGACCGGCTTTGGCACAGTGAACGGCCGACCGGTCTATGTGTATGCCCAGGACTTTACGGTGTTGGGCGGGTCGGTGGGCGCGGCCCATGCGGCAAAGATTTGCCGGGTGATGGACCAGGCTGCCAAGGTTGGTGTGCCGGTTGTGGCCCTGCTTGATTCTGCCGGCGCCCGCCTGCAGGAAGGGTTCCACGCCTTGGCAGGATATGGTGAAATCTACCGTCGTGCGGCTCGTCTGCGCGGCGCGGTGCCTCAGGTCGGCGTGGTTTGCGGCCCTTGCATCGGTGCTGCGGCCTACGGCGCGGCGCTCATGGATTTCGTGTTCCTGGCCGGAGGAGAGGCCAAGATGCAGACCTGGGGCCCCCAGGTGACGGACGCAGCGCCTGGCAAGGTTGCTCCCGCCGTAGCCAACGGAAGCGCCCAGTTTACCTGCAGCACGGAGGAAGATGCCTTCGCCCAGGTGAAGGCCCTGCTTGCCATGCTGCCGGCCAACAGCGCCGAGGATGCCCCGATCGGTTCCATTGGAGCCGACCTTAACCGGGAAGCGGCAGCACTGGAAGGCCTCCAGCCCGGTGGATATGACATGACCGCGGTCATCGGCGCGATTGCCGACGACGGCGCTTTCCTGGCCACTTCGGGTGCGTTTGCGCCTTCGATGCTCACCGGATTTGTGCGGGTGGGCGGGCGTACCGTTGGCGTGGTGGCCAACCAACCCAGCGTTGCGGATGGCGCGCTGGACGTTGCCGCCTGCGTCAAGGCCGCCCGGCATGTGGACATCTGCGACAGCTACCACATCCCGGTGCTGACGCTTGTGGACACCGCGGGCCTGCCGGCTTGTGCCGACGAGGAGAACGGAGGCCTGGTGACCGCCGGCAGTGACCTCATCGCCGCCTATGCCCAGGCCACGACGCCCAAGGTCACGGTGGTGACCGGCCGTGCGCCGGGCAGCGCCTTTGCCATGCTGGGCAACCGGGCGCTTGGCATTGATACCGTCTATGCCTGGGACAACGCCCAGATCTCGATCGTCGCGCCGGAGACGGCCGTTGCGATCCTTGGCCGGGCGGAGCTCGCCAAGGCCGACGACCCGACGGCCCGCCGCGCTGAGCTCATTGAGGAGTACAAGACCAACGCCGCCAGCCCCATTGAGGCGGCTCGCGCCGGGCTCCTCGACGATGTGATTGCCCCGGCTCGCACCCGCACCTATGTCGCCGCCGCTCTGGAGATGCTCTTGGGCAAGTGCGACGACGGGCAGTGAGGTGGACCGATGAACGTGTTCATGCAATACCCGATCCTCATTGTGCTGGCCTATATCCTGGCTGGCATTGTGACGGGTCTGTGGAGCCAGTCGATCGCCCAGGGCCGCGGGTATGAACCAAAGTGGTTTGCCGCCGGGTTCTTCCTGAGCCTGCTGGGTGTGCTCATTGCTGCCGGGCTGCCGCTTCGCCAGGCCGCGAAGGTGGCGCAGCCGGTGGCTGCACCAGCGCCTGCCGCGCCGGTGGCTGCTCCTGATAACAACGAACTCATTGCCGTGCTGGCTGCCGCGGTGGCCATGCTGGGCGAGCAGGAAGGCCGCACCTATGTGCTGAAGGCTTTCCGCCCAGCCAATGTCTCGTCCACTGCCTGGGCACGGGCCGGACGCTAACGATTACGTGAGAGAACAGGGAGGAACTGATATGCGTAGATTCACCATCACCGTCAACGGTCAGGCATATGATGTGCTTGTAGAGGAGACCGCCGTCGGCGCCGCGCCGGCTGCCGTTCCCGCTCCCGCCGCTCCGGCTCCGGCTCCGGTGGCAGCTGCCCCTGCTCCGTCCGCTCCCGCTGCGCCCGCTGCTTCTGCCGGGGCAAAGGACCTTTCCGGCGTGGCCGGGGCCAAGGTAAACGCCCCCATGCCCGGTAAGATTCTGGCCGTCAAGGTCAGCGTCGGCCAGGCTGTCAAGCGCGGCGACGTGCTGCTAATCCTGGAAGCCATGAAGATGGAAAACGAAATTCAATCGCCTGTGGACGGCAAGGTCGCGGCCATCGCGGTATCCGAGGGAGCCAACGTACAGGCCGGCACCGCCCTTGCTTCCATCGAATAGGAGGACCCAATGGCAAAAGTCAGAATCACCGATACCATCCTGAGAGACGCCCATCAGTCTCAGGCGGCCACGCGCATGCCCACCAGTGACATGCTGCCGATGGCTGCCAAGCTCGACGCGGTCGGTTATTGGTCGCTGGAAGCCTGGGGCGGCGCGACTTACGATGCCTGCCTGCGCTTCCTGCACGAGGACCCGTGGGAGCGGCTGCGGAAGCTGCGTGCCGCCATGCCCAACACCCAACTGCAGATGCTGCTTCGCGGCCAGAACCTGCTGGGCTACAAACACTACGCCGATGACGTTGTTGACTTCTTCGTGAAGAAGGCCATCGAGAATGGTATCAACGTCATCCGTATTTTCGACGCCCTCAACGACACCCGCAACATGACGGCCGCCATGGCTGCCACCAAGAAGTATGGCGGCGTCGTGGAGGCAGCCATCTCTTACACCACCAGCCCCGTGCACACCACGGAGTATTTCGTTAATTTGGCGGTGGAGCTGGAGAAGGCCGGGGCCGACACCATCTGCATCAAGGATATGGCGAACCTGCTGTTGCCCTACACAGCCTTTGACCTGGTGACCCGCCTGAAGCAGAAGGTGAAGATTCCGATCCACTTGCACACCCACAACACCACCGGCACCGGTGACATGACCTACTTGAAGGCCATTGAAGCCGGGGTCGACATCGTGGACACCGCCCTTTCCCCGCTGGCCAACGGCACCAGCCAGCCGGCGACCGAAGCGTTGGTTGCCACCCTCGCCGGTACCCAGTATGACACCGGCATCGACCTCAATCTGTTGAGCGAGATCGCCGCGCACTTCCGCGGCGTAGCCAACCGGATGATGCAGGAAGGCATCCTCGACCCGCAGGTGTTGAGTGTTGACCCCAATACCTTGCTCTATCAGGTTCCCGGCGGCATGCTTTCCAACCTCATCTCCCAGCTGAAGGCCCAGGGAGCCTCGAACAAGCTCATCGAAGTGCTGCAGGAAGTGCCCCGCGTGCGTGAAGACTTCGGTTACCCGCCGCTGGTCACACCCACCAGCCAGATCGTTGGTACCCAGGCGGTACTCAACGTTCTCTCCGGCGAGCGCTACAAGCTCTTCACCAAGGAGAGCAAGGGCGTCCTCAAGGGTGAGTATGGCCGTCTGCCGGCCGAGCCCAACCCCGACGTGGTGAAGAAGGCGCTGGGGGACGACGAACGCATCACCTACCGCCCGGCGGATGCGCTCAAACCCGAGCTCGACCGCTACCGTGAGGAGATCAAGCCCTGGATTGAGCAGGAGGAGGACATTCTGTCCTACGCCATGTTCCCGCAGGTTTCGATGGATTTCTTCAAGTATCGACAGGCTCAAAAATACAAGGTGGACTCCACGCTGCTGGATGTGGCCAACGGAATCCATCCGGTGTAACCGAATCAGTCAATGGGGACTGCCGGCCAGGTGCTGGCAGTCCTTCGCCGTTCGGGCAGCGCGGCAGGGGGCCGGCGTTGCCCGGAGATTACAGTAACTTAGGAGGGATGGCTGCCCGCAGAGCTGGCTGAACGCCTGGCTTTCGTCGGACAGCCATTCCTGTCAAACTCAAACAAGGAGGCGAACCATGCGAATCCTGGTTGCCAACGACGACGGGGTGCGCGCACCGGGGCTGGCGGCGTTGGCCCGGGCACTCGCTGCGCTGGGCGAGGTCACCGTCTGCGCACCGGCGGTGGAGCAGAGCGCCGTAGGCCGTGCCATCACCATGTCCCGCCCCCTCCGGCTGGACAGGGTGACCCTGCCGGGTTTGGACCTGCCAACATTTGCGGTGGAGGGTACGCCGACCGACACGGTCAAGCTGGCGCTCTACCGGCTCTTTGATGGCAAGCCCGACTTGGTCGTTTCCGGCATTAACGCTGGCGGCAACCTGGGCACTGACATCCACTTCTCGGGCACCGTCTCCGCCGCCATGGAGGCAGCGCTGCAGGGTATCCCTTCGGTTGCTGTGTCGCTGGAGGATCGTACCGGCGTATGGGATTGGGATCATGCGGCGGCATACGCCCTGCAGGCCATCCGCATGGCGCAGGGCTGCCGGTTCCCCTTTGGTACCCTTATGAACATCAATCTGCCGGCCGGCAAGCCTAAGGGCATCAAGCTGGCGGCGATGGCGATTCTTGATTACGGTGAGAGTTATGAGGAACGCACCGACCCCCGGGACCGTCCCTATTATTGGCTGCGGGGGGCACGAAAGCCCGCCGGCGACAGCGACGTATCCGACGCTGCCTGGCTGGAGCGGGGGTATGTGACGGTCACGCCCATTCGCTTTGACATGACCGACTATGACACGCTCTCCCAATGGCGGGAGCGCGTGGATGCCATGAAGTTGGAACACGAACCCACAACCAAACCGACGGCAGAGAGGTGAGTGCAGTGCTCGATACCAAAGACCTGTCCCAGCGCATCAACGACGGCTACAGTGACATGAGCAAGGGGCAGAAGCGGATTGCCGATTTCATACTGAAAAACTACGACAAGGCAGCCTACATGACAGCCCTGCGGCTGGGCGACAGCGTGGGGGTCAGCGAATCGACGGTGGTGCGCTTTGCCATGGACCTGGGGTACCCTGGCTACCCGCAGCTGCAAAAGGCGCTGCAGGACCTGGTGCGCAACCGCCTGACGACGCTGCAGCGCATGGAGATGACCAGCGACATGAGCCGCAGCATGGTGCTGCGCACGGTGCTGCGGGCCGACATGAGCAACCTCCGCCAGACCATAGACAGCGTCAACGCCGAGGAGTTTGAACAGGTCGTGGACGAGGTGTACAACGCCCGCCGCGTTTACATCCTAGGCGCGCGTAGTTCGGCTCCGTTGGCACAGTTCATGGGGTATTACCTCAACTTTCTGCTGGACAACGTCGTTGTTGTCACCAGCGGCATCAACGACATCATGGAGCAGTTGGTGCACATTGAGGAGAACGACGTGCTCATTGGCATCAGCTTCCCGCGCTACTCCAAGCGTACCATCGAAGGCGTCCGCTTTGCCAAGGACAAGGGTGCGCGCATCGTCGCCATCACCGACTCCGGCGCGTCGCCACTCAACGAGTATGCGGATCATGTGCTGGTGGCCCACAGCAACATCGCATCTTTTGTGGATTCGCTGGTTGCACCATTCTCCATCGTCAACGCCTTCGTCGTTTCCATTGGCCTTAGGAAGCGCAACGAAGCAAGTGAGAACTTCATGGAGCTGGAGCGCATCTGGGATGAGTACAACGTCTATGTCGACAAAGCCCGCTGACGCCGGAACATTGCCGGTCGTCGTCATTGGCGGCGGGCCAGCCGGCATGATGGCAGCGGTAGAGGCGGCACGGCGCGGCCTTCGTGTGCTACTGCTGGAGCATAATGAGAAGCTGGGAAAGAAGCTGTACATCACAGGCAAAGGCCGTTGCAACCTGACCAACGCCACGCCGAGGGAGACGCACATTGCCCATGCCCGGCGCAATGGAAAGTTCCTCTACGGGGCACTGACGCGGCTGGACGCGCAGGGCTTGATGGACTATGTGGAGCGTCTGAGTGTGCCCTTGGTGGTGGAGCGGGGCGAGCGCGTATTCCCAGCCTCCTATAAAGCCAGCGATGTCACACGCGCCTTTGAGCGGGAGCTCGCTCGGCTGGGTGTCACGGTGTTGCTGCGCACCGGTGCGAAGGACATTGTGACCGAAGAAGGTGTGGCCCGCGCGGTACTGACGACCGATGGGCGGCGCATCGACTGCCGATCGGTAGTGGTGGCAACCGGCGGCTTGTCCTACCCATCCACCGGCTCCACTGGCGATGGGTATCGGCTGGCTGCCGCGCTGGGCCATCGCGTGCAGCCCACCAGCCCCACGTTGGTGTCGGTCACCACGGCTGAGTCTTGGCCGGGTGAGTTGGCAGGGTTGTCTCTACGCAATGTGCGTTTGACCGTGTTACGTGGGAAAAAGAACGTGTGGAGCGAAATTGGCGAGATGCTGTTCACCCATACCGGGGTCAGCGGCCCGCTGGTGCTGACAGCCAGTAGCTACTTGGAAGCCGATCGGTTGGCAGATGATCGCCTGGTGCTGGATGCCAAGCCGGGATTGGACGCGGAGCAATTGGATGCCCGGTTGGTACGCGACTTCCAGGCCAATCCCAATCGCTCAGTCAAAAACCAGTTGCCCGAGTTGTTGCCGGCACGCATGGCTCCGATTGTGGCGGATCTGGCAGGGATACCGGCCGATCAGTCTTGTCATCAGGTCAGCCGGCCCCAGCGGGAGCGTCTGACCGCCATGATGAAGAACCTGGTGCTGACGCCTTCGGCTCTCGGGTCCTGGAACGAGGCGGTTGTCACTCGCGGCGGTGTCGCCTGTACGGAGGTTGACCCCAAGACCATGCAATCCAAACTGGTGCAGGGGCTCTTCTTCTGTGGGGAGGTGCTTGACGTGGATGCCCAGACGGGCGGCTTCAATCTGCAGATCGCTTTTTCCACCGGGTACACCGCCGGCCAATGCTGTTGACGCTGTCGGCTTTTTCCATTATGATGGCAATGCAATCATAATAGGAGGATGAGAAGATGCGGTTGTTCAGTGGATTGTTTTGGGGCGTGTTTCTGGTGGCATCCGGTGCCATTCTGTTGTTGAAGTATTCGCTCAATTTGAGCTTTTCTGGCGGAAAACTGATTTTTGGCCTGCTGGTTCTGCTCATTGGTATTTCCATGTTGACATCCGGTGTTGCATGGAAGGGCGATGCCAGCCACCGCACGACGATGTTTTCAGATAACGAGACGGTGGCGGCTCAAAGCGGCGAGACCTATTCCGTGGTCTTTGCTGAGACGCGGTACGACCTGTCGCAGGCACAAGCTGGCAGCCGCGTCAAGATCAACTGCGCCTTTGGCTCGGCTAAAGTACAGTTGCCGGCCGGTGCGGTTGTCGTCACGTCCAACTGTGCCTTTGGTAACGTCAGTATGCCGGATGGTTCCAATTATCCCTTCGGCAGCGGGCGGTATACGTCTGGGCAGGGTGACGCAGTCTATGTGGAGATCAGCTGTGCCTTTGGTGAAGTTACCATTTACAATCCGTAACGGACGCGTTATACTCTACTAAACTACTCGTATTGACAGGAGGTGGAACGATGGCAACTGTGACGAAGGAGATGTCAATTTCCGAGGTGTTGAAATTGGATATGGCGACCGCGCCGATCTTTTTGGAATATGGCATGCACTGCATTGGCTGCCCGATGGCTTCTGCGGAAAGCATTGAGGACGCCAGCTTTACCCATGGGATTGACGTTGATGCCCTGATCGAGAGCTTGAACGAGTTCTTCGCGTCCAAGTAGAACAGTACAGAAAACGACAAAAACCGACGGAAGAACCGTCGGTTTTTGTTATCCTTACATTTTATGCGTTCCGAAGTGAAATGTCCGTATAAGCATGAATATTATTTCGAATTTGAGCGACAATAAACGTTGTATTAGCATGCAGTGGTTGCTATAATACGCAATACCAAACGACAACTGGATCGGTTCAGACCATGGGTGGTCATGGGTGAGAGGGGAAAGCGACGAGCCGGAACCTTCGAAAATTTCCTCTTGACACGGTGGCGTCGGTTTGGTATCCTAACAAAGCTGTCGCCGACGGCAGGGCCGAAAGAGACAGCAAGGCGCACCTTGAAAACCGAATAGAGCAAGAAGAGTGAGAAAGACAAACGCGATTCATTTGAGTGAAAAGGCAAAGCTTCACTTGAGAGAGTGGAGATTTAGTCAGAGATTGAACATGAGAGTTTGATCCTGGCTCAGGACGAACGCTGGCGGCGTGCCTGACCCATGCAAGTCGAACGAAGGTGTAGCAATACACCTGAGTGGCGGACGG
>JAEYRA010000159.1 GCA_023409755.1 Bacillota bacterium
CCAGCTGCGCCTCGCGCTCGCGGTCGCGCAGCTCCGCTGCCTTTTCAAAGTTCTGGTTGGTAACGGCCTCGTCCTTGGCCTTGCGGATCTCCTCGAACTTCTCCTCCAACTGCTTCATGTCCGGCGGTGCGGTGTAGGTCATGATGCGCAGACGGGACGCGGCCTCGTCGATGAGATCGATGGCCTTATCCGGCAGGAAGCGGTCAGAGATGTAGCGGTCGGAGAGCTGGACGGCGGCCTTGATGGCCTCGTCGGTGATGCGCACCTTGTGGTGGGCCTCATAACGGTCGCGCAGGCCCTTCAGAATTTCAACGCTCTCCTCCTGGGTGGGCTCGCCCACCTGCACGGGCTGGAAGCGGCGCTCCAGCGCGGTGTCCTTCTCAATGTGCTTGCGGTACTCATCCATGGTGGTGGCGCCCACGGCCTGGATCTCCCCCCGGGCCAGTGCGGGCTTCAGGATGTTGGCGGCGTCAATGGCACCCTCGGCCGCGCCGGCACCGATGATGGTGTGCAGCTCGTCGATGAAGAGAATGACGTTGCCGGCCTTGGTGACTTCCTCCATGGCGTCCTTCAGGCGCTGCTCAAACTCGCCACGGTACTTGGTGCCGGCGATCATGCCCGAAAGATCGAGCGTCACCACGCGCTTGTCACGCAGCAGCTCGGGGATGCTGCCATCCACGATGCGCTGGGCCAGCCCCTCGGCAATGGCCGTTTTACCCACGCCCGGCTCACCGATGAGCACGGGGTTGTTCTTGGTGCGGCGGCTCAGAATCTGGATAACCCGCTCAATCTCCTTCTGACGGCCGATAACCGGATCGAGCTCGCCCTGGCGGGCGGCCTCAGTGAGGTCACGGCCAAACTTGTCGAGTTTGGGGGTCTTACCGCCGGTGGCCTGCTTGGTGGCGACGCCGCCTTCCTCCCGCATGCCACCGATCAGGCTCTCCCGCAGGGCTTTGAGGTCCACGCCCATGTCGATCAAAATGCGGGCGGCAACGCTGGCACGCTCGCGGATGAGCGCAAGCAGCAGGTGCTCGGTGCCCACGAAGCTGTGGCCCAGGGCCTTGGCCTCCATGAGGCTATACTCAATGACGTTCTTGGTACGCGGGGTGTAGCCAAAGGCATCGGTGAAGTTGTAGTCGCCCTTGCCCACCAGCCGCTCCACCTGGGCGCGGATGTTGTCGGCCGTCACATCGGCCTCCTGCAGCACTTCGGAGGCCGTACTGTCCTCCACGGCGATGATGCCCAGCAACAGGTGCTCGGTGCCCACGTAGTTGTGACCCAGGTTCTTGGCTTCCTCCTGTGCAAGGCCCAGCGCCCTGCGTGCGTTTTCGGTAAATCTGCCTTGGAATGACATTCCGATCCCTCTTTTCCTCTATCTTCTTGTGTTATGTTCTGTTCAATGCCGTACGTACATAGTTCGCGCGGATGATGTCCCGTTCCTCTATGGTGAGCTCTCGCCCGGCGTGTTTCTGCAAGGCGGCGGGCTGCACGGCCAGCATGAGCTTGTTGAGGTCGGTCTGGGTGATGTCGCTCAGGAACCCCAGGGATACCGCCAGCCGCACATCCGAGAGGAGCTCCATGAACTCCTTGCTCGTCAGTGTCCTCGCGTATTTCAGGATACCCCAGGAGCGGTACAACTTGTCCTCAATTTCAAGGCGCTTGTTGCGCAGCAGCACCGAGCGGGCCGCCCGCTCCTTTTCCATAATCTGCTCGCACACCCCTTGGATGGTGGCTGTCAGGTCCTCCTCGGTCACGCCCAGCGTAATCTGGTTGGAGACCTGGAACATATCGCCCAGCGCCTCGCTGCCCTCGCCATAGATGCCGCGCACCGCAAGGCCCGCCTTCACGACCGAATCGATCAGCACCTTCGTCATGCCCACGAGTTTGAGACCCGGCAGGTGCACCATGACGGACGCGCGCATGCCGGTGCCCACGTTGGTGGGGCAGCTGGTGAGGTAGCCCAGCGCACGGTCATAGGCAAAGGCGACCTCCTCTTCGAGAGCCCGCTCGGTGGCAAGCGCCCGTTCGGCCGCGCCAACAATCTGCAAGCCAGGCAATAAGCCCTGGATACGCAGGTGATCCTCCTCGTTAATCATCAGGCTGACCGTTTCATCCCCGCTCACCAGCACGGCGCTCACATTGGGCTTGCGCAGCAGGTCGGTGCTGGCCACATGGCGTTCGACGAGTTCAATACGGCTCACCTCATCCAGCAGCCGCAGCTGCAGGAAGCGGAAATTGCCGAAGTCCTCCCGCTTTCGCATGGCCGTCAGCACCCGCTGGGTGATTTCGTCGCCTTGCCCGTCGCTCATGGCCGTGGGGAATGGCATGCCGGCCACATTGCGCGCCAGCCGCACCCGCGAGCTCACGACGATGTCGTTGCCCGGGCCTTCCAGGTTCCACACGCTCATTTCACGCCGCCCCCTTCCTTGGGTTCCAGCGCGCGAATCTCATCGCGCAGCACCGCGGCCCGTTCGTACTCCTCGCCTTGAATGGCGGCCCGCAACTGTCTGCGCAGATCCTCCAGCGGGTTGGGCGGGGCGGCTTGGGGTGCCTGGGCGGCAGGGGTCTGCCGTTCCTCCTCCGTGGGAGGGCGGCGGCCGGTATGCTGCAGGCTGCCATGGATTTTACGCAGCATTGGGGTGAGCTCAGCGGCAAAGTGCTTGTAACACTGCTCACAGCCAACTTTGCCTTCCCGCCGCAGGCGCTCCAGGTCAAATCCGCAATTGGGGCAGGGCGGAACGGCCTCGGCCCGAGGAGCGCGCTGGTGCCCTCCAGCCAGATTGGCCAGTATGTTCACCAGTGACATGTCCTTGAAAAACTCCGAATCCCCGTGCTCAGCACACTGCTTGCACAGGTGCAACTCGTTGCGCTCGCCGTTGACGACCTTAGTGAGATAGATGGTGGCCTCTCGTTGGCCACAGTGGTCGCACATCATGGCTGTTCCTCCTCCCCGCGCATCAGCGCGTAGATCATGCTGCGAAGGATGCTTGCACGCAGCTTGTCCTGTATGGCCATCGGCGCGGCGATGGCCTTGGGGTCGATGGCCGCCTGCATGAGAAGAGCTTCCCGGGGTTTTAACACGCCCTTCTCGCTCAGACATTCTATGATACGCCGGCCGTCAGTCTGAGTGACCTCCTCCCCCATGCCTTGGGTTGTCAGCCGCAGCAGATAATCGTCGTTGTCCCCGTCCAGCCGCACGATACGGATAAACCCCCCGCCGCCCCGGCGGCTCTCAATGACATAGCCTTTATCCACCGAGAAGCGGGTAGCCAGCACGTAGTTGATCTGCGAAGGCGCGCAGCGGAAATACTCCGCCAGCTCGTTGCGCCGCAGCTCAATCTGCTGCATGTCCTCAAACAAGGACTTGATGAACGATTCGATGTTGTCAGACAACATGATGGGGCACACCTCTTTGACCTTCTTTGACCTTCAGTCCTATTATACCGATTTTATAGCGCTTTTCAAGTGCTTTTTCCATTTCTGCGGCTTTGAATGCATCCAAATTCCGGGCCGTGTTTTTATGAGGTTTTCCAACTGATTTAGTGGGGATTGCCCTTGGCTAGAATAAGCGCCAACTAACGTCGTTCTGGCGGTAACATCCGGTTGCTGCAGACTCATTTTCCAATGGCAGGGGGCATTGCTGGCGCAAATATGTTATGATAACGGCATTCTTTCCTCGTTGAAAAGGAGTATTCATGAAGGTTCCCGTCCTCTTGCGCATGCCCCGCGAGGTGCGCGCGGAAGTGGTGCACATGACCGTGCCGGTGCTGGTGGAGCAGGCGTTGATCTCCTCTATGGGGCTGGTGGGCATGATGCTGGCCAGCCGCCTGAGCGAATACGCGGCGGCCCCCATTGGCATGGTGGACGCCGTGCACACCCTGTTTGTGTTGTTCTTTACGTCCTTGGGTGCGGGGGCCACGGTGGTGGTGGCCCAGCACACCGGCCGGGGCGAGACCCGCGTGGCCAACGAAGCCGCCCGCCAGTCCATGGTGACCGCCATCATCGTGTCGGTCGTACTGGTCGGCATTCTCTCCTTTACGGGGATGCCGTTGCTGCACCTGCTCTATGGCCAGCAGCAGGACGACATCGCTATGGGTCTCTCCCAATACCTCTACCCCAGCCTGTTTTCCTACCCTGTGCTCGCCATTGTGACGGTGGGCTGCGGTGTGCTTCGCGGCGCGGGTGATATGCGCACGCCCATGGTCATCACGGTCTTCATGGGGGTGCTCAACACCGTTCTCGCGTGGGTGCTCATCTATGGGCTGCAGCTGGGTGTGCTTCGCATCCCCGGCCTTGGCATCGCCGGGGCGGCGTGGGCACTGCTGGTGTCCCGCGCCATAGGGGCTGTCCTGGTGCTTTATGTGCTGTTGAAGGGCCAGCGCAGCGTGCGTATGACCTTGCGGGGGTTCCGCTTCCAGCTACCCATGCAGCGGGAACTTTTTGCCATCGGCCTGCCGGTGACGGCGGAAAACGTGCTCTTCCAGGTGGGCAAGCTCATCACCCAGGTCATCGTGGTGGCCAGCGGCCCCCAACACACCACGGCCATGGTCATTGCCAATTCCATCTTTGTGTTCATCTGCCTGCCGGGCAACGCCTTCTCCATCGCGGCGATGCCCATTGTGGGGCAGAGCATCGGACGCGGCCAGCACGACGATGCCCGCGAACGGCTGCTGTACGTCAACGCCCTCTCCTGCCTGGGGCTACTCCTCACCTGTGTGGCCATGATGGTCTTCGCCTACCCGCTCATCGGGCTCTTCACCACCAACAACGAAGTGGCGGCCATTGTGTACCGCATGCTAGTCCTGTGTATCATCTTCATGCCCACATCCTGGTCGTTTTCTTTTGTGCTCTCAGCGGGGCTCAAGGGTGCGGGCGACACCAAATACTCGTTGATAACGACCATCATTGGCATGTGGCTCTTCCGGGTGCTCTTTGGTTATGTGCTGGGCATCGTGTTCCATATGGGTGCCGTGGGCATCTGGCTGGCGATGTGCATCGACTGGGTAGTGCGCGGCATCCTTTACGCTATTCGGCTGCGGGGCAATCGCTGGTTCCGCAACGCCCTGCCACCCCGGGAGGAACCCGCAGAAGCCGAAGGCTGAAGGCATGGAAGAAACGACGGAAAACGCCCAAGGGGACGAATCTCCTTGGAACCCTATCATGGCTCTCCCAGTGTGTGTGCGGATAACTATGCAGCCACCCAAGCGGTTCATCCGGGTGGCACTCTGCACTTCATCGAGTGTACAGCCCCCTCCCCGAGCACGGCGTCACCCAGTAAAAAAACCGTACGACCAAAGCCATCAAGAAGCCCCTGGCGACCTGTGCGCCAGGGGCTCAACCAAACATAGATACGAGTACTCCAAACTCGAGCCTGTCGCCTATGGCGGCAGGCTCGACAGCGTCAGCGGAAGCTGACGCGATCGACCGGCAGCACTTTGGCAAACCAGTTGCGCCAAACCATCTCGTGGTGACGGATGATCTGCTCGGCGGTGACAAACGGCAGGTCGAAGGTGCTGTGGGCACCCTGCGCCACCACCATCTCGTACCCCAGCAGGCTGCCGTGGCGGGCGGTCGTGTCCACGCAGACGTCGGTCTGCAGGCCGCAGAGTATCAGCCGCTTGGCCCCCAGCCCTGCCAGCACCTCGGCCAGGTTGGTCCCATGGAAGGCGCTGGGTGTGCGCTTGACGACGACCGGGTCGCCGGCGCGGGGCCACACGGCATCGTGAATGGCAAAACCGGGCTCCCCGGCAGACAAGGGGCCGTCCGGCTCCTCGTGCTGCACATAGACGACCGGCGCGCCTTCTTGACGTGCCCGGTCAATGAGCTCGGCAACGTTTTCAAGCAATTCATCCGCTTGCCAGATGGGATAGTTCGGGTCTGCCAGCAGACCCTCCTGTACGTCAATGACGATCAAAACGGTGCTCATGGCAATCCCCTTTCTCTCGCCGGTTGCGACGGGTTATAGTTCCAACTCAGCCAGGGTGGCGGGCATCTCGTGGGCGGTGTTGACCTTGTCGTCGTCGGTGACCAGGTCAAAGCAGGAGACAATCAGTCTCCCCTCCCACACGCAGGGCTCGCCGGGCTGGTCAAGCTCGCCGTGCAGGCCGTCGGTGTCGGGGCTTTGGGCAATGCGCGTGACCACGCCGTCGGGCGTGATCTTGGCGATGGCATTGGCCGAGAAGTCCGCCACGTAGAAGTTGCCCTGTGCGTCCCGCACAATGCCGTCGGTGGATTTGAGTTCGGCAGGGTTCTGGGCCCAAACCTTATTCTCCTTCACCGACCCATCGGCCCGGAAGGTGATGCGGTACACCGCGCCGTCACCGAAGTTGCCCACGTAGAGATTGCCCGCTTCGTCAAACTCAATGCCGTCTGCGCCGTACTGGCACACCGGGTTCTGGGTGACGAAGGTCGTCAACAGGTTCGGGTCGTCCAGCGTGTTGGCCACGGCGATGTTCTCATCGTCCAGCGCGAAGCGGTAGACACCGCTGACGAGCTTGCCCGAGGGGTGCTGCACCCGCACAAAGCTGCTCTGGGTCACGTAAAGGTACCCGTCGCGTACCCGCAGGCCGTTGGGATGCTCCATACCGTGGGCCACGACGGTTGTCTTCACCAGCTTGTCGCCCACAATGTGCAGCCGCAGGATGCGGCCCTGGAACTGTAGCTCGGCTGCGCCGGACCAGCCTTGGTTGTCCACCACGTAGAGGTCCCAATCTGGCCCGAAAGCGATGCCCATAGGGTGGGCGCGGCCGGTTGTCGGGTGCAGCGGCACGTCGACCCACTTGCGGATGTTCCGCTGGCGGTCGATCTTCAGGATGCAACCGGGCGAGGTCGGGTCAGCATAATTGGGGCAAGCCAGGATGAGGTTGCCCTCCCGGTCTATGGCCATGCCGTCGGGGGTGTTCACATAATCCGGCAGCAGGGCAAAGAGTTTCGATTGCTGCATGGGGGTTCCTCCTCTCAAAACTCGATGACGATCTTTTTCTTGGCCTGGCGTTCCTCCACAAGGCGGAAGGCATCTAAAATGCTGGCAAAGGGCACAACGTCGGAGATGAAGTCGGCAGGGTTCAGTACCCCTAGCTCCATCCAGTTGAGCACCTGCCCATGGGCCTGAGATTCCTCCAACTTGGAGGGCCACTGCACGAACTGCAGCGTCCAGTTGTATGGCGCACGGCTCCAGTCAAGCTGGGTCGTGAGATCCGGCGAGATGCCGTAGCAGCAGACCTTACCGTTGTAGCGCACCAGCTCCAGCCCCAGGTTCAGAAGCTCGTTGACGCCGGCGGCATCCACCACGTAGTCCACCCCATCGGGGCAAAGACCGCGCACGATCTCCCGCGGGTCCACCGCGCCGCTATCGAGCGCCACATCGGCCCCCATGCGGCGGGCGTCCTCCAGCTTCTCCGCCTTGCGGTCGAAGACGATGATGGGACCCAAGCCCAGCAGCTTGCAGAAGCGGATGAAGCACAGGCCCACCGGCCCCGCACCGAAGACGACGACGCTGGAGTTGGCCTCCATGCCGAAGCGGCGGATGGCGCTCAGCACCTCACGGAAGGTCACAATCATCGTGGCATTCACCGATGAGATGGACTCCGGCACGATCTGCTGGGCGTGGTAACCCTCGTTGTACCCCGGCAGGCCGGGGCCTCGTCCAGCCAGCGCCTGGGCCCGCCAGTCGCCCACCACCGCATACTCGGAGTACGCCCCCCAGGCCGAGTGGATGCCGCCGGTCATCCCCTCCAGGAAGGGCAGCAGCACCCGGTCACCGGGCTGGAAGCTCGTGACGTTCCGGCCCACCTCCACCACCCGGCCCACACCCTCATGCCCGAGGATGGCCGGGTAGTCATGGTACCCCTTGAACTGCCGGTGGATGAGCTTGAGGTCGGTGCCATTGCACACGCCGCAGGCTTCCATGCGCACCAGCGCGTGGTCGTCGTCGATGGCCGGCACCGGCACCTCGGCCAGGTGCAGGCTGCCGTCCGCTTCCACCACAAAGCTCTTCATGTCCGTTCCTCCCTCAGCCCACAAAAGGCGCGGCGGCGGTCTCCATCATCAGTGTAAACGACTGTGCCTCGGTGGAGGTACCGCTGTGGTCAAAGTGCGGCGAGCCGCAGGCCCCCTGCACAAAGCCAAGAGCATCCACCTTGGCCAGGGCACCTTCCCGCATGCGATGAGCGGCGGGCAGCCAGCTCTCATCCAGCCAGCCGCCGGCCACACTGTGGTAGATGGCAAAGGCCAGCATCTGCGCCAGGTTCGTCTCCACAAAGGTCGACGGGTCATCCACCACGTCGTGGAAGAGACCATCGGGCCGCTGGTGGGCAACGCAGCCTTCCAGCACCTCCTTGAGGTAGCCGATCAATTCCTCCCGCTCGGCAGCCATGTCCGCCGGCATCATGCCGATGAGCCGGGCAAAGCCCGCCGCCGCCCAGCCGTTGCCGCCGCCCCAGCAGGCCTTCCGCCGGAACTCGCCCCGATCCTCACTCCAGATGTGGGCATACATCTTCCGATCTGCCAGCCAGAGGCGCTGCCGCAGCCCGTGAATCTGGCGCATGGCTTCGTCAAAGCGGCCATAGACACCCAGCGTCGGCGGCAGCATATAGAGGCTGTCCGACCACATCTCGCCGGCGTCGGTGTTGTGGTAAAGGGTGCCGTCCTTGGCCCGCGGGGCGGTGTGCAGCAGCCACTCGGCCAGGCGCGTGGCGGCCTGTGTGTAGCTCTCGTCACCGGTCACCCGTGCGGCGTGCAGCAGAATCTCAGCATGGGAGCCGGGGTCGGTGCTGGCAAACTGGGCCTCCACCATGCCTGGCCGCCCATCGGCAATCTGCCGTACGACGGAATCGTGGGCAAAGAGCGTGGCCCAGTCCCCCTGCCCGGAATAGAGCAAAGCCTGCCCGGCCACCCCCTGTTCCCAGCACTGGCGCTGCATGCTCAGCAGTGCGTTCGTCACGCGCGTCATGAGTTCGGTGCCCATCGTTGGTCCCCTCCTGTTTTGTTATAATGTACGTACATATTGTACAGGCAACCACCGTCGTTGTACAGGGGCATTGTCTATCCATCTCCGTAAACTCCGTTGCATTTCATGTTCTGTTCGACCATTCGGCGGGTACAACCCCCAGCAACGGCGCTGGGCACACTATCAAGCCATGCTTCGGACGGGCTGCCAATGAGCCTCGCACACGGC
>JAEYRA010000180.1 GCA_023409755.1 Bacillota bacterium
CAGAGGTAGGTGTTCATGTCACTGGCAATGAACCTTACCGTCGAATAGTAGTAGGTGTCGTCGGCGAAATTGATAAATGCAGACTCAGTAAAGCGATAATGGTCGTCCCGGTTGAGCTCGGCGTCGGAGTAGACCACCTTGTTATCGCCCTTGGTGCCAAGCACATCCACCACCCGGTTATCCTTCAAAATCTCCACCCAGCCGCCCAGGCGCTTGATGTCCCGGATGTCCATGTTCTGGTAATCGGGTCGGATGAGTTCGGACGCGTCGTAGTGCAATGAGAGCACCCTGTTGTTCACAAAGCTCAGCAGCCGATTGGCGCAGACCCCCGCAAACAGCAGCGACCCCACGATCATCAATGTAAAAAACAGATAACTTTGCGTCAACGTGGCGACCAGAGGCGTGTTGCCACGCTCCTGCGCCGCCTGCTTACGCCTCAATATGTGGAAGCTTCTCAAACTTGTACCCCAGTCCCCGAATGGTTTTGAGATAAACCGGCTGCCGGCTATCGTCCTCAATCTTGTCACGCAGGTTGCTGATGTGCACCATAATCGTGCCGTCGTCCGCGTAATAGGCCGCCTCCCAGGCACTTTCAAAGATCTGCTTCTTGGTGTGCACCTTGTCCGGGTTCTTCATGAGGTAACTAAGGATGCGGAACTCGGTCTGGGTCAGCGCCACTGGCTTGCCGCCTTTGGTGAGCTGGCAGGCCTGTTCGTCCAGCGTCAAGTCGCCAATGGTGATGACCTGCGGCTCATCGTGCTCGCTGGCCTGGGGGTTGAGCTCGTGAAAGCGGCGCAGCTGGGCCTGCACCCGTGCCACCACTTCCAGCGGGTTGAAGGGCTTGGCGATGTAATCGTCCGCCCCCAGGTCGAGCCCCAGTATCTTGTCGCTGTCCTCCCCCTTGGCTGAGAGCATGATGACAGGCATGACATATTTGCCGCGGATGAGCTTGATGAGCTGATACCCATCCATCCCCGGCATCATAATGTCAATGATGGCCAGATCGACCTTGTTGGCCTGCAACATCTGCCAGGCCTGCACCCCGTCAAAGGCCTTCAACACCTGGTAGTTGTCCTTTTCCAGGTAGAGCTCCACGAGCTCCACAATCTGTACCTCGTCATCCACAATGAGTATGGTTCCGCTCAACGGTTTCTCCCCCGGTTCTAGATTTCGCTCAGCATCCAGTGTATCGGGCACTTATGCCCAGATTGTGACGGCAACCTAAAGACATTATTAAACGATGGCCGCCCCGTGGTATACTCCTTCTATATCCCCAAGGAGGCGGCGATGGAACGGGTTCTTGTGAAGGAAATGGCTGACCAGACCGAAGTACTGCTGCGCAACGTGGGCACCACCCTGCGCACCTGCCAGCCGGGCCGCTCGCTTTACGGCCAGCCCATGTGGAAGCACGTTTACCACATGCTGCACTCGCTGGATCAATGGTTCATCAACCCAATGGAGTATGATGAGCCGTCCTTCCACCGGCCAGGTCTCAACTCCCTGGATGAAACGAGCGACGACGCATTGGACATGGCCCAGCTCACGGCCTACTATGAGAGCATCGCGGCGAAGATCCGTCGGTACCTGGCGGGGTTGAACGATGCTGACCTGAGCCAGTGCCCACCCGGCTTCCCCCGGCCGCGTCTGTCGGTGATGGTGGGGCAGATGCGCCACTGCATGTGCCACGTGGGCAACATCAACGCCGTCACCATCGAAGCCACTGGGCGTTGGCCGCGGGCCACCGGCCTCACCCCCGTGCCCGATGGCGCGGACCCCGACTGGGAGTGACCGTCAGGTGAACTCGTACCGCCCGGGCCGGTCGAAGAGGTGCGACAATCCCTCCCGCGCGGAGCGTTCGCCCCGCAGCACTGAGCGCACCGCCGTGCAGATGGGCAGGTCCACCTTGTATTCCTGCGCCAGCAGCGCCAGCGCGTCGGCTGTGGCCACCCCCTCTGCCAGCAGGGGGTAACTCTCCTCCTTCGCCAGCGCCTCGCCGCAGGCACGGTTGTGGCTGTAGGGGGAGAAGAGCGTTGCCTCATAATCCCCCAGGTGGGAAAGGCCGTAGACCGTCTGCTCATGGCCTCCCATGCGACGCACCAGCCGCGCCACCTCATACGCCCCGCGGGTCATGAGCGCCCCCTTCAGGGCTGACACCCCCAGGCCGTCCAGAATGCCGGCGGCGATGCCGATGACGTTCTTGGCGGCCGCACCGACCTCCGCCCCCAGCAGGTCCTCGCCCACGTAAAGGCGTAACAGCTGCCCGGACAGGTGCGTGACGACCGTTGCCGTTGGCTCCGGCCCCTGGCCGCACACCAGCATGCAGCCTGGCTGCCCGCCCACGAAGTGCTGCACGTGGCCGGGGCCCACCAGCACCGCGAGCGGCTGGGCCGCTCCCAGTTCTTCTTGTGTGACTTGTGTCAGTCGTTTCCCTGTTTCGGCTTCCAGCCCCTTCATGCACAGCACCAGCGGCAGTGTCGGGGGGATGGCTTCTCGGTTCTGGCGCAAAAACCATCGCAGCTCCTGGGCACCGATGGCCACAAAGGCAACGTCGGCCCCGTCCAGTGCATCCTCCAGCCGGTCGGTCAGCGGCAGCGCCGCCGGCAAGGTCAGATACTCGTTGCTGCCCGTCTGCCGCAAGCCCGCCAGCGCCCGGGAGCCCGGCCGGCCCCATAGTGTGGTTGCAAGCCCGCTGCGCACGGCATACCAAGCCAAAAAGGCGCCCCAGCGCCCGCATCCCAACACCGCTGTCTGCATCAAATCCCTTTCTTCCTCCTGCAAGGCAAAAGCACGCTACCGGTAATATTCCCGCGTTACCTGCCCGCCAACCATCAAACGATCGCGGCAAGGCTGGCCGTCAATGTACTTCCACAGGGTGAAGTCAGTGGGTTCGAAACGCAGCACAACCTCATCTTCCAGCGCACCATACCTTGCCCAGCTCGATGGGTGCCGCACGGCATAGGCCGATGCAAAGGCTTCGTTGCCCGGCGCCTGCGGGTGACCGGCAAAAGCGATCGTGCCCTCGGCTTGCAGGTTGCCCAGGCACAGGGCTGCCTTCGGGTTGGCCGCCAACTGGTCCACCTTCACGAACCGCCGGTCGGTCTGCATCCACACAATGAGTCCTTCAACGATATAACTCATCGTCCGGGCGGTCACGCGGTCGCCGGCCGCTGTGGCCAGCACGCAGTGCCGCTCCCCCGCCAGCAACGCGGCAATCTCATCGCGCAGTGCCTCAGCATCCAATTCAAGTCGTGTCTCCATGATCCTTCCTCCCCTTCGCGCTTCCTACTTTCCGTCAGCTGCCACATCCAAAATACGATCGTCGACCATGCGATGCATGCTGGAGGTATAGGCGGTGAAGTGTCGCCGCCAGAACCGGCCGCCAGCGGGGTTGAAACTCTCATAATCCACACCCAGGCGCTCAAAGCCCGACTCCTTCGCCCAGCGGACGATGGCTGCAAGCAGCGCCGTGGCCGCCCCCGCCCCCCGTGCCTGCGGCGAGGTGAAGGCCCCGCAGACGTTCACGGTACCCGCGTCATCGGCGGCATGACTCATGCCATGGTCGGTGGTCATCATGTAGCAGAGTGGCTCGCCGCCCCGCAGCGCCACCCACAGGGCGTTGCCCGGCTTTTCCATCCAGCTGGCCAGCCCCGCGGCGTCCTCCATCTCCACGTTGGGCATGAAGAGCGGTGCGTTAGCGTAGTACCCGCAGTGGGCTTGGTGCAGCGGCAGGATCAGAGGAATGTCGTCGGACGTGGCCCGGCGTGCCTCCACATTGGTTGAAGACAGACCCACCGGTGGCTCCAGCAGGCGCATGGCGTCCACGCAACGGGGGCCAAAGCCCAACCAACCCCACAAGCGCAGGGCTTCCTCGTCGTGGGCCAGCAACGTCACCGTGTGGCTCAGGTGCCCACGGGCCACCCACGCGCCGGCCGCTGCCGTATACAGGGCGAAGACGATGGCCTCCCGATCCTCGCCTTCCGCCGCGTGAGCCCAAGAAGGCATGTACACCCCCTTGTGGGTGCTGAAGAAATTGTCCACCGACCAGCCGCCCAAATAACCCACAAGTTGGTCTCCATGCCATGCGGCGAACATGGGCATGCCATCGGCACAAATCCCCGCGATCTCCTGATCAAAGGCGACGTCCTCCAACCCGGGAAGCAGGGGGAAAGCCTCCCGCTCCCGCTGCCAGGTACGCGCAGCCAGCTCTGCCGCCTTCGGTATCCACTGTGGGTTGAATGGCTCAATTCGAATCCTCATAATCCTCCTGTCCTCCCCCGTTCTTCGGGGTCATGGCAACCATGCTTTCAAAAGATAACAAACCCACCCCGGGTTATCAAGTACCTACGCAAGAGGGTATTGGGCGCGCAGAGCGTTGACGATGGCCTCCATCTGCGACAGCACCGCGTCCAGCGCCGCTCCGTCCGCCGCGGCGTCTGCCGGCCCCAACAGTGCCGCCAGGGCTGTGTCAGCGTCCCCGTTTGCCTTCCTCTCCAGCACCAGCGTGTCGGCTTCAGACCCGTGGCCCTTGCCGACTTCCACCAACGCCAGAAGCTGATTGTAAATTTCTGTTTGCCGAGAGCTGATGGTTCCACGCTCGTTTGCAATGCGCCCCTGCAGCCACAGGCTGCCCTCGGCAACCGTAAGTGTGGTGACCGACAGCGTGGCCGACGCCCCGGTGCCATATGCATTGCGGGCCGACACCCGGTAACAGCACGCCGTACCAGGGTCCAAGCCATCAATGGCACAGTCCAAGGATGATGTCACCAGCAACGTGGTGAACGCGCTCGCGGCGTCCGGGGCTGCCTCCACCACGTATTCCTCCGCGTTGGGCACCGTCTTCCACGCCAGGCGGATGGTTGACCAAGTCTTCTCCTGCACGGCGAAGCCGCCTGGTGCGGACAAGGGGGTACCCGTACGTACGGGCACCGGTTCAGTGGTCGTTCCTTCGTCGCTGCCACGCACGGCGGCAACCTTGAAATAGTAGGTGGTGGCCGCCTCCAGTCCGTCGCAGAGGAATGTCGTGCTGGCGGTGCTGCCCAGCAGGGCAAAACGACCGCTCTCCCCGGTGCGGCGATACACATGATACCCCTCCGCGCCATCCACCGGGCTCCATGCCAACGCAACGGAATGAAGGCTCCCCTTGGCGTCGGCCGTCAGCCCGGCGGGTTCGGCCAGCGGCGCGGTGGTCCGGGCGGTGTATATGGCGCTCAGCGTGCCCTGCCCATAGGCACCCACGGCGGCCACCCGAAGGCGAATCTCCGCATCAGCAGGCAGACCCGTGCAGGCGAACTGAGTGGTCGTCGTCTCGCCGGCCTGTACCCAGGCCTCCGAAGCGGTAACAAAACGGTAGACGCGGTAGCGCTGCGCCTGACTCACCGCCTTCCAACCCACCGTGACCCGGTCAATGCCCCGCTCCAGCGTTTGAATGTCGCACGGTGCGGCATACACGGCCTGCGTCGCCGCCTGGGCCATGCTATGGCCGCCCTCGCCACCCTTCCCCACGGCGGACACCCGGTAATAATAGGTTTT
>JAEYRA010000204.1 GCA_023409755.1 Bacillota bacterium
CCCTATGCCCTCCCCATGGGCCTGCCCGGCCAGACCGAAGGAGAACCCCCCACCCAGGAAGGACGCCGCCAGCCCCAGGCACAGCAGCAGCGCGTTTTGCCGCGGCGCGTCGGTCAGCGTCCGCCCCGGCCGCCGCCCCTGCCACAGCGCCCACGCCGTCACCCCGCCCACTGCCGCCAACAGGATTGCCCGGTCCATCGCCGCCCCCCTCGTCCGTTTTCCTATGTATACGGGTGGGGTGGGGGTGGGATGACGGGGATGGCATGCCCGTTTAGAGTACCAAAAAAGGTACATGACAAGATTTGGCAATGCATACCCCCACCATATATCCTCCAGAAGATGCTACAATAAGACAAAATCAGTTTATGGAGGCATACCATGAGAAAAATCATTGCCCTGGCCGCCGTTGCAGCGTTCTTGATGGCTGGCTGCTCAGCACCCGCAGGCGGTGCTGCCGGCGAGACCGCAGCGCCCGCGAGCGCTGCGGCTGAGGCGTCCGCTGACAATGCCGAAGAGACAGCCGCAGCCACGGAAGACGCGGCCGCCGAAACGGCCGAGGCGACGAGTGAAGCACCTGTGGCCGCCGATGCAGGGACCATTGGCGATGTCGATGCCAAGATACTGGATGCTGCCATCGGCAAGGATTACGAGGACAAGCCGGTGATCCTCATCGGTGTGGAGTGGACCAACAACGCAGAGGAAGCTACATCGGCCATGATGGCCTTGATGGGCACGGCCTTCCAGGACGGTGTTGAGCTCGACACGGCAATTGTCATTGACGACGACGACAAACACGACACCGCGGCGCAGACAAAAGACATCAAGCCCGGGAAGACGCAGACTGTTTGGCTGGCCTATCTGTTGGATAACGAGAGTTCGCCGGTTGAGTTTGAATTGGCCGAAGCATTCAGTTTCGACGACGCCAAATTGGTGAAGACGTTCGACGTGCCGAAGAAATAGCGGTCAACCCATAGCGACTAAAGAGGCACACCATCAGGTGTGCTCCTTTTTATCTTGTGGGGGGACTATTGCCAGAGCGGTGCCATATAAAAGATTGGGCTGATGACATAGGTACGCCCGATGATCGAGCAGCCCGGTATGGATTGAAACAGCGGTGTTTCTATGAGACAACGATGAAGGCGTTGCCGCTTGGCGGCACTTTTGGAGGGCGCCAAAAGTGCCCAAAAACGCCTGGGAGGCGCGGCGAACTTCCTAAGACCGTATGGCCGGTATAAACGTTCATGCAGCGGCGGGTAACTCGCAGGTGCATTGCTGGCACAACGTACATGTTCAGACATCCCCGCCCACCGCGCCAACAGGATTGCCCGTTCCATCGCCGTCCCCCTCGCCCGTTTTCCTAGGGGGAGGGGATACCTGGGGGCACGTGAGCTGTTGCGTTTCGAACTATGCCGGACATTGCGATGCAGCTTTTCGTTTGTTATAGTGGAAGGGGGAAGGCATTATTGCGTGGAGTGAAGAATGGGAAGGGGTGATGACCATGGAACTGAAAAAGCGGGATTGCGGCATAGAAATGAGGCTGGTACCGTATGGTGCTGGCTGGATCGACGTTCATCTTGATATTGAAGGGAAGCACCTGTATTTTATCATTTCATCCGTTCTCGGACATCGGTTCAGTGATCTGCTGCGTGCTCTTTATCACTTATACCCTAACCAGCGAGACCCGGAGGATGCCGATGACTTGCTTGAGTATCAATTCGGAATCTGCGAATGGGATGGCGACGAGTACAAGGTCCAGGAGATTATCAATGATGTTGAGGGCCGAGAGTTGCCTTTTGTTAGCCGTGACATTCCGTGGAAGGCTACCTTTACATGGGATGAGGAAGGCAGCCAGAGTATATGGCTGTTGGAACGCGAGCCAACGGAGGAAACGGATTTCATTCTGCACATCCACATTGATCTTTGTCGGGATGAAATGGAACACTTCGAATTTACGGTTCGCTATCAGGATTTTTGCTACGCAGTGGCAAAGGCGTGCACCGTGGCATTGAAGTCCCATGGATTTTATGGGTATCACCATTCCGTTTATACAGAAGACATGAATATTCGGTATCTTCTGTTCCTCAAATCCATCGCCCTTGGCAACGATGAGGCGCGGCAGCTTGTGTTTGGCGAGAGAGGGCATGGTGAGTGTAGTGACTTTAGCAAAGAGCTAGAACTGCTTTTATTTGATATGTAATTCTATGTGTGATTGAACCAGTCCCGCTTAACTCGCAGCGTTAATCGCCCCCCCTGCAGCCGCCGGGCGATTCATTCGCCCAAGGCACAGAGCAGCCCGATCGTGGCACACAGCCCACCCCGCCACAGCGGCGTCCCGTCGCAAACGCTCGCACGACCAACACAAACGAATACCCCGCGACGGCGTGTACGCCGCGGGGTAAACAAAACGCATTGACGAGCTCTCCCACTCGCGGCGATCGCGAAGCGGTCGCCGCGACTCGCGCAGCGTGAATCGCCCCCCCTGCAGCCGCCCTGGCGATTCATCCGCCCAAGGCACGGTGCAGCCCGAACGTGGCAGATGCCCACCCCTCTGCCGTCTGATCATACGCCATGCGTGCCGCTGACCCGGCAGCCGCCCTGGCGGTTCATCCGCCGGCGGCACCACAAAACTTGCCCGTGGTGTTCACCCACCCCGCCTCAGCGGCGTTCCCTCGTAAACGCCCGAACGACCAACACAAACGAATGCCCGTCGGCCCTTCGCATTGCTTCGCAATGCCACCCTGCTCTCAACGATTCTGACGAATCGTCTGCCGCAGGGTGGGGCCCAACGGGCGGCGTGTACGTCGACGGGCTCAATTCAGTTTGTATCGAGCTCTCCTGCTCGCGGCGATCGCGAAGCGGTCGCCGCGACTCGCGCAGCGTGAACCGCCCCCCCTGCAGCCGCCGGGCGATACATTTGCCCAAGGCACAGAGCAGCCCGAGCGTGGCAGATGCCCACCCCTCTGCCGTCTGATCACACGCCATGCGTGCCGCTGACCCGGTAGTCGCCCTGGCGGTTCATCCGCCGGCGGCACCACAAAACTTGCCCGTGGTGTTCACCCACCCCGCCGACGCGGCGTCCCCTCGCAAACGCCCGAACGACCAACGCAAACGAATACCCCGCGACGGCGTGTACGTCGCGGGGTAAACAAAACGCATTGACGAGCTCTCCTACTCGCGGCGATCGCGAAGCGGTCGCCGCGACTCGCGTTAGTGGATTCGTTCGACTCCCGCTTCCTCAATGAGGGCGCGCAGCGCCGGCAGCCGGGCCGGGTCCAGCGTGGTCAGATAGTCCCGCACGGCGATGCACAGTGCCCGCAGGCGGGTTTGGGTTCGGTCGGCCCGTTCCTCGGCGGCCTCAGCCCGGCGGCGCAGCCGCGTCGCGTCGTCATTCCCTAGCCGGGCAGCCAGGGCGTTCAGGGTGTTGACGAGGTCGATGAGGTTGACCCCGGTCTCCTGTGTGATGAGGCTCACCACCGCCCGTGCATCGCGGTACTCGCCGTCCACGTCGGTGGCCTCGTCGTCTTCGGGCTCGTCTCCATACGGGTTGCAGTAGGCCGCGCCTTCCCGCTCCAGGGTGTGCATCACATCTTCCACCAGGGGCCGGCGGTTGCGCACCAGCGACCGGTATTTGTTTTGGTAGCGCAGCATGCGGGAGCGGTCTCCCTCGCCCAGCTTGAGTGCGCAGGCTCGCACCGACAGGCCCTGGGCCTGCAGGGTCAGCACGTCGCGCAGCAGCGCGCGAATCTCCTCGTCCGTAAAGGGCGTGAAGCCGCTGCGTTCCCGCCGTACCAGAGCCGGCTCCTCCCGACCGGCTATGTGGCTGCGCAGCGCCGTGTAATAGTAGTTGCGTACGCTGTTGGGCTTGCGTCCCGTCTCCGCCGCCACCAGGTCAAAGACCTCGCGCAGCGGGGTGCCCTCATGGGCCGCCCCCGACAGCTTTTCTCTCAACAGTTCTTCCTCCGCTTCCGACCAGCCACTGCGGGTCAACACGTTTTTTCCAAGGGTGCCGACCGTCTTTGCCTGCATACTGCTGCCCCCTACTCCTGTTCTGTCAGCTCATGGGTGCAGTATGCACCGTTGGGTGCCAATCCATACCCTGGGCTGCGGGGTTGCGTCCGGCTCTCCTGTCCTGTTCTCATCCTATGAGCCGGGGGCAAGAACTATGTAGGCAAGCGGTGTTCAGGCCAGCGATGTCACGGGGTTGACGGCCGGTTCGGGGGCCCACAGGGTTGGCAGGTCACGCCAGTCGCTTATGATGGTGTGGGGGCAGCGGGGGGCAGGGGTTTCTGGGTTGCGGATGGCCCCGGTGTACCACACCGACGCCATGCCCACCCCGTGGGAACCCTCGCAGTCGCACACCGGGTTGTCGCCGCAGAAGAGAACCTCGGATGCAGGTACCCCGGCCCGTGCCAGCGCTGCCTCGAAGATGCGCCGGTGAGGCTTGCGGAAGACCTGCTCCGAGCTCGTGAGCACAAACTGGAACCAATCCAGCGGCAGGTGCCGGCCGATGATGTGCCGCACACAGGCCGCGCTGTAGTTGATATTGCTGACCACACCGAATGGGATGCCCTGCCGCCGTAGCTCCCGCAGCAGGCTCTCGATGCCCTCGGTGGGGGCGGTTTTGAGCGTGGCGTCGATGTAGAGGAGCTCCAGCTCCTTCATGGGTCGGTCAAAGCGCAGGCCATGCCGGTCGTAAAGGTGGTTCCACACGTCGTAGATGTGGGGGTCCAGCCAGTGGTCGGCGTAGGAGATGTCGTCTATGATGCGCTCATACTCGGCCACCGCGTCCTCGGCGGTGAGCCCGTGGGGGTTGGCGGCGGCCTGATGCAGCAGGGCTTCCATGCCTTTGCGTTGGCTGGCTTCCAATTCGTTGACCAGCGTCTGACCATAGTCGAACAGGATAAAACGTGGCTTTTCCATAGGGTCTCCTTTGTGATGCGTGCGGGGCGGTGCACCCCGCGTTTTTTTTCAGTATAGCAAATGGCGCGGGGGTTGTCGCGGTTGTGGTGGGGGATATGTGCCGGTAGGTAGCATAGGAGGGGGTGCGAGGAGCGGACATGCATCCGACCGTGGTTGGTCACGCACTTTGTGTGCTCGCCACTGATTTAGAAACGTGCTGCGCTGGGACCAAGCGCCTGGATGGCGCAAAGGCCCGTAGGCGGTACTTTTGGATGGCGCCAAAAGTACCCAAAAGCGACCGGGCACCCTGGATGGGTGCCCAACCATCTCACGCCGTGATGGCGTTGAGCATCAACGCCATAGCCGCTGGATGCGGCGTAAGGCGTGAACGGCGGGCGCGGACGAGTTTCCTAGACCTGATGACCGGCGCGAGCTTGAGTGGCAGAGGGCGGTAACTCGCCTTTCCTTATGCTCCGCAACGGAAAGACTCAAACATCCCGCCACTCCCAGCGCCAGGCTGCTCGTTCGCTGCGCGAACTGCTCGCCCAAGCAACCCGGGATGGCGCAAGGCCCGAGTGCTGAGTCAAGCCAAGTGCCGCCGGTCATCAGGGAGAAACTCGAACGCGCCCCGAGAGAGAACGAAGGAAAACGCCATAGAGACATTTATCCCATCGCCACATGCCTTCCGGGAACTTCGCACGTATCCTGCTCCCCGGGTTGCTCACCCTGCTCCCAAGATTCTGACGAATCGTCTGCCGCAGACTGGACGCAACCTCCGGTTGCTGCCCGCCCAAGCAACCCGGGGTGGGCCAGCGGCCAGCGACATGCGCGGTGGCGGGCAAGCTGCACTCGTGACGAGCACTCTCGGCTGAGCATTTGCCGCGCAGCGCAATGCGACACTAACTCGCGGCTGTCGCCGAAAGGCGGCAGCCGCGAAAACGCAGCGTCAATACCATTGGCGCCCCCTGCGGCGAAACAGTTCGGCCAGCAGCAGGAAGGCAATGAGGCCGTTCCAACCGCCTCGCTGCTGTATGGTCAGGCCTTCCATGGTCAGCGTTTGGCCGGCGGAAGTGCTCTTTTCGTACTCCTGGGCGGCGCGGGCCAGTTCGGGCCAGCGCTTGGTGCAACGGTTTTGCACCTCTGTCACGGTGGTGTCCAGTTGGGCCTGGGTGGGTTTGCGGATGCCCTGCTGGGCCCAGCGATCGCAGGCAGCCTCAATCTCCGGCTGCATCCGGAAGTATATCTCAGGGTAGATGGCGTTGCCTGCACCGCCCAGCAAGTTGGCGGGCACGCCCTTGATGGATGCGTGTTTGCGCATGGCTGCTCCTTTCCGGGCCTCGGCGGCGTGGGGTTGCCGCGGCGGCAGGGTGGGGGTTCTGGTCGCTCCCTCCCCGGCAATCCCGCGTCCTCGATGGCCCACTGGCAATCCTGCGGGATAGCCCGGTGAATCGCCTGTTGTATCCTATGCGCCGGCGATGCGGGCGGCCAATGCCCGGGAAAGGCAGCCGGCGGCAAGAACAGGACGCTCCCCATGCTTTGCGCTCCGGTGGGTCAACGGGCAGGGGCTGCCTTCGGCTGCCCGGGGCTCAACGATATGGTGGTACATTCCGGGCGGGCAGGCCCCCCGGAAACGGCCCGAGGATAACGCTTAAGTGAACGATGAGCATAAGGCGTTGGCCTTGCTGTTTTTTTGGGTTTGGCCATGCATATCCAATGTTTCCTCAAAATGCCCCTAAATATCCGTTCGCCATGGTTTACTTGTCCAAATTTTAACGATGTGGAATTGTGGGAGTTGAACAAGCAGCGGTTTTGGCGGCAAGTGTATGGAAATAGAATGTTTCATAACATTACCACCTTTACAAACGATGGGGTCGTCCTCTATGATGTTTCAGTCACAGGCATCATAACCGTATATTGGACAGAGGAAAGGGGTTTTTTGGCAATGGCCAGTCTACACAATGCAACGATGTTTGAGATCCTCTCGCTCTGGGTGGTTCTGCTCATCGCTTTCCTGGGGTTGGGGTATGCGCTCTTTCTCCGGCGGCAGGTGATGCGGGCCGACTGCGGCACCGAGCGGATGCAGGAGGTCTGGAATGCCATTCGCAGCGGGGCGAACGCCTACCTGGGCCGCCAGCTCAAGACCATTGTGCCGCTCATCGTGGTTTTCACGGTGGTGCTGTTCTTCTCCGTCTACATTGTGCCGCCGACGGCGGAGGCGATGGAGCGCTTCCCCCTGCTGGATGACGGGCAGCTCAAGGTCGTCATCGGCGTGGGCCGCGCCATTGCCTTCGTGATGGGCGCGACGTTCTCGCTCATGGTGGGCCAGTTCGGCATGCGCATGGCGGTGCAGGGCAACGTGCGCGTGGCCTCGGCGGCGCTGCGCAGCTTTGGCGAGGCCCTTCGCATCGCCTACCGCACGGGCACCATCACCGGCATGCTGACCGATGGCCTGGGCCTGCTGGGCGGCACGCTCATCTTCATCGTCTTCGGCGTGGCCGCGCCGGACGCCCTGCTGGGCTTTGGCTTTGGCGGCACGCTGCTGGCGCTCTTCATGCGCGTGGGCGGCGGCATCTACACCAAGGCTGCTGACGTGGGCGCGGACCTCGTGGGCAAGGTGGAGGCCGGCATCCCCGAGGACGACCCCCGCAACGCCGCGGTCATCGCCGACCTGGTGGGTGACAACGTGGGCGACTGCGCCGGTATGGCGGCGGATATCTTTGAAAGCTATGAAGTCACAATCGTCTCCGGGTTGATCCTGGGCCTGTCGCTCATGGGCATCACCGGGGAGATCAAGTGGATCATCTTCCCCCTCCTCGTGCGCGGCATCGGCGTGCTGAGCTCCATGATCGGCACCTACCTCGTGCGCGGCAACAAGAAGCAGGGCGAGCATTTCGACGCCATGAAGAGCATCAACCAGGGCTTCTACGCGTCGGCTGGCATGTGCCTGGTGGCGTTCGCGCTGCTGGCTCACTTCTACATGAACGAGTGGCGCGCCTTCCTGTCGGTTGGTGTGGGCATCGTGCTGGCCCTGGTGCTCGATGAGGTCACCAAGTACTTCACCGATACCCACTACAAGCCGGTCAAGGACATCGCCAACTCCTCCCGCACGGGCTCGGCCACCCTCATTCTGCGCGGCATCGCCACGGGCTATGAAGTGTCGGTCTGGCAGGTGCTGGTCATCGCGGCCACCATCCTGTCCTCGGTCTTCATCTATTGGGGTCAGCCCACCATCTACGTGCTCTATGGCGTGGCCATGACGGGCATCGGCATGCTGACGCTCACTGGCAACAACGTGGCCATGGACTCCTTCGGCCCCATCGCCGACAACGCCAACGGCGTGGGCGAGATGGCCGGCCTCGATGAAAAGGCCCGCGAGGTCATGGCTCACCTGGACGCCGTGGGCAACACCACCAAGGCCATCACCAAGGGCGTGGCCATCGGTTCGGCCGTCATCGCGGCGGTGTCGCTCTTCGGTTCCTACCTCACTGACGTCACCCGCGTGCAGGAGCAGCTGGGTGTGGCCGCGGCAGATACGCTCATGAACATCGGCATCCGCATTTCCGACCCGAAAGTGTTCATCGGGGCCCTCATTGGCGCGGCGGTGCCGTGGCTGTTCTCCTCGCTCATCATCAACTCCGTGGCGCGCGCGGCGGGCAACATCGTGGAGATCGTGCGCAAGCAGTTCCACATTCCCGGCCTGATGGAGGGCAAGGTGAAGCCCGACTACCAGGAGGCCGTGGGCATCTGCACCACCTCGGCGCAGAAGGAACTCATCCCCCTGGCGCTCATCTGTGTGCTCACCCCCATTGCCGTGGGCATCTTCCTGGGGGTGGAGGCATTGGGCGGCACGCTGGCCGGCGTCATTCTGTCGGGGCAGATGCTGGCGGTGTTCATGTCCACCGCCGGCGGGGCCTGGGACAATGCCAAGAAGACCATTGAGGACGGCCTGCACGGCGGCAAGGGCAGCGAGGCCCACAAGGCCGGCGTCGTGGGCGACACCGTCGGCGACCCGCTCAAGGACACCGCCGGCCCGGCCCTCAACCCCATGATCAAGGTCATCAACCTTGTGTCGCTGCTGGCGGCCCCGGTGCTGGTGCAGTTTGAGTACAAGGGCACCAACCTCGGGCTCATCCTGGCGGGCATCGTCTGTGCGCTCGTCGTGGCGGCTTCGGTGTTCTACTCCAAGCGCGGCGGCTTTAAGAAGAGCGCAGACGCGGGGTTCTGATCGACGCTTGCGCTGCCGAATGGCGGCAGCCCGGACTGTGAGACCCAACAGAGCCATAGCGCCCCCTGACGCAGTGCGTCAGGGGGCGCTCGTTTGACCTGCTCGT
>JAEYRA010000024.1 GCA_023409755.1 Bacillota bacterium
TCTCCCTGTCGGAATACATCCGTCGCAGACGGCTGTCACAGGCCGCTTTCGCGACGCGAACTCATGGGATTACCAGTGGGAAATCTGGATGCCGGTGAAGGGCAAATAACCGCAACCCAGAGACTCAAAAGGATCCGCCCCGGGCTGTATCGGCTCCTTGCTTTTACTCCAGTGTCTGCGCCCGCGGGCAACGGCCACCCCATCGGACTAAAATTCCCTCATCGGTGCCGAAGAGCACGACCTCGCAGTCGTTGCCGCAGCCCCCGCAGCGGCGGGTACGGCTGCAGAACGCCTGCCGCAACGCCGGAATGGTCCGCCTTTCCTCATCCCCTGCGGCATGGTAGAGTGTGAGCAGCGCTTACAATCGATCCCAATTCCGCAAGAGATGCAAAGAAACAAGGAGCCACGCTGCTCTACACTTGTTGGCGAGAGGAGGTGTTGGAATGGATTGGCTCAAAGGGATGAACGACGTCATCGCAACCATTGAGGAAAGTCTAACCCGGCCCATTCGCTACGAATCGCTGTCGCGGGCTGTGGGCTGCTCGGTCTATGAGTTCTCGCGGATCTTCTCCTTCATGGCGGGGATCTCCCTGTCGGAATACATCCGTCGCAGACGGCTTTCACAGGCCGCTTTCGCGACGCGAACTCATGGGATTACCAGTGGGAAATCTGGATGCCGGTGAAGGGCAAATAACCGCAACCCTGAGACAAGGACAGACAAAAGGAGCCGCCCCGGGCTGGAGCGGCTCCTTGCTTTAGTCCAACGTCTGCGCCCGGGGGCAGCGGCCGCCCCACCGGGCCAGCACGCCCTCATCGGTGCCAAAGAGCACGACCTCACAGTCGTTGCCGCAGCCCCCGCAGCGCCGGGTACGGCTGCGGAACGCCCGCCGCAACCCTTCAAAGCCCGCAAAGATGGTGGGCACGCCTTGGCGCGTCACCTGCCTCCGGGCCAGCAGCGCCGCGCCCCAGGCTCCCATCACATCATGATGGGGCGGCACCTCCACGGGGCAGCCCAATGCATGCTCAAAGGCCCGCACCATGCCGGCGTTGGCCGCCACCCCGCCCTGGAACACCACAGGCCCGGCAATGGCCCGTCCCTTGGCCAGGTTGTTGAGGTAGTTGCGCACCAGCGCCTGGCAGAGACCGGCAATGATGTCCGGCTGCCCGTGGCCATTCTGCTGCTGGTGGATCATGTCACTCTCCGCAAACACGGCGCAGCGCCCGGCGATGGCCACAGGGTGGTCGCTCTGCAGCGCCAGGCGGCCAAAATCGGAAATCGGCACGCCCAGCCGCTCAGCCTGCCGATCGAGAAACGAGCCGGTGCCGGCGGCGCAGACGGTGTTCATGGCGAAGTCGGTCACCACGCCATCCTGCAGGAAGATGATTTTGGAATCCTGCCCGCCAATCTCCAGCACGGTGCGCACATCGGGGCGGTGGCGCTGGGCGGCCACGGCGTGGGCGGTGATCTCGTTCTTGACGACGTCGGCTCCCAGCATGGCAGCGGCCAGCGCCCGCCCGCTGCCGGTGGTGCCCACCCCGGCCACCACACGGCCGCTCATCTCGGGCTGCAGGGCGGTAAGAGCGGTCTGCACCACCTCCACCGGCCGCCCGGCGGTCTTGAGGTACTGCCGGTGGACGATCTGCCCGTCGTCGTCCACGAGCACCACATTGGTGCTGACGGAACCTACGTCCACTCCCAGGTAACACTCGCTCATGCCAGTCCTCCCTCTCGTCTGCTGCGGCGGGTCTCCAACAGGTCCACAAAGGCCTCCAGCCGCGTTTGCAGCCCCGCCTCCCCTGTCGTTTCGTCCATCACCAGCGTCATCACCGGCATGCCTGTCTCCTGGGCGATGCCGGGCAGGATTGTCTGAGCCACAATCTCCGGCCCGCAGCCCAGCGGGTAAATCTGAATGACGCCGTCGAACCCTGCCCGTGCGTGCAGCAGGGTGTGACCCACCGTCTCCCGCGTGTGGCCGCCGATGTCTGCCCCGACATAGGGTGTTGCGGCCTCGGCATACCGCAAGTCTCGCGGCAGGTGCAGGGCCTTGCGCACGAGGTAGTTGTCCAGCCAGTCGCTGATGGTCACGGCTCGCTCCACCTCCACCCCCAGCGCGCCCAGGCGACCCTCCAGCCCCAGGTTGGTCCAGGCGTCGATGGTGCCGTAGATCTCCCCCACAACGCCGACCCGCAGGGGTTGCGCACCGGGCCGCAGGGGCACGGCCCGCAGGCCCTCCTCCACCGCCGCCAGGTGGGCCAGCATGGCCTGTGTGCCCACGACTTCCCGCCCCTGGCGCAGGCCCTGCTGCCACAAGCCCTCGGCCTGCCCGGGCCGCGCCTGCCGCGCCACCACCCAGCGGGTCAGCCGCTCCAGCCCATCCAGCCTCTCGGCAATGCGCCCGGTGTTGCGGGCCGTGCGCGCCACCGCAGCCGGCCTTGTTCTGCCCACCAGCCGTTTGGCCCGACGCAGCGTCTCACCCAAGCCCTGGGCAGCTACCTCCAGGTGCAGGGGCTCCATGGCGCAGCCCGCGTCCTCGAGGAGCTCCCGCTGCATCTGGCAATAGTAGCCGAAACGGCAGGGGCCCCACGCCCCAAGCATGAGCTGGGTATCCGCCCCGCGCTCGTGGCACTCCAGCAGCGTGCCCGTCGTCAGCTTGAGAGGCAGGCAGGCATCCTCCGGCGCCCAGCGGGTGCCCAACTCCAGTGTGCGGCGGGTGGTGGGCGGTGGCAGCACATAGTCCGTTCCCACATCATCCAGAAAGGCCTTGACCGTCAACGCCACCGTGCCCATATTGGGGAAACCGATTTTCATGCTTCCCTCCTCCAGCGCACGGTGTCGAGGAAGGCCTCCAGCCGGGTGTCCAGCCCGGCGGGGGCGGTGTGCTCATCCAGCGACAGGAACGCGAAAGGCACCCCGGCCCGCCGCAGCCGCCGCTGGGCCATGCTGCCCGCAAAGGAATCGGGACCGCAGCCAAAGCACGTCAGGAAGAGTACGCCATCCACATCGGCCTGCCGTGCCAGCAGCTCGGCGCATCCCACCGTCTCCGCCCCGATTTGCCAGAAGAGAGGCTTTGCAAGCCCCTCCGCCGCCTGGCGCAGCGTACGCCCGTCATAGCGGTCCATCGTCACCACCTCGGCCCCCAAGGCGCGCAACCGCCGGGCCGCGTCCATGTTGA
>JAEYRA010000039.1 GCA_023409755.1 Bacillota bacterium
GGAAAAAGTTGTCTAGCCAATTCTTGGATTTGTCCGTTTTTGCGGTGGATGGGCCGCTTTTCAACAGCATCCGACAGGAGTAGACATTGACCCTTAAAAACGGATGGGTTATTCTACATATGGTAGATTTTATAGTTTTATATAACCACTTGTAGTTTTTCTAACGAAGAGAAAGGGGGGAAGGACATGTATGAGACCCAGGATTTGATGGAGTATCCCAGCAGCCCCCGACAGCTTCGAGCCGAACTTGTTTTCATTGAGGAGCAGTTGGATCGTTTGAACCATGAAAACAAGCTGCTCAGTGAAGATTTAGGTAGGATGTATTATCAGTTCCGCCAGAGCCAGCGTGGGTATGACGCTGGACGGGAAGCCCGGCTTGAGCCCATTGTGCGGGTCAGCCGCGTGGCCGACGATAACCTTGACCGGCGCTACTGGCTGGAGTATCGCAAGAGGCGCATTTTACGCTCGTTGGAAGAAATGGAAGGATGACAGTCTCATATTCCATGTTGCCGTCCGCTTTGCTCCTTGCCCGGTCATTTGGGCTTTGCTTCGTTCCCTCGCTTGCGTTATAATACAATAGAGAAAGTAAACCATAAGGACGCAGAGCATGGAACAGCCTGGTCGCCTTCCCATCCAAACGGATTCCCTTTGTCGCGAAACACTCGATGGGTTACGCGATCTGGTTGCCGTGCTGGACCAGGATGGCCATGTTTTCTATGCCAATCGTGCGTTGTGTGGGCACATGGGTTGTCCGTCGGGCCGTTGTGATCGGCCGGACGGTGATGCCGTGTGCGAGGGTTGCCTGGTGCCCACAGCTCGCCGGCAAGCACCGGCTGTTCCTGCGTTGGTGGCCCATGGCGGACGGCTCTACGAGCTGGAGACCGACCCGCTGGAGGACGGCTTTTCCCGCTTGGCGGTGTGGCACGACGTGACCAGACGCGAGGAGACCTCCCGTCTGCTCCACAGTCAGTACAGCAAGATGCGCAGGGACATCCTGCATGCCCGCAGCGTGCAGAGTTCCCTGTTGCCGCGCAAACTCCTGCAGGTGGATGGCTACTATTTTGACTGCCTCTACAAGCCCTGTGAGGAAATGAGCGGTGACATCTTCGACATGGTACGCATTGGACGGGACAATGTGGCCTTCTACGTGGCTGATGTTGCCGGCCATGGCGTCACCGCGGCCATGCTCACGGTGTTTTTCAGCACCGCCATCCGGCTGGAGATGCGCCACATGGACATGCCAGGGGAAGTGCTCAGCCGTATCCACCGCCGCTTCGTGGAGCTGAACCTGGAGGAACAATGTTACATCACGGCGTTTTTGGTGAAGTTGGAGCTTTCAACCGGCCGGCTTTACTGGTCCAACGCCGGGCACATCTGCCCGCCGGTGGTGGTCGGCCCCCGGGGGGAGCCGCGGGAGCTCGCCATGGCGGGTCTGCCCATCAGCCGTTGGTTTGAGGACCAAGCCTACCACACCGACACCTGCACGCTGGAGGAGGGGGAGTCGCTGCTGCTCTTCTCCGACGGGCTGGAGGCCCGCTGGAACGACATGCCCCTGAGCGAGGACATGCCCCGTGCACTGGCCGAACTCATGCGCACCAACCGGCCCACCCACACGCTGGGAGCCATCTGGCACCGGGTGGGGGCTGAGCAAAAGAACTATGAGACCAAGGACGACACGACACTTCTGCTGGTCAGCCGTCTGCAGTCTCCCGCGGACGGGAGGTAAGGGTGCTCGAAAAACTTTGGGAAGGGATACACCAGGCGGTAACACAACTGCAAGTGCTGCCGCAGGATGCGCTTGATATCCTGATCCTCACCTTTGTGGTGTATCAACTCATTAAAATCACGCGGGAAACCAGGGCGTTCCAGCTGCTGAAGGGCTTTGCCATGCTCATTGTGGCCGCGCAGATCAGCGATTGGCTTTCGCTCTCGGGCCTGTCCTGGGTGCTCAACTCGGTTGTCAATGCCGGGGTGCTGGCGATGGTCATCCTCTTCCAGCCCGAGCTGCGCCGGGCGCTGGAGCGGCTGGGCTCGGGTGCCATACTGGATACGCCCACGCTGACCGGCGCGGCCGAGGAGGAGCAGCTGCGCCACACCGCTGACGAGCTGACCCGCGCGGTGCAGAACCTCGCCAAGAAGCGCACCGGCGCGCTCATTGTGCTGCAGCGTCGAAACACCCTGGTCAACATCATGGAGTCCGGCACGGCCATCGACTCACGCCTGTCGGCCGCCCTGTTGGAGAATATCTTCATCCCCAACACCCCGCTGCACGACGGCGCGGTCATCGTGCGCGGCGACCGCATTGCGGCGGCGGGTTGTTTCCTGCCTCTCACCACTAACAACGAACTGGATCTGGAGCTGGGTACCCGGCACCGGGCGGCCCTGGGCATGAGCGAAACCACCGACGCTGTCGTCATCATCGTGTCGGAGGAGACGGGCATCATCTCCCTGGCCGAGGGTGGGAAGCTGACCCGCTACCTCGACCCCCAGGGGCTGCGCCGCGTCCTTGACACCATCTACCGTCCAAGAGAAAAGACCCGGAAACGGCTCCCGCACTTTGGGAGCCTGTCCCAATGGAGGAAGCGCAACGATGAAAAACCGGACAAGTGACATCTTTCACAAGGGCCTCCGGTCGCTGCGCAGCAACCTCGGCTGGAAGATCGTCTCCCTGGCCTTCGCCGTCCTGCTGTGGAATTATGTGATCGGCGAGGTCAACCCCACCCGCGACGCGGAGTACACCAACCTTCGGGCCCGTGTGGTGGGGCTCGACCAACTTAACACTGAGAAACTGACGCTGCAGGGAGATCCACTGTTTAAGAACATCAACGTGACGGTCGCCCTGCGCCGCAGTGAGCTCAAGACGTTCCACAAGTCGGACATCGACGTGTACGTTGACGTATCCGCGGCCAACAAGGAGGGGGAGGTCGAGCTCAAGATCAAGGCGGACCCGGCAAAGGGTACGGTGGTGCGCATCTCGCCTGACCGGGTGACGGTGACGGTGGAGGAGCTCAAACAGCGCACCGTACCGGTGGAGTGCGAGACGACCGGCAGCCTGCCCCAGGGTTACTGGGGGGACACGCCGGAGCTCAACAACACCGACCTGACGATCACCGGTGCCGCTTCGGTGGTGGACCGGGTGGAGAAAGCCGTTGTCACCGTGCCGCTCGACGACCTCAATGAGTCCATCTCCGTGCCCAAGGACTACACCTTGCAGGACACCGATGGGAACATCGTGGACAAGGCGGGGCTGGTGTTCTCCGCACCCAACTGTATTGTCAGCCTGACGATCTACCCCATGAAGACCGTTCGCATCAATGTCGAGAGCGCCATCACCGGCACGGTGGCCAACGGTTATGAGATTGGCACGCCGGAGGTCTATCCCACCTCCGCCGTGGTGGCCGGCCCGGCGGAGACGCTGGCGGGCTTGGAGGAGATCACCATCAAGCCGATCGACGTGACCGACGCCCAGATTGACGTGACGGCTTACAAGTCGCTGGAACTGCCAAAGGGGGTGTACGCCGTCAACGTGACCGGCGCGACCGTCAACATTCCAGTGAGTGAAAAGATGACCAGCCGCACATTCGCCGATCTGCCTGTGACGATTACGGGGGTGGGCAGCGGCCTGCTGCTGGAGGCGAAAGTGACGGCCACAGCCATTGTGACCTACCCCGAGCTCATCGCCAGTAAAATCCGGTCGTCCCGCTTCAAGCTGTTTGCCGACGCCAGCGGGCTTTCGGCGGGCACCTACAACGTGAAGGTATGGGTGGAGGTTGCCTCCGAGGCCGGTGTGACCGCCGACGACGTGACACTGCAACCCGAAGAACTATCGATTACGCTGGTGCCGTCAGAATGACGGCGCGGCGCAAAGAACGAGCAGGAGGAACCCATTGAACCCATTGCAGATTGCCATTGACGGGCCGGCCGGTGCCGGCAAGTCCACCATTGCCAAGGCCATAGCCCGGGAGTTGGGCATCACTTACCTCGACACCGGGGCCATGTACCGCGCCACGGGGCTCAAAGCCCTGCGCTTCGGGGTCGACCCCGCTGACGAGTCCGCTGCGTCGATCCTGGCCGCGGGCACTGACATTGCCGTGCGCTACGAGGACGGCGGCCAGCGAGTGCTGCTGGATGGCGAGGATGTGACCGGGCAAATCCGCACGGCCGAGGTATCGGCTGCGGCGTCCCAGGTCTCCCGCCACCGTGCTGTGCGGGAGCGTATGGTTGCCCTGCAGCGGCGGCTGGCCGGGCAGATTCCCGTCGTCATGGACGGACGTGACATCGGCACCGTGGTGCTGCCCCAGGCCGCGTTCAAGTTCTTCCTCACCGCTTCGGTGGAGGTGCGTGCCGAGCGCCGAAGGCTGGAGCTTCTGGCCCAGGGCATTGACCGGCCGCTGGAGGAATACAGCAGAGACATTGCCGAGCGGGACCGGCAGGATATGACGCGGGCAGAGTCCCCGTTGATGGTCGCCCCGGGTGCTGAGGTCGTGGACACCTCCGCGATGACCGCAAACGAGGTCGTCGCCCATGTTCTGGGGAGGGTGCGCGGCTATGAATCGAAGTGAGATGAGCCCCTTTGCTCGGGCGCTGTACGCGGTGGCCAAGACCTTGGTGACCTGGTGGATTGCCCTGTTGCACCCCCAGCGGGTGCAAGGGCGGGAACATCTGCCGGCGGACGGCTCCTTCATCATCATCGCCAACCACCGCAGCATGCTGGATGTGTTCTTCATCGCACGGCTGCTGCTGCCGCGGCGCACGGTGTTCATGGCCAAGGAGGAGCTCTTTGGCAATGTCTTCATGCGCTGGCTCGTCGGCGTGGGCGGGGGTTTCCCGGTCAAGCGCGGCTCGGCTGACATCAGCGCGATCAAGAAGTCGCTCGCAGTCCTGCGGGAGGAGCGCCAGGTCTTTGGCATCTTCCCCGAGGGGACCCGCAACAAGAACATTGAGAACGGTTTGCAGAAGTTCTACAACGGAGTGGGGTACATTGCCCTCATGGCCAAGGTGCCGGTCGTGCCCATCTTTTTTGCGGATAAGGAGAACTTCCGCCCCTTCCGGTGCGTGCAGATCTCCATTGGCCAGCCGGTGGTGCTGAATGACCTCACCGAGGGGCGCAAACTGACCGGGGAGGCGACCCAACAAGCCACCGACCGAATCTTTGAGGCGCTTAATTTGCTGCGGCAAGACAGGATTTCTGCTGCCACTGCCGAATAACATTTGTAATTCGCTATTTTTTAGGGTATACTTAGGAGGCGTATTTGAAAATCTACCGGGCTCAGAAGGGCGGATTCTGTTTCGGGGTTCGCCGTGCGGTGGACAAGGCGCTGCAATGCGCCCAAGGCCCCCAACCGGTGGTAACGCTGGGACCGATCATCCACAACCAGCAGGTTGTTGATCGTCTGGCTCGTCAGGGTGTCCACTCCGCCAGTTCGGTGGAGGACATTCCCGATGGTGCAGTGGTCGTCATTCGGTCCCACGGGGTGGGGCCGCAGGTGCTGGAGCAATGCGCCATCCGCGGCCTTACGGTAGTGGACGCCACCTGTCCTTGTGTCGGGCGCATTCAGCGCAAGGCGCAGGAGTGGGCTGAGCAGGGGAAGCCCGTCATCCTGGTGGGTGAACGGGATCACCCCGAGGTCGTAGGCATCAGCGGTTGGTGCGGCGGGAAGGCTTATGTCGTGGGCAGCGACCAGGACGTGGACGATTTGCCCCCCATGGCCGAGGCCTGCGTGGCCGCCCAGACGACCACACCCCAGGCCCTGTGGGAGCGGCTGCTAGTCCGCCTACAGGCGCGCATCCCCGGTCTCACGGTCTTCCCCTCCATCTGCAACGCCACGGCGGAGCGGCAGGAGGAAGCGGCCGACTTGGCCCGACGGTGTGAGTGCATTGTGGTGGTGGGTGGCAAGGATAGCTCCAACACCGCGAAGCTGACCCGAATCTGCCGCGCCATCCAGCCCAACACCTGGTGGGTGGAGGACGCTGCCGAGCTTCCCTTGGGGGAGTTGGCACGGTTTCGGAACGCAGGTATAATTTCCGGCGCATCCACGCCGGATTGGATAATTGAGGAGGTTTGTGCCAAGATGAGCGACATCGAGAACAGGGACTTCGAAGCGACAGCGGAGGAGGCCCGCCCCGAAGTGGAGCAGCAGACTGCAGTGGAGCAGGGGGGCGAGGCTGCCGAGCCCGAAGCTACCCCGGCACAGGTGGAAGTCCCGGCCGCTCCTGTCAACAGCTTTGAAGAAGCATTTGAACGGACCATGCGGCCCATCCATCCCGGGCAGCTGATAAAGGGTACCGTTGTGCAGGTGACCGCCGACGCGGCGTACGTCAACATCGGCTACAAGGCCGATGGCATCGTGACCCGCGACGAATACGCGTCCGAGCCCGTCGACCTGCTGGCCGAGGTGCACGAGGGCGACGAGATTGAGGTGGAAATCCTCAAGATCAACGACGGCGAGGGCAACGTGGTGCTCTCCCGCAAAAACCTGGAAGTCCGCCGCGGCTGGAAGCTGATCGTCGATGACTTCGAGGCGGGCAACATCGTCAAGGGCATTGGCAAGCAGGTCGTCAAGGGAGGCCTGATTGCCCAGGTGTATGGCGTGCGCGCCTTCATCCCGGCGTCCCAGCTGGATAACCGGTATGTGGAGGACTTGGGTGAGTACCTCAACAAGGAGATGGATCTGAAGATCCTTGAGGTGGAGAAGCATCGCCACCGCGTCGTCGCCAGCCGCAAGGCCGTGCTCGAGGACGAAAAGAAGAAGCACGAGGGCGAGACCTGGGAACTGCTCAAGTCCCACGAGGGCGACATGGCCAAGGGTACCGTCCGGCGCCTGACCGACTTCGGTGCGTTTGTTGAGGTCGAGGGCATCGATGGTCTGGTGCACGTCACCGACTTGGCCTGGGGCCGTGTGAAGCACCCCAGCGACGTCGTCCACGTCGGCGAGGAGATCAATGTCATCATCCTGAAGGTGGACATCGATCGCAAGCGCCTGTCCCTTTCGGCCAAGATGGCCAAGCCCCGTCCGTGGGACCTGGCGCCCGACCGTTACCACGTTGGTGACATTGTGGAGGGCAAGGTTGTCCGCATCGTGAGCTTTGGTGCCTTTGTGGAGCTGGAGCCCGGCCTGGATGGTTTGGTTCACATCTCCCAGGTGGCCAACCGCCGTGTGGAGAAGGTCGAAGACGTGCTGCACCCGGAGGACAAGGTGCTCGTTCGCATTCTGGACGTCAACCCCGAAGCCAAGCGCATCAGCCTGAGCATCCGCGAAGCCGCTCAGGATGACGTAGTGGCCGACGAGGACGCCTACTCGGATGACAGCGGCATGGTCTACTCCAGCAGCACCGGCTACAACACCTACCGTGAGATGGAAGACAACGCCGACGAGGACAACTGAGTCCCCAGCGGCAGCGACTGAACAGAAGAAAACCCGCCAGCAACTGCGCTGGCGGGTTTTTTGTGTGGGTGGATGACTTCTCTTTCTACAGCAGCTTTGCCACGTAGTAACCCAAAATGGGTTTACCGGCTGACTCTGGGTGCACCGATTGCCCGCGCATCACCGCCGGGCACAGGCAGTAGCCCAGTGCCTTCCACATGGGGATGGCCTCCGCCTTGTCCTCGCTGCTCCACGCCCGGATTTGCCGGAATCCGGCCCGCCGTGCCCAGTCTTCCCCGGCGGTCACCAACGCCCGTGCCACGCCCCTGCGGCGGTGGCTTTCCGCCACCTCAATGACGTCGATGTAGGCGTCTCGGTCACCGGTGAGCGGCGGGGGATAAGCCAAGGGATACACTGACAAAACGCCGACAGGCTCGCTACCCTCCAGCGCCACCAGGGTGACTTCCTTCGGGCCTTCCCGCAGGCAGCCGCAGGTTTCCAGCCAGTCGCCAAAGGTTGCCACCAGCGCCTGGCGGAGCGCTTCGCCCATGGTGCAAATGCTGGTCATGGTCCAACCTCCTCCTGCTCTGCTGTCTCCAGCATACCGTTGGGGGCAACCCGCTGCAAGGGAGGGGATGGGTTAAGCGAAACCGTCAAAGGATGGCACGGTCTCGCTTGTATTTTTCCTCTATGCAGCGACCTTGTTTATAGGGTGTGCCATCCCACTGGGGGCGCACACCCTACACTTTGCCAAAGACCGTTTGTCAATGACCGGGTGTGGTCACTTGGGTTTGGTGCCGGCCCGCATCACTTGGCTTGAAGCTCCACCACCATCTGCTCCAGGGAGCCTGCGGTACGCAGCGTCACCCGGATGGGGCCGCCCTGCTCCGTTGCCCGCACATAGACCAGCAACCTGCCGCAGTAGGCGCGGCGCTGTGGCAGGGAATAGGCGGTGTTGTCCGATTGGTCGCCGCTCTCAATGCCCAGCAGTGTGGCCGCCCCTTCCACACACGCCTCTATCCTGTCAGAGGCGTGGGGCGTCCAGTTGCCGTTCTTGTCCACCACCGTCACCTCAATCTGCGCCACGTCCTCGCCATCGGCCTGAAGCACGGTACGGTCGGCCACGGCGGTTATGGCGACTGGGGCGGACACCGATGTGAGCCGGCTCGTCGCCCTTCTGCCATCGGCAGCGGTGGCCACGGCCTCCAGTATGCCGGCCTCATGGGCCAGCGTGCAGACGATGTAACCCACCTCAGCATAGTCAGCCAGACGGTAGATGCCCTGCGATACACCGTTGAGGCGGATGTCCACCACTGGGCAGTTGGTGTAGCAGCGCACGGTGATTTCCTCACCCGAGGTGTAATCCCAGCAGAGGGAGCCGGTGGCGCGGGGCCATGGCTCTGCGTCGTTGTCTGCCTTGCGTGCGGTCACCAGCTGCACCATTGGGTCCCTGGCCCACAGGCTCTGGCGGAAGTAAAACTCGGGCTTCTCGTACCCCGCCAGTGTCAGCAGCCCCGCCAGAGAGCCGTGGTTGGGCCAGACATGGGCTTCGCCCAGGAAGTCAATGCCCGTCCAGAGGAATTGGCCGGAGATGTAGTCGTGGTCTGTCACGGCTCGCCAGGCGGCCAGGCTGTGATGGTTCTCGCTGCCCAGCACCGGCAGGTGGGGGAACCGCTGGTGATCCCGCTCATAGAGCGGCTCCATGTAGTTGTACCCCACCACATCCAGCGCGTCGAAAAAGCCGATGGTGGAGGACAGCTCCGGGAAGGCGGCCGCGGTGCAGACGGGACGGGTGTCGTCCTCCTCCCGCACGATGTGCGCCAACCGCTGGGCCAGTGTGCTGATTCGATCCATGTTGGGGCGTGCCGGGTTGTAGATTCGTTCCTCCACGGGTTTGTTCTTGTCGTTGTTGCCCGCCATCTGTCCAAACGACGGATGGGCGTAGGGGTCGTTGGGGTAGTCAATTTCGTTGCCGATGCTCCACAGAATGACACAGGGATGGTTGCGGCTCCGGCGTACCATGGCTCGCAAGTCGGCTTCGTGCCACTGGGGGAAGTCCTCAGCGTAGCCCTGGTGCTTGGGTGGGTAGACGTTGTGGCCCGTTGACCACTTGTTCTTGGGGCCCTCCCACTCGTCAAAGGCCTCGTCCATCACAAGAAATCCCAGTTCATCGCACAGCTCGTAAAGCTCGGGGTCATGGGGGTTGTGGCTCATGCGGATGGCATTGCAGCCGGCGGCCTTCAGCTTCAGCAGCCTTCGCCGCCACACGGGCTTGGGGACGGCCGCACCCAGGCAGCCACCGTCGTGGTGCAGGCAGACACCCTTCAGTTTCATGCCTTGGCCATTGAGGGTGAAGCCCGTATCCGGGGAGAAGTGCGCCTCCCGGATGCCGACGACTTCCTCTATGCGGTTGCAGGCCCTGCCAGCCAACAGCAGTTCGCTGCTCAGGGTATAGAGGGCGGGATCGTCGGGCGACCACAGGTGGGGGTGGGGGACACGACCTTCCAGTGTCACCGTGCTGCGTTCGCCCGGCACCAGGGTAAGGGGAGCATCCATGGCCAGCACTTGCCGCCCGCTGGTATCCCGCAGATGGATACACACCGCGCCTTGCGCCAGCGCCGCCGACAGGTTTTCTACCGTGGCCCTGACACGCACCGTGGCCCCATCCACCGCCACCTGGGGCGTGGTGAAGACCAGACCGTACTCGTCAAAGCAGACAGGTTCCTGCTCTTCCAGCCAGACCTTGCGGGTAATGCCGGAGCCCGTGTACCAGCGGGAGTCTGAAATGTCCTCGTGGCACACGCGGACGGCCAGTACGTTCTCCGCTTCCCCGGTGGCGGCAAAGTCGGTGATGTCAAACCGGAAGGGCGTGTAGCCATAAGCATGTTTGCCCAGGTTGTAGCCGTTGAGCCACACCTGACAGTTCTTGTAGACGCCGTCAAATCGCACCCACAGGCGCTTGCCCCGGCAGGTGCCTGGAAGGCAGAAATGCAGCCGATACCAACCGGTGCCGCCGGGCAGGTAACCGGTGCCGCTGGAATTCTCCGGGGAGAAGGGCAGCGTCACCGCCCAGTCGTGGGGCACGACAACAGGATCCCAGTTCAGATCATCGTAATCCTTCTGCCAAGCCTCTGGCGTGTCACCTAAGTGGAAGCGCCAGTTCTTGTTGAGTGTCGTCAGCATTTCGCCATCTCCTTTGGGAAAGGCCCCGCACAGCATGCGGGGCCTTTCGGTGGTTGTGTCTTGGGTTTACTTGCTGCCATAGACAGCAGCGAGCTGCTTTTCGACTTCGGCGATGACCTTCTCATAGCCGGCGTCCTTGAGCTTCTGGCGGAACTCGGCCACATAGGCCTCGGGGTTGTCCTGCTTGCCGAAGACGATCTGCGGCATGTAGGTGCTATAGAGGTTGGAGAGGTTGTCCAGTTCGCTGGAAATCGGAGTCAGGTCAAACACGATTTGGCCATACTGATAGGGAACCGCGCAGGTGTTGTACACCTTGATGAGCGCATCGCGCTGGGCAGTGGCGGTGTTGGGGGACAGGAGCTCCAGATCGTCGTTGCGGCCCCACCAGTAGTTGAAGGAGCTGCCGTCGGTGTCTTCCACATAGCCTTCGGGGCGGGTCATGGTCTTGCCGTCATCAGCCAGGATGTACTGCTTGCCCTCGATGCCGTAGTTGAGCAGGCGGTAGGTTTCCTGGTCGTTGCGCATGAGGTCGTAAACCATGAGCGCACGCTCGGGGTTCTTGGATTGGGCGGCGATGGCCATGGCGCCGTGGGTGATGTTCAAAGAAACCAGGTTCTTCGTCTCCTCACCAAACCAGAAGAAGCCAAGTTCGCTGCCGGGTTGTTTCTGGTCCATCTTGACGCGCTCGCCGTTGTAGAAAGTCTGGCTGTGGTGCTGGGCAGCACCACTGATGCCACTTTCCATCTCAGCGGTGGTGTCGATGCTGGTGTTGTTCAGAACGTCTTCCTTCCAGTAACCGGCCTGGCTCCACGCACGCTGGTTCTTGGCGAAGTTGATGAATTCATCGCCTTCCAGGAAGTAGCGGCTGACCTTGGTCTTGTTCTTTGCCGATTCGCCAAAGAACAGCTCAGAGCGCAGACCTTCGATGTTGATGCTCATGCTGTGGGAGGTGAGCCACCCGCTGGTCAGCTGGGTGACGATGCTCAGGTCGGGCTTAGCGTCCCACGGGATCACGTCGGTCTTGTTGTCCTTCACCCACTGGAAGTATTTACCCAGATCCTCCCAGCTGTGCACACCGTTGGTGAGGCCGGCCTGCTTGGCCCAGTCACCGCGGTACATGAAACCGTGGTTGGTCCACTGGGTATAATTGTCCTCGGGGATGAGGTAGATCTTGCCGTTCAGCTTGCACTTATCCCAGTTCTCGCCGGGCACTTGGGCATAGGTCTTTGGGGCATAGGTCTTCAGCATCTCGTCGGTCAGCTCCATGAAGCCGCCCTTCTGTGCATTGGGCCATGCGTCCAGCCAGTCGGTCGCTGTACCGATGAGGTCAATGTTGCCGTCCTGCGAGGCGATGGCCAGGTTGTACTTGGCCAGGTAGTCGGTCCACTCAATCCACTGCACGGCGAGCTCTGCGTTGACCTTCTCGGTCAGCACCTTGTTGAGCGCGGGCAGGGTGTCGGTCATTGTTTTGTTGGTGGGTACGTTGCCGGTCACCAGATAGTTGATGACAACGTGCTTACTGGTGTCCAGCGAGGCAGCCGGGGCGCCGCCGGCGACCGAACCGCCAGATGCGTTTGAGTTGGGGGCGGTGGCGGCGCATGCTGCCATGCTCAGCAGCATGAGCAATGCAACCAGAATTGCGAACGCCTTTTTCATTGGGTCCTTCCTCCTTTTTATTTTTGCAGCATTGAACCGGTTAAGCCGGTACAATTAAAATTCGTTGGAGGGGCTATCCCTTCACCGCGCCCACTGTGAGCCCGGCCACAAAATACTTCTGCACGAAGGGATAGACCAGGATGATGGGACCGGTGGCCACCACTGCCGTCGCCATTTTCAGCGTCTCACCCGGTAGGTCGGTCAGCACCACCACCGAGCCGGCGTAGGAGTTTCGCAAGGCTTCGATCTGGTTGATGATGCGGTACAGCTGGTACTGCAGGGGTCGATACTTGACCTGGGAGGTGAGGAACAGTGAGGAGTAATACCACTCGTTCCAGTACCCAATGGCCAGGAAAAGGCCGATCGTAGCCAGCGCCGGCGTCATCATAGGCAGAATCAGCCGCACCAGAATCTGGAAGTCTCCCATGCCATCGATCTTGCCCGATTCTGTAATTTCCTGTGGGATGGCCGAGGCAAAGTTCTTCATCAGGATGATGAGCCAGGGCGACATGAGCAGAGGCAGCAGTACCGCCAGGTAGCTGTCGCGCAGCCGGAAGGTCTGCACCATCAACAGATAAAACGGCACCAGACCACCGGAGAAGAGCGATGTGAAATAGATGTAGAACGAGATCGGATTGCGCAGACGGAAGTCCTTCCGCTGCAGCGCGTATCCCGTCATGGCGATGAGGAAAAGACCGATGGCCGTGCCCACCACCGTCAACGCGATCGTCAGCACATAGGAACCGATCAACTGATCGGGTGAGCGCAGGATGATCTGGTACGCAAAGGTGGAGAAGTCATTGGGGATGAGGGCAAAGCCCGTTCTGCGGATGGAATCCTCCGTGCTCAGAGAGGAGCCAATCACCAGTAGGAAGGGGAAGATACAAGCAAGTGACATGATGGTGACCGCCACATAGGTGAAGCCACGGATGATCGCGTCTGCCGGGTCCAGCTTGATTCGTGTGCCTTTCAGTTTGCGTCTATCAGCAGCTCGCATGGATGATCCTCCTCAAAACAGAGCGTTCTCGGGTTCAATCTTGCGGACAACCCAGTTGCAAAGCATTACGATGCCAAAGCCCACCACTGACTGGAAGAGGCCGACCGCACTGCTTTGAGAGAAGTTGAAGTTGTTGAGCATCGCCCGGTAGACATAGGTCTCGATGATGTCCGTGGTGGAGTAAAGCAGTGAGTTGGCGCCTACCAGGTTGTAGAACAGGCCGAAGTTGCCGCGCACGATGCCGCCCAGTGCGAAGAGCAGCAGGATGACGAACGTGGGCCGGAGGTTTGGCAGGGTGATGTAGCGAATGCGCTGAAAACCATTGGCGCCGTCCACCCGCGCGGCTTCCAGGATGGAGGTGTCGATGTTCATGATAGCTGCAAAGTACACCACACTGCCATAACCGGTGGTCTGCCACAGGTACACCAGCACGATGACAAAGGGCCAGGCACCTGGGGAGGAGTAGATCTTCGGCATCTCCCCGCCCATGCTGCGAACCAGATTGGACAGGAACCCATAATCGTAGTTGATGAGGTTGTAGACCAACAGGCTCACAAGCACCGCAGAGATGAAGTAGGGCAGGAACATGACTGTCTGTGTTACTTTGCGGAACCGGTGGCTGCCAATCTCGTTGAGCAGAATTGCGATGGCCATCTGCACCAAGTTGCCCAGCAGGATGAACGCCAGGTTATAGAGCACCGTGTTGCGCAGCAGCAGCGTCAGTTGTCCGGAGGTAAACAGAAACTTAAAATTCTCCCACCCCACAAAAGGGCTGGCGTAGATGCCATCGTTGTAGTTGAACTTTGTGAATGCGACGTAGGCCCCCGGCATGGGCATGTAGCTGAACAGAAAGAAGAAGACGATGGCGGGCAGACACATCAACAGCAACGTGCGGTCATTCCACAGGCGCCTGAGATGCACCTGGAATGTCGTCTTTTTCTTCTGTTTCCTCTGGGTAGCATTCACAACATTGAGCATGAGACACACCCCCGTCACACCGTGGAACCTAAATAACTGCAAACGTTTGCATTTTGCGTCAAATAGATGGCAATCTCTGCACTTATCGTCTCCATTTGTTCCACGATCGTGCCCGGATTGCCGATGTCGTCACCTGTCACATTGTTGCAAACGTTGTCATTTTGGCTTAAAAAAGAAGCTTCCGTTTGCTTGCCTCCCCAAAGCCAGCCCAGTGTCGGCTCCCTTTTGAAAACGACGTCTGCATCAAGAATTGGCTACATTATATTCTTAGGCCTTTTGTGTGTCAATATGCTTATAAAAGATTCGTGTTATTTGGACGTTTACCCAAAAGCAGCTTAATGAGGCGCTTCGGAGGACACGGTGCTTTCCCGTACGGTCAATTGCATATCCAGCATGCACTCCGTTATCCGTCCAGCATCCGCTTTGTTGATAACGATTTCAAGGATTTTTTCCGCGTATTTTTCAAAGGGTGTGGTCATTGTGGTGATGGACGGCGTGACGGCCTCTGTCAGGTGAATGCCATCAAAGCCGGTCAGCGCCATGTCATGGGGGACGGAAATGTGATGCTTGAGAAGGACGCCGAGCGCGCCAACGGCCGCCACGTCGTTGAAAGCCATCACGGCCGTGGGCAGGTCACTTTGCCCCAGCAGCTGCGTCATGCACTCCCGTCCGCTGGCAATGGTAAAATCCCCCTCGATGAGCCACCGACGGTCAACCGTTACATCGAATTCCTCCGCGGCCTCCAGGAAGTACTGACGGCGTTGGAAGCCCTGCCGCACATCAAGCCGCCCGCCCACCATGCCTATTTTGTGGTGCCCCAGGCTCGCCAAATGCTCCACCAACTGGAAAATGCCCTTGCGCTCGTTGTTCATTAACTGCATGCACTTTGTGCCGGGCATGGCCGAACAGGTGATCAACGGGACGATCTGGTTGATTTTCTCCATTTCGTGGATGTATTTCTTGGTGAGCATCATGTAGTCTACCCGGCCGCCGGTGAAGACAATGGCTTCGACCTCCCGCTCCAGCAGCACGTCCAGCATGTGGCTCTCCAACTTGTAATCCGAGTGGGAGTTGCACAGGATGACTGTGTACCCATTGCGCGAAGCCAGTACCTCCACCTCAAGGAAAAGCTGGGAATAAAAGGGGTTGGTGATGTCCGGCACGATGAACCCAATGGCCTTGGAACGCCGAACCTTGAGGCTTCGCGCCACCGAGCTGGGCCGAAAGCTATGCTTCTCCACAACCTCCATGACCCGTTTCCTGGTGTCTTCCCGCACGGGAATGCTTCCAGTCAATACCCGGGAGACCGTGGAGATGGAGACAGAGGCTTCCCTGGCGATGTCATGCATGGTCAGTTTGTTGTTCACAGCATGTCCCCCCCAAAAAAAATGAAAACGTTATCAATCATTATATCTGCATCCATTTGCAAAAGCAACGTACGAAAATTGTAAAGGTGCCGATCGGTTATAATGGCCGCCACGGGGTGTTCCCCTCTGGGAAGCTCCATCCGCCGGACGGCATTGCGCACCCATTCTACGGTTACTCATCCGGTGCTTGGGGGTCATCTCTTCCCAGCGGCAGAGCAGCAGCTTACCCTACCGTGTGAACCGCAGAATGCACTCCAATGCATTTGGCACGTCCTCCGCTTGACTGGAAGGCCGGTTCCACAGGCCGCCAGTGCTCGGCTGGTGGAGAGGTACACGCAGGGGTAGGTGAGGTTGGACAGAGGGTGGCAAAGGGGCGAAGGTCGGTCAGGTTCTACACGACGGTGCTGTGGTAGGCGAGCATGGCAAGCCTCCCTCTTTGTGGTACTGACCGAAGGAAACGGCGGGGGGCAGCCCGACGCCGCTGATCTCCTAAAATCAAGGCGTCATTAGAACCAGCGTGTGTTCAGGATGGACAGGCATCCGCTGTGGGGGCTGGCTGGCAGGGCAGCTCCATCCTGCCCACTGTAAAGGGCAGGTGGGGGTGGGTTTGGGTGCCGCGGTGCACGAAGCCCAACCTCTCATACCAATGGCGCAGGCGGGTATTTTCCTCGATGATGCCGATGGTTAGTGTGGTGGCGCCCAAGCGAGCGGCCTCCTCCCGGGCGAAGCCCACCAACGCCTTACCCACCCCGTGGTGGCGGCAGGCTGGCAGCACCGCCAGTTTCTGCAGCTCCCACACGCCGTTCCCCTGGTCGGCCAGTTGCAGGCAGCCGGCCAACCGGCCATCAGCCCACGCGCCGTAGAATCGCACGCCCCGCTGCCATTCCCGCTGCAGCCGCGCTAGAGGGAGGAACGCGGCGTTGGTTGGGCAGTTTTCGACCGTCAGCCCAAACTCCGACGCCACCGTTGCAAAGCCGGCATGCAGCACCTCCAGACAGTCAGTTAAGTCATTCTGCGCCAGAGGAGCAATCCGCAGCGGAGGCATGCCGTGGGCGGTATGCGGTCCGTCCTTGCCGCCGCCCCGGTCGTACTCCGCCCGCGTGATGGCATAACAGACTTCTCCGTGGGGCTCCTTGCCCTCCAGGACAAAGCGCCGCACCGTGTCAGTACGATGCAGGGTGGACTTGGCCAGCACCCGGCCCGACGACTCGTTCTCGGCACGGTGGTAGGCCTCGAGACGCTCGAACCCTGCATGGCGGAAGGTAGCGTCCACCACGGCGGCCAGTGCCTCCCCAGCGTAGCCGCGGCCCTGGAAGGCCTGTCCGATGCAGTACTCAATCTCGGCGGTGGACACGTCCTCGTAGACCCGGCAGAACGCGATCTGCCCGATGTTGACGCCGGACTGCCGCTCCACAATGGCCCAGCGGTAGAACGTCGGGTTGGTATATTGCGCCAGCCATTGCCCCAGCAGGCGAGACACGGCGTCCAGGGTGGGGTAGGTGGGCTCGCCATACTCCCGCTGCACGGCGGGGTCGGAAGCCCAGTGGTGCAGCATGTCCGGCCCGTCGTCCAGTTGGAAGGGCCTCAGTAGCAGCCGCCCGGTCTCCAGTGGAAGGGTTCCGCAGTGTTTCATTCAGAGCACTCCTTCAGGCGTTTCCCATCAACGGGTTTGTTCCATTCTTCATCGGCCTGCCGTTGTATCCTTCCATAGGAGACGCTTTTGTCGTCCGCACCCAGTTCTACGTAACCGCGGGCCAGGTCCTCGGTCGTCGTTTCCAGTACCTCCATGAACTGATCATAGGCAAAGGCCAGCTTCGGGTCGGCTCCATCCTCGCCATACACCGCGTGCAGCAACGATTCGATCATCTGGTCCATGCCCCAGAGCTTGATGTGCACCAGTTCATGGATGATGACGGCCTCCACGTTGGTCTGCTTGGGGTTGCAGGCA
>JAEYRA010000055.1 GCA_023409755.1 Bacillota bacterium
GAGTGTCCGACTCCGACTCGGAAGATCGAAGGTTCGATTCCTTTCAGGCGCGCCAGCGGTCAATGGCCGCAGCCAAAGTCGCGAATCACATTGTTGTGGTTCGCGATTTTTGTTTACCCACGCCGTGGCTGCCACTTTTGTCATCGAAGAGACCACCATCATTTGATTGACGGTGGTTCTGCATTTAATATGAATACTTAAGCACATGTACGCTGGGATGGAGATAGCACATGGCAACCCTTACGGTACAAGCCGATCGACCGGCGGAGGTCATTGACCGAAACATCTACGGGCACTTCGAGCATTTTGAGCGGTGCATCTATGAGGGACTGTGGGTGGGGGAGGATTCACCCATCCCCAACGTGCGCGGCATCCGTCAGGACGTTGTGGAGGCATTGAAGCGCATGGGAATCCCAAACCTGCGCTGCCCGGGCGGCTGCTTTGCCGATGAGTACCATTGGATGGATGGCATCGGCCCAAGGGAAGCCGCAAGCGCATGATCAACACCCATTGGGGCGGCGTGGTGGAGGACAACAGCTTCGGCACCCATGAGTTCCTTGACCTGTGCGAGCAGCTGGGGTGCGAACCCTACTTCTGCGGGAACATGGGCAGCGGCACCGTGCGGGAGATACAGGAATGGGTGGAGTACATGACTTTGACGGGGAGTCCCCGATGACGCAGCTGCGCCGTGCCAACGGCAGGCAGACCCCGTGGAAGCTGAGGTTCTTCGGGGTTGGCAATGAGAACTGGGGCTGCGGGGGCAGCATGCTCCTGGAGTACTAGCAAGCGAGTTTCACCGCTACAATACCTACGTCCCTAATTTTGGCGCTCCCCCGCTGAGGTGAAGGAGCAGCCGTTTAAGGACTGGACGTTGAATGCCGAAGGAGTCACTGCCACGCTTCCGCCCATGTCCGTCGCCATGTTTACGCTGTGGCCCTGAAGAGTGTCATGCTGCGGTCTGCCGGGTGGCAAAGCGCAGCGCTGATATAGATAGACAAAAGCGCCTGCAATGCTGCAGGCGCTTTGCGTTGTTTGGGTCATTGCAGGGTGCGAACCTCAAAGGGCCGCAAGGCATCCGGTGCCACTGCCATGGGTTGGTTCAGCAGATCCACCGCCTGCCCGACGAAGCCGGTTAAGCCACAGTCCAGCGCCAGTGGCTCAGCCTGGTTGCTGTGGTTGAAGAGCCGCACCTGTGTGGCATCCCCTTCCCGCAGCACGGTCACCAGCTCCACCGCGGGGTTGCCGGTGGTGAGGGCGACGGCGGACTTGCGAGCCGGTTCCCCGGCCAGCTCTTGGGCCAGCAGGGGTTCGCGCAGGCGGGCGTCCTCCTGGGGCACGCCACCCTCCCGCCAGTTGCCGCGGTGGGGGAGGAGCGAGTAGGACAGGGTGCACACGCCTTCCAACGGTTGGTGCCCCCACCAGAAGTTGGCATGGTAGCCAAACGCCACCGTCAGGGTCGCCGTGTTCTCCACCAGGGAGTAACCGGTAACCTGATCGCAGAAGACGGCAAAACCTGTGTCACTGACCGGCTCGTGGAAGTCAAGGTACCCATTGACGACCGTGTGCTTGATGGTGTCCCAGGAGTCAAAGCGTGTGTCCTGCTCGGAGCTGTCGCACACGTCGAAGGCAGCGCTCTTACTCACCTGTACAGGCAGGCTGCCCATGGGCAGGCAGACGCCCAGCTTGTATTCCTCCCGGCAGGAGGAACGCCGCGTGCCCAGGTACCGTTCTTCTTCGGTGGGTTCATAGGGGAACCCGATGTCGGTTTTCTCGGCGAAGCGAACCCGGGTGTTGAAATCCACCCGGCGGCTGTGGCGGTGTACGGTCACGGTGTTTTGATACTCGATGCCCGCGAAGGTGCCGCTGATGCGCACGGTGGCCTGCAGAGGTCCGTTCTCCAGGATTTCGCCCTTGGCGTCGCACTCCGCGCTGGAGACGAAGCGCCCGAGCTTGACAGAATAGCCGCGCAGGGTGCCGAACCCGCTACCGCCAAAGTCACGTCCGGTCTCCCGGTCCACCCATTTCGCGATGGAACCGCCCTTGGCAAGGTCGAAGACGATGTGAGCGTAATCGGTGTAGGCCTCCACTAGGAAAAGTTGGTTGGTCTTCAGCAGCAGGGGCTGCACAGGGGCGGGGGCAGCGGCCTTCGGCACCACGCGGTAACAGGTGTAACCGAGCCCATCGACCCGGGCCTGGAACGTCAGACGTGCTGTGCCCACACACCCGTCGCGGTAGGAGCGTGTCGCCAGGAACTGCGACTCCACCCGTTGCCCGTCTTGGTCGCAGACCTCCACATCGTTAAAGCCATGGTCCAGCCCCAGGGAAAGGCTCACACTGTCAGTGCGCTCGCTCCCGTTGGTGTTGTAGACTCGCAGCCAACGCTCTGAGGGGTTGGCGGTGTCGCCCTGCCCGGTACCCAGCGTTTCCCACACTGCGGCGTCCGCCTCGTCGAGGATTTTCTCGCAGCCCTGGGCCAGCGCGCTCGATTGGAACGCCCACTGCTGGGTGCCCTCCCGCGTGGTGGCGCAGATGTAACCGTCATGGTGCTGGGACTGGGCGAGCATCTGCCAGGCGGGCAGCAGGCGTTCCCGCGCCTGGCGCAGGGCAGGGGCGTCGGGGTGCTCGGCCTCGGCGATGGCGAGGAGCTTCTCGGTTTGCAGAATGCGATTCTCGGCATGGCGGACGGTGCGCAGCATCTGCTGGAACATCCGGTTGCCCCAGGGTAGGCTCACCCGGATGTCATCCTGGGTGAAGGGCACATCGCCTTCGATGCGGTCGCCAAAGCGCGTGAAGTATTCCCGCCAAGTCACGTAATCCACGTCAATGTCGCGCACGTGGGGCTTGGCGGACCAGCCCAGATCCTGCAAGCACATGCCCACCGGCGCTTCGATGCCGTGGGCGATGCAGCGGTCGGCAAAGGTTTGGATGCCCTCAAAATCATACCCCGAGGCCACCGTGGCACTGCAGGAGAAGAGCTCCTCACACTCGTAGCGCGGTACAGTCGGGATGACGCTGCCATCGCTGCCTTTGAGGCGCACCACCGCGCCGGGCATCTTCGCCATATAGCCGCCCCAGGCCGTCGGGTTCTTCAGGCTCATGCGCCGGTAACCCAGCAGGTTCAGTAACTGAGGCAGGGCGGAGGTGAAGCACGGCTCCTGTACAGCGTAGGTGTCAATGACGGCGGTGGGGAAGTGCTTGGCGTGGGCGGCGCGGCCCAGCAGCAGCTGGCGGATGTTGCTCTCGCCATTGATGGCCCAGCAGAAAGGTTGGGCATAACTGCCACTGATGATCTCCACCCGGCGGCCATCTTCCCGCCCCACAAAGGCCTGCAGCCGCCGGTAGATATCCGGCTGGTGGATGCGCAAATGCTCAAAGGACTCGGGCTCAATCTCCAGGCTGATCTTCCAGCTTGGCCACTCCTCCAGTGCATGCAGGATGTCCTGCCATGCACCCACCGGCATGTGGCCGCGGATACCGCCGTGGTAACCATCCACAAAATACAGTTTACCCATGAGTTTTCTCCACTCTGCGCGGCAGCTTGCCGCGGCGTTCCTCGTTTATCGTACGGTGAATATTTAGTAAGAGACGAAGGAGCGGGTGACGCCACTCGGCGATGGGCAGCGCACCAAGCTCCCGTTCCATCAGGTCACAGAGCGTTGCACGCGTCGTGTCGGCCGGCAAGGCCAACGTTTACTGTCTCCAGCCAAGGTGGGAACCAATGGGGTTATGTACTTTGCTCCAACTTGGGGATGCTGCGGAAGACCAGCACATTCCCGTCAGGGTCGCACAGGCGGAAGGACTTGGCACCCCAGGGCCATAGCGTGGGCTCGGTGGTGGGGCAGAGGTTCATCGCGCGGATGCGCGCGCACGCCTCGTCGGCATCGTCCACGCCGAAGCCCACCGTCATCAGGCCCGTACCCGCGCCATCGAGGTCGAAGCCCATGTCCTGGATGGCAGCACCTTTGTTGTAGATGGCCAGGTGCAACCCGCCCGCGCATAGGGTGGAGTGGATGGCGTCGCCCTCGCCCTTGGTGGCAAAGAGCGTCTCGTAGAAGCGAACGAGTGCCGGCACATCGTCGGTGATGAAACAAATGTCCTGAAATTCCATATGCACATCCTCCTACAGCCAGAATACCAAAAAACGCGCCCCGATAAAACCCATCGGTCGCGCGTTGGCAAGAAAATGGTCGGTGGGCCCGTCAGCCCAGCACCATGGTATCAAAATTCAGATCGTCACAGGGCTCCAACTCCTTGATGAAGAGCCCCCGCCGGTAACCGCCGGGCATGGCCTCCACACTGTGAATGTAGAACCCGCAACCATGGTAGAAGCGTGCCAGCGGGATCATCTTCACCGCCGTGTGCAAGGCGATGGCCCGGACCCCCTGCTCCCGGCAGAGGCTCACTGCCTCGGTCATCAGCGCCGAGCCTGCGCCGCTCGACTGCCAGTTAGGCAGCACGGCAAAGCGGCTGATGTAGGCCACATCGTTGTTCACCCGCCGCACGCGGATGGACCCCACGGACTTCAGCCGGTTGTAGACGGCCAGCAGCATGGTTTGCTCCTCCATGGCCCGCAGGATGTCGTCCTCCGTCTCCCGCAGGGCGGCGGGGGGCTCGCTGAGCTTCAGGAGCGATTGATACTCCCCAAAGGAGCCCTGCAGAATCTGGTGGAGGGCGGGGGCATCCTCGGGCCGGGCGGGGCGGACGACGACGTTCACGCAGGCACCCCGCCCATCAGCTGGGCCATCACCGCTTTTTGGGCGTGCAGGCGGTTCTCAGCCTCGTCGAAGACCACCGAGTTCGGCCCGTCGATGACGTCGGCGGTCACTTCCTCCCCGCGGTGGGCGGGCAGGCAGTGCAGGAAGAGGGCGTCAGGCTTGGCTTGGGCAAAGAGCGTGCCGTTGACCTGATACCCCTGGAAGGCCTGGATGCGCTTCTGTGTCTCGGCTTCCTGACCCATGCTGGCCCACACATCGGTGTACACCACGTCAGCCCCGGCGATGGCCTTCTGGCAGTCGGCTGTCACCACGACCTCGGAGCCGTTGGCTTTGGCCGTCTCGGTGCAGGCGTTCACGATGGCCGGGTTGGGTTGGTACCCCTCGGGGGAGGCGATGAACACATCCATGCCGACCTTGCTGCAGATCTCCAGCAGCGAGTGGGCCATGTTGTTGCCGTCGCCGATGAAGGCGAGCTTCAGCCCTTCCAGCTCGTGCTTGTGCTCGTACATCGTCATGAGGTCGGCCAGCACCTGGCAGGGGTGGTGGTCGTCGGTCAGGCCGTTGATGATCGGGATGGTGCCGTAGCGGGCCAGATCCTCCGCGTCGCTCTGGGCGAAGGTGCGGATCATAATGCCATCGAGGAACCGGGACAGCACCTGCGCCGTGTCGGCGATGCTCTCCCCCCGGTGGAGTTGGATGTCATTGCCGCTGAGGAAGAGCGCCTGCCCGCCCAGTTGGTACATGCCCACCTCGAAGGACACCCGTGTGCGGGTGGAGGCTTTGGTGAAGATCATGCCCAGTGACTTGCCGCGCAGCAGCGGGTGGGGGATGCCGGCCTTCTGCTCGGCCTTCAGCTTCAGGGCCAGGGAGAGCAGCTGGTAGATCTCATCCCGGGTGTAGTCCTGGTAGTTTAGCATGTGCTTGGGGGCGAAGGGCGCTTTGGCCTTGTAGTTGAGTAAATCCATGGTTACACCTCCGAAAGGTACTGGTCGAGTGTGTCACACAGGGTGTCGATCTGCGTGGGGGAGACGATGAGAGGCGGCAGGAACCGCAATGTGTTGGTACCGGCGTAGACGGTGGCAAAGCCCCGGTGCAGCAGGTCATGCATCACGTCCTTGGCATGCAGGCGCTCCGCAAACTCCATGCCGAGCATCAGCCCCATGCCGCGTACATCGGCCACCACGGCGTGCTTGGCGGCGATGGCCTGCAGCTTGCCCTTGAAATAGGCGCCCAGGTCGGCGGCTCGTTGGGTCAGGCCCTCCTGCTCCAGGGCGTCCAATACGGCCAGCCCGGCAGCGCAGGCCAGCGGATTCCCGCCGAAGGTCGTGCCGTGGTCGCCGGGGGTGAAGGCGCAGACGGCTTCCTTGGCCAGCACCGCACCGATCGGAATACCGCCGCCCAGCCCCTTGGCCAGGGTGAAGATGTCCGGCTCAATGCCGAAGTGCTCAAAGGAGAAGAGCTTGCCCGTGCGGCCCATGCCGGTCTGCACCTCGTCCACAATGAGCAGCAGCCCATGGGTCTTGCACAGGGCCGCAACCGCCCGCAGGTACTCGCCGCCCAGCTCCAGTATGCCGCCCTCGCCCTGAATCGTCTCCAGCAGCACGGCGGCGGTGCGGTCGTTGATGGCCGTCTCCACCAGGGCAATGTCCCCCGCGGGCACGTTGACGAACCCAGCCGGCAGCGGGCTGTAGGGGAGGTGGAAACGCTCCTGCCCGGTGGCGGCGGTCATTGCCAATGTCCGCCCGTGGAAGGAGTTCTTGAGGGAGATGACCTCGTAGCGGCCCTCGCCCCGGGCAGTGAAATACCTGCGGGCTAGCTTGACGGCCCCTTCGTTGGCCTCGCCGCCGCTGTTTGCGAAGAACACCCGGTCAGCACAGGAGGCCTGCACCAGCTTGTCGGCAAGCTTGGCCTGTGGCTCGTTGTAGAAGTAGTTGGAGCAGTGGGGGAGCTTGGCCAGCTGCTCGCTCACGGCCTTGACGAAGCTCGGGTGGTTGTAGCCCAGCAGATTGACGGCGATGCCCGCCATGAAGTCGGTGTAGGCGCGTCCGTCGGCGTCATAGAGTGTGCAGCCCTCGCCATGGGTGAAGAGCACGTCCATCCGCGGGCCGTAGGTGTTCATGTAGTACTGGTCATCCAGCGCTTTCACTTCTTCGTATGTCATTGCCGTCACCTCGTCACCATCGTGCCTATGCCCTTGTCGGTGAAAATCTCCAAGAGCACGGGGTGGGGGATGGTACCGTTGACGATGTGGGTGCGGTTGACGCCCTGCTCGATGCCCTTGATGCAGCCCATGACCTTAGGAATCATGCCACCGTTGATGACGCGCTGTTCGATCAGCCGATAGATGTGATCGACCGAGATGACCGAAATGAGCGTGGAGGGGTCCTGAGGGTTCATACGCACGCCGTCGATGTCGGTGAGGAACATGAGCTTCTCGGCCTTCAACGCCGCAGCGATCTCGCCGGCCACGGTGTCGGCGTTGATGTTGTAGCTCTGCCCGTCGGCCCCCACGCCGATGGGCGCGATGACCGGGATGTACTCCTCCTTGGCCAGCATCTCCAGCAGCTTCACGTTGACCTTGGAGATCTGCCCGACAAAGCCGTAGTCCACGCCGTCCCGCGGGGGTTTCTTCACCACCTCGATGAGGTTGGCGTCCTTGCCGCAGAGCCCGATGGACTTGGCGCCCAGGCCGTTCAGTTTGGAGACGACGTCCTTGTTGATCTTGCCGGTCAGCACCATCTGCACCACATCCATCGTGGCCGCGTCGGTGATGCGCAGACCATTGTGGAACTTCGACTCAATGCTGAGTTTTTCGAGCATGGAGTTGATGGCAGGCCCGCCGCCGTGAACGATAACCGGGTTGGCACCCACATACTTCAAAAGGGTAATGTCCTGCAGGATCGTCTCCTCCTGCTCCTCGCTGATCATCGCGCTCCCGCCGTACTTGATGACGACCGTCTTGCCGCTCAGTTGTTGGATGTAGGGCAGGGCCTCGATCAGGATGTTTGCCTTTTCAATGAGATTCATCATAGCGCTGGTTCCTCCCTTATAAATAATTAGCCACGGTGCGCAGCCCTTCGGTTTCGTCCATGCCGGTCATCAGGTTCATGTTCTGGATGGCCTGGCCGCCGGCCCCTTTGATGAGGTTGTCGAGGGCCGACACCAGGATGAGCCGGTTCGTTCGCTTGTCAATCTCCCACCCGATGTGCAGGCGGTTGGAACCGACGACGTGCTTCAGCTCGGGCAGGCTGCCCTTGGGGTGGATCACCACGAAGGGATGCCCCTCAAAGAAGGCCTGGTAATGCTCGAAGATCTGCTCATGGCTCACGGGCTTGGCCAACGGCGCGTAGATCGTGGCCAGGATGCCGCGCTTGACCGGAAGCAGGTGGGGGGTGAACGTCAGTGTGACCGGGCCGTGATTGAGCTGCGACAGCTCCTGCTCAATCTCCGACGTGTGGCGGTGGCCGGTCACCTTGTATGCCTTGAAATTCTCGTGTGCCTCGCAAAAGTGGAGATCCTGGGTGGCTTTGCGCCCCGCGCCAGACACGCCGGACTTCGCGTCGATGATGGCGCCGTTGGGGTGGATGAGACCGTCCTTCACCGCCGGGGCCAGCGTGAGGATGGAACAGGTGGTGTAGCAGCCGGGGTTGCCCACGATTGCTGCCGTGCGAATCTGCTCCCGATAGAGCTCGGGCATGCCGTACACAGCGGTTTTGAGGAGTTCCGGATGGGGGTGGGCGTGGCCGTACCACTGCTCATAGACGGCGGCGTCGTTGTAGCGGAAGTCGCCAGAAAGATCGATGACCTTGGCCCCGGCGGCAGCGATCTTGGGCACGGTGCCAGCGCTGACGACGTGGGGCAGGGCGGTGAACACAATGTCGCAATCCGCACCCAGCGTTTTATGGTCCAGTTCCTCCATGGTAGGCAGGCCCATGCCTCGGAAACTGCCATAGAGCGCAGGCAGCTCCGCCCCCGCGTTGCTCTCAGAGACCAGGTGGGCGATCTCCACCTGCGGGTGTCCCAGCAACAAACGAAGCAGCTCCGCCCCGGCATACCCGGTGACGCCGACAATTCCAACCCGTACCATCGAACTCCCCCTATTTCGGATGATGATTAATTATACATATGGGCGAATAAAAATGCAACACACAAATTGGGGAAATCTGGTTGCTTTGTGGTATACTGTGGAAAACGCTAGAGGTGGCCCATGGACGGGATGGAATGGAGAAAACGGGTTTGGCAAGCCAACCTGGATTTGGTTAAGCACGGGCTGGTGTTGTTTACCTGGGGCAACGTCAGCGCTATTGATCGGGAGCGAAACCTTGTCTACATCAAGCCCAGCGGGGTAGAGTACGACACCATGACCCCCGACGACATTGTGGTGCTGACGCTGGAGGGAAAGCAGGTGGAGGGGACATTACGCCCCTCATCTGACACCCCGACCCACATGGCGCTGTACCGTGCCTTTGCGGGCGTGGGGGGCATCGCCCACACCCACTCCACCTGGGCCACAACATGGGCACAGGCCGGGCGGGGCATTCCCTGCTATGGCACCACCCATGCGGATCATTTCTATGGTGAGATCCCCTGCACCCGCCCCATGGAGGAGGAGGAGATCGCCACGGAGTACGAGGCCAACACCGGCGCGGTCATTGTGGAGCGGTTTGCCCCGCTCGACCCTCAGGCCATTCCGGCGGTGTTGGTGCACCAGCATGGGCCGTTCACCTGGGGCCCCGATGCCGCCGGCGCCGTGGAGAGTGCCGTGGTGCTGGAGCAGGTCGCCCGAATGGCCTGGCAGGCCGAGGCCTGCTATGGCGGTGTGCAACCCATCTCCCAGGCGCTGCTGGATAAGCACTTCCTTCGCAAGCATGGCAAGAACGCCTATTATGGGCAATCAAAACTGAACGAGGTACAACAATGAGTGAACCAAAAGCATTGGTGTTCCACAACCCTGACGAGGCCCCCATCCTGCTGACGGGCTTCCCCTGGCGGGCGGAGAATGGCAACTTTAATCGCATCCCCGAGCGGCTGATGCCGGGGCTGCCCCAGCAGCTGAGCTGGGTCGCGCCTCAGCCCTCGGGCGGCACAATCCGGTTCCGCACCAACAGCCGGCGGCTGGCGCTGCGGGTGGAGCTTACGCGCACCGAGACCCACCGCTTTAACACCCAGAACCTCATGTCGGGCTTCGACGTCTACGTGGACGATGGCGAGGGCTTGCGCTATGTGACGAACCTGCTGGAGGATGGCAACCCCGCCTCCTACACGGCTGAACTTCCGACCTTACCTGATGACCGGATGCGGCATTTTGTGCTCTATACCCCGCTGCAGAACCCCATCGGTTCCCTGGCCGTGGGGCTGGAGGACGGGGCCGAGGTGCTGCCGCCGCCGTCCTTCGCGCTGAAGCACCCGATCCTCTTCTATGGCTCGTCCATCACCTGCGGGTTCAGTGCCTCCCGCCCGGGTCTTACCTATCCCGCGCAGGTAGCCCGGCGGCGGAATGCCAACTTCATCAACCTTGGTTTTGGTGGGGGTGCCAAGGGGGAGCTCGAAATTGCCCATGCCATTGCCTCGCTGGAGCTTGCCTGCTTCGTCATGGACTACGACTTCAACTCGCCCGATGCCGAGCACCTGAGCCGCACCCACAAGCCGTTCTTCGATGTGGTGCGCGCGGCCCAGCCCGAGCTGCCCATCGTGCTCATCTCCGCGCCATACCACTGGAAGAACCCTGACGAGTTTGCCCAGCGCCGCGCCGTGGTGGAGGAAACCTGGCGGAAGGCGGTGGCGGCGGGGGATCGGCATGTCTGGTTCCTTGATGGCAGCCAGTTCTTCGGGCGGGAGCCTGACTGGGCGGACTACACCGTGGATGCCCTGCACCCCAACGACCGTGGGTTCCAGCGTATGGCTGGGGACATTCTGGCGGCCGTCAAACAGGCACTGGAGTAGCGAACAGATGTTGCACAGAGCTTACGCTGCGTCGGTGGATCAAACCATGGGGTAGACATTGTTCAACGGGGCGTTGTGGTGTCAAATGAAAGAGCAACAAGCACAAAAAACACCGCGGAGAGCATTCTCCGCGGTGTTTGCGTGTACCGGGTTTACTTGCTGGTGGCAGTCGCTTCTGCGCTGGCAGTGGCCGCCGCGGCGGCAGGCGAGGGGGTGGCAGCAGCAGCTGAGGCCTTGGCCGACTCCAAGTCGGAGAGATCCATCTTCTTCTCCAGCACATAGCTGGTGGGCTCGGTGTCCATGAAGATCGTCAGCGTCGGTGTTTGCGACGAATAATCCAGCAGGTAGGAGCCGGAATAATCCATTGTACCGTCGTCACTCTTAAAGGTGAACGTGTCCCGGTTCATAGTATAGGTGCCCAGGGGTGACTCCAGCAGGTCAATATGGCCGTCGGGGTAAATGTCGATGGCCACGGGGAGCGGATATTCGTTTTGGTTTTGCCCGTTTTCATCGCCATAGGTGGCCAACTGCCACCGGCCCATCAGCATGTTCGTGCGGCCGCTGCAGCCGGCCAGCGCAGAGAACAGCACCAGCATCACCGCCAGCGACACAAAAAATACGGTTTTGCGCTTCATCCTTGGTATCCTCCCAGTTTGTTGTTAAGCAAAGTTCTGCATGGTCGCCGCAAAGCGGGCAAAGGCGATACCGGGTTCCTCCAGTGTCATGTCCCACCGGCGCACCCACTCCAGCGTGTACCAGCCGTCATAGCCCAGGGTCCTAAGTCCGTCGAACATCTCCCGCAGGGGGAGGTCGCCGTCGCCCAGCATCCGGTATTGCACGCGGCCACCAGCCAGCACGGAGTCCTTCAGGTGAATGTATTTGACCCATTTGCCGATATGGGCCAGGGTTTCCTGGGGTGCTTCCCCGGCAAAGCGGAAGGGGTGGTGCACATCCCACAGGATACCCAGTTTCGCGGTGTCAAGCCCATCAAAGAGCGCAGCAAGCCGATGGGTGTCGGCGTAATGGCCGCTCGTCTCCAACAGTACCGTCACGCCGGTACCTTGGGCGTGTTCGGCCAGGGCACGCAGACCCTTCGCCACGAGGGCGTCGTCCACGGCAGCCTCCGGCGCGGCGGTTGTCTCACCCAGCACGCGAACGAAGGGAACCCCCAACGCGGCAGCCAGGTCGATGTAGGCTCGGCCCTCCGCCAGCGCGGCGTCAAAGCCATCGGCCTGCCCCAGCGTGCATGTCGAGGTCAGGCAGGTCAGCGTCAGGTTCAGCCGCTTCAGGCTCTCCATGCTATGGTCACGCTGTGTTGGCGAAAAGGCAGCAATGGCCGGCGCGTAGGTCTCTTTGCCCACGCCGCGAATTTCGATGCCCCGGTACCCCAGGTCGGACGCGGTGGACAGCACCTCGTCCCATTCCCACTCCGGACAGCCGATGGTTGAATAGGCCAGCTTCATCGTATCCCTCCCGTCACCGTGCAACAGCACCATTATACTAAAGAAGAGCTTCCATTTCGTCAATGATTTTAGCGAATCTTAAGAGACAGGACTCCACCGCGTCGGGCTGCTCGAGGTCCACGCCGGCCTCCCGCAGCAGGTTGAGCGGGTAGTCCTTCCCGCCGGAGGACAGCAGCTTCAGGTACCGCTGGCGCTCGGCCTCGCCACCCTTCAGCAGCATCTCTGCCAGGCAGATGGCGCTGGCAAAACCGGTAGCGTACTTATACACGTAGTAGGCCCCGTAGAAGTGGGGGATGCGGGCCCATTCCATGTCAATCTCGTGGTCGACGACCATGTCCGGGCCGTAGTAGTCGACATTCAGTTGCCGGTAGACCGCACACAGCGATTCGCTGGTCAGGGCCTCGCCCTGCTCCTGCATGGTGTGTACGATCTTCTCAAACTCCGCAAACATCACCTGACGGATGACAGTAGTACGGATCTGCTCCAGGAAGTGATTGAGCAGATACAGCCGCTCACGCTTGTCGGTGGTGCGCCCCAGCATGTAATCCATAAAGAGGTATTCGTTGCAGGTGGAGGCGATCTCCGCCAACAGAATGGGGTACTGCGCCTGTTCATAGGGCAGGTGGGTGTCCGAGAGGTAGCTGTGCATGGCATGGCCCATCTCGTGGGCCAGGGTGAAGGCATTGTCCACCGTGTCGTTCCAGTTGAGCAGCACGAAGGGATGGGTGCCCCACACGCCCCAGGAATAGGCGCCGGAGGTCTTACCCTGGTTCTCATACACGTCCACCCAGCCGTTGGCAAGTCCCTGCGTCAGGGTGCCGATATACTCCTGCCCCAGGGGTTTGAGGCCCTCTTGCAACAGGGTGCGGGCTTCCCCGTAGGTCATCGGCATCTCCACGTCGGCCACCATGGGCACATAGAGGTCGTACATATGCAGTTCATCGAGCCCCAGCACCTTTTTGCGCAGGGCCATGTAGCGGTGCAGCGTGGGCAGGTGGGCACGCACCGCGCCGATGAGGCTGTCGTACACCGCCACCGGCACCGCGTCGGCGTGCAGCGAGGCCTCCAGCGCTGTGTTGTACTTCCGCGCCCGGGCAAGGAACACTTCGGCCTTGATGTTGGAGGAGAGCGTGGCCGTCAGCGTATTCTTGTAGCTGGCGTAGGTGCCATACAGGCCCTGGAAGGCCGCTTGGCGCACTTTGCGGTCGCGGTTCTCCAGCAGGGGGATGAAGCGGCCATGGGTGATCTGCACGTCGTCGCCGTTCTCGTCCTGGATGGTGGGGAACTTCATATCGGCGTTGTTGAGCATGGTGAAGATGGTTTGGGCGCCTTCCAGCGGTTCACCAGCCATTGCCAGCAGCTTTTCCTCGGCGGCGCTCAGCGTGTGGGCACGCCGGCGGGTGATCTGGTCAATGCTGTGGCGATAGAGCCCCAGCGCCAGCTCCTGGGTGAAGAACCCTTCAAGCCGCTCAGGGTCGATGGCTAGAATTTCGGGGTCGAAATAGGCCAGCGCGCTACTCAGACGTACGCTGATGGCCCCGGCGCGGTCGGTCATGCCCTGGTACAGGGTGTTGGCGTTGTCTTCGTCGCGGCGCATACGGGCGTAGACGTAGAGACGCTCCACCAGGAGCGACGCCTTGGAGATGCTCTGCAACGCCGCCAGCAGCGTGCCGGCCGACTCGCCCAGGCGGCCGGCCCAGCAGCTGGCAGCGGCAATGGCCTCGTCGGCCTTCTTGTACTCCGCTTCCCAGGCTTCGTTGCTGGGGTAGATGTCCTCCAGGTGCCACTGGGTGGTGCGGTCGGCTTCGTTGCGTGTGGGCAGGGTTTTGGCTGCCATAATGCTCACTCCTTTAGGTTGATGGGTTCGTCTGTGCCGCCCTGCACGTTCGTCAGCAGCGGCAGCAGGAATAGTATGATCAGAAACCGCAGCAGGCCTACGCCGATGAACAGCAGTTTGTAGCGGTCAAAATCGAAGCCTGCGAAGCGGAATTGCAGCTCGCCCATGACGTCCAGCAGTTTCCCGCCGGCCAGGTTCCCCAGGGACGCGCCGACGACCTGGGTCACCACCAGGTAGGTGGCCAGGAAGACCGAGCGGTTGCGGGTGGGCGTGGCGGTCATCAGCATCTGGGCGGCGGTGACATCCACCCCGCAGACAAAGATGCCATTGCCCAAGGCGAAGAGCAGATAGGGCCAGAAGTTACCGGGGCTGGCAAAGAGCCAGAACAGGGGGGTGATGCTGGCGGCGATGCCGCAGCGCACCAGCACCCAACGCACGCCGCGGTTGTCCAGGTGCCGCCCCCACCACTGGATGAAGTAGGCCGTCATAATGCTGGAGGCAACCTGCCCCACCAGCGTCGTCACCGTCATGCTGAGATTCAGTTTGCCCAGCGCGTACATATTGAAGAACGGGCCAGACAGGTTCCAGCAGAAGATCCATGCCGTCCAGAACACCAGATAACCCAGGAACCCGCGGTTGCGAAACGTCTGAAGGATCAGCTTCCAGTGGGATTCGTTGTGGGGCTCCACCACCATCAGCGGTTCGCGAACCCAAAAGAACGTGACGATGTCACCAATGCCAAAGAGCGACCCCACCCCAAAGACCCACATGTAGCCGGTCAGCGTGGGGTTGCGGTCCAGGATAAAGCTGGCAGCCAATGCCGATACCAGGCCAAGCACGGTGGCAACGCTGGAGCGCAGCCCCATGTAATGCCCACGGATCTTTTGCGGCAGGATGTCGCCCAGCCAGGAGTAGAACGTAACGTTCATGAAGGACCCCGCCGCTGACGACAGGGAGATGAGCCCCACGACCATCCACATGCGCAGCGATGGGTGGTCCGCAGGGATGAACAGCGGCACTAGCGCCACCGGCAGCCACAGCGACCGCTGGATGAGACCGGCGACGATGAACAGCTTCCGCCGGTTGCGCATCCGGTCCAACACCCAGGAGTTGATGAATTGCAGCAGACTCAACGCCACTGGAACGGCGATGAGAACGCTGTACATGAAGTCGTTAAGCCCCAGCGCCTGGGCGAAGCCGGTGAACGGCGTGCCGCCGGAGATGGCAAAAAACACCGTGCCGATGGTGACGGCTACGATGAAGAGGTTCAGGTCCTTGCGCAAGGCGGGATCCTGTATGTTGTTCTGGTTGTATAGGTTGGTCAGCGGGTTCTGAAACCGGAACTTCACGGCGTCACCTCGGCCGTTGTCGACCGCCTTTTACTCAATGGATCAATGGTATGCGATACCCTGACTAAAGTCAACAGAGCGCCGGGTGATTTCCTGCCGACGACCGCTTGGCAGGCGCGTGCCTTGGGGTATATAGTATATCTATGTCGCAAAGGACGGAGGATGACCATGCAAGAGATCTATCGTGTGCCGGCAAAGCTGGAACCGGCGTATTTTTCTTATATCTGGGGCGGCACTTTGCTGAGGGAGAGCCTTGGCAAGCAAATACCTGCCGACGACATCGGCGAAAGCTGGGAAGTGTCGGCCCACCCAAAGGGGCAGTCGGTGCTGTGCACCGGGCCCGCTGCTGGTATGCCGCTGGGCCAGTATGCCGCTCATGCGGACTTCCAGGGCAAGGCACCCTTTGAGCGGTTCCCCCTGCTCATCAAGCTCCTGGGGGCGCAGAGCAACTTGTCGGTGCAGGTGCATCCCTCAGATGCCAACTGCCGGCCGGGGGAGGCGGGCAAGGCTGAGGCCTGGTACGTCATCGATTGCCAGCCGGGAGACTCGCTCATCTATGACATTGAGGGCACCAAGGAGGAGTTCGCCGCCGCTGTGGCGGGTGGCCGCATGTCCGAGCGTCTGCGCCGGCTGGCCGTTCGCCCCGGCGATGTACTCGACATCCCTGCAGGTATGGTGCACGCACTCACCGCCGGCATTGTGATCTATGAGGTGCAGCAGAACTCCGACACGACCTATCGCCTGTACGACTGGGACCGGGTGGATGCGGTGACCGGAAAACCGCGGGAGCTGCATGTGGAAGCGGCGCTGCGGGTCATGGAACCCAAGGGCGGTAAAGGCCCGGTGACTGGCCGTGTCAGCCGGGAGGACGGCGGCGTACGCACCGTCTACATCAGCAACCCCTATTACACGCTGGAGAAGATCGAGCTCACCGGCACATTCACCGACATGTGGTTTAGCAGCTTTGCCGCCTATACCGTCCTCGAGGGCGAAGGCGTGGTGCGAAATGGCGGGCAGGATTGCTTTGCCTTCGGGCGCGGCGACTCGTTTGTCAGCCCCGCGGCTTCCGGTGCTGTGGAGCTCTCGGGCCGCGCGACCCTCCTCAAATCCCACGTGCCGCCCCGGGGCGAGTATTACCGCTGGCTGGCGGCCCTACCAACGGAGGATTGACGGGGCACAGGTGCAGTTACGTGTATATGTGGACAAAACTCTTTGTTTTCAGCCATGTTGCTCGCCGAAGAGGCGTTAAATTGCCAGAAATGCAGCAAAACCGTGTGGTTTTCCTTGACAACCCCGTTGACAACTGGTATTATGTTGGGCTGTAGCCGCTCAGAAAAGGCTTTGAAACGACGCATTGCGTCTGCCTGTACTGGCGAGACTGGTAAGAGGAGGTAACACCAATGTACGCAGTCATCAAAACCGGTGGCAAGCAGTATCGTGTGCAAATCGGCGACAGCATCTATATTGAGAAGCTGGCGCTGGAGGACGGCGCGACCGTCGAGTTTGACACGGTTCTCCTGGCCAACGACGACGAAATCCGCATCGGCACCCCGCTGGTGGAGGGCGTCAAGGTCGTGGGTAAGGTCACCCGGCAGGCGAAGGGCAAGAAGATTTATGTCTTCAAGTTCAAGTCCAAGAAGAATTTCCGCAAGAAGCAGGGCCACAGACAGCCCTACACTCAGGTGGAGATCACCGCGATCAACGCCTGAACCACAGTTGCAAGTCACGAACCGGAGGTGAAATGAATGGCACATAAAAAGGGCGTAGGCTCGACCAAAAACGGCCGCGACAGCAACTCCCAGCGTCTGGGCGTCAAGCGCAGCGATGGGCAGGCGGTTCTGGCCGGCAACATCCTGGTTCGCCAGCGCGGCACCAAGATGCATCCCGGCAACAACGTCGGCATCGGCAGCGACGACACCCTCTTCGCGCTGGTGGACGGCGTGGTGAAGTTCGAGCGCAAGGACAAGACCCGCAAGCAGGTCAGCGTTTACCCGCAGGCCAACTAAGGGATAACCAAAAAGCCGCAGCTCAGCGCTGCGGCTTTTTTCTTGTTCCGCTGGCGGCCAGTTGCTTACATCGTTTGTTATAATATTTGTATATACCAGCCGGGTTCTCAAAGAGCCGGAACATGAGGCAAGCGGAGAAGCATCCATGGGACAGCAACAGTTCTTTTGAAGCCGAGGTGCGAGGGCTTCGGGGTGTGGGGCCCGTGCGTAACTATAAGGGAGAGGAAATGGAGCGTTTTTCTACAGCAAATGACCACCATGCAACACGAGAGCCGGAGAACGCTTCGAGCGGTGAACTTGGTCGCACCCTCAAGGCGCGTCCTGCGATGGTGGTTTATCAGGGGGACACGGCCTACGTCACCCTGCCCGGCGGCGTGGACCTGGAGCGCACGTTCCTGTGTGGGCAGGCGTTCCGCTGGGCCATGACCGAAGACGGTGGGTGTGTGGGTGTGGCCGGCCGGTACCGCGTGACCGTGCGGGTGACGGAGGATGGACTGGCGATCACGCCCTGCGACGAGGCCACGTTTGAGGGCTTCTGGCGGCGGTACCTGGACATGGAGCGTGACTACAACACCCTGGAAGAGCGCCTGGCCGCCGACCCGGTTCTGACGCCGGTGGTGACCGGCTGCCGGGGCATGCGGCTCCTCAACCAACCGGTTTGGGAGTGTCTGGCGTCCTTCCTGCTCTCCAGCAACAACAACGTCCGGCGCATCAGCGGCATTGTCGAGCGTCTCTGTGCCCACCTGGGGGAGGACTGCGGCGGTTGGTATGCCTTCCCCACGCCACGGGCCATGCTGGATGCCGGGGAGGAGGCCCTGCGCGCCTGCGGGGCAGGGTACCGCGCGGCTTACCTGTGGCGGGCGGCACGGGAGGTGTGCGCCGGCTTTCCGCTGGAGGAACTGCCGCACATGGGTTATGAGCGCGCCAAGGAGCAGTTGATGACCCTGCACGGCGTGGGGGAGAAGGTCGCGGACTGCGTGCTGCTGTTCTCCTGCGGTTACGGCCAAGCCTTCCCGGTGGATGTGTGGGTGGCCCGAGCCATGGCCAAGCACTATCCACAGTCCGGCAGTACGGCTGCTGCCCAACGCGCCTTCGCAGCGGAGCGGTTTGGTGACTTGGCGGGTCTGGCTCAGCAGCTTCTGTTCCACTACGAGCGCATTTACATCAGAACATAACCATATAGCAATGGAAATGGTTTCCTTGCCTATGTTATACTAAGGAAAACAGCAGTTGGAGGGTCTATGCAGTACGAGATCAAGGGAGAAGGCTTGCCCGTCGTGGTGGTAACGCTGGAGCAGGGGGAGCAGATCGTAACCGAATCCGGCGGCATGAGCTGGATGAGCGGCAACCTGCTGATGGAAACGAACATGAAGGGCGGTTTGCTGGGCGGCTTGAGTCGGGCTCTGGCTGGCGATACCGTGTTCCTCAACACCTACACCGCCCAGGGCGGCCCGGGTTTCCTTGCTTGCGCCAGTTCCTTCCCCGGGCAGATTTTGACCTTCGACCTGGGGCCGGGGCAGAGCGTCATCGCCCAGCGCGGCGCGTTCCTCTGTGGGTCTCCCACTCTGAAACTCTCCGTGCACATGCGCCGGAGCCTGGGCATGATGATGTTCGGCGGCGAGGGTTTCGTGTTGGAGCGCATTGAAGGCCCGGGCCGCGTGTTCCTGGAGGTAGACGGCAGCGTGGAGAAGCTGGTGCTGCAGCCGGGGCAGACGATGATTGTGGACCCGGGCCACATTGCGGCCTATTCGCCCAACCTTACCGTTTCGCTGGAGACGGTCAAAGGGTTTAAGAACATCTTCCTGGGTGGTGAGGGGCTCTTCATCTGCCGCGTCACCGGCCCGGGCGAGCTCTTCCTGCAGACGCTGACGGCCTCGAAGATGGCCGCGGCCATCCTGCCGTTCATTCCGAAGAGCAGCAGCTGAACGGCTGTCTACACAGGAGGAGGAACACCCATGCCCGAATACCCTGAAATCCGCAACCTCGCCCAGCAGATGGATGGTGCCCTGCGCGGCAAGCGCATCACTGGGGTGGAGGTTGCCAACGAGAAATGCCTGAACCTGAGCGTGGAGAACTTCAGCGCCCGGGTGGTGGGCCGCACAATCGAAGGCGCCCACTGGCAGGGCAAGTGGTGCTTCCTGCGCTTGGGGCAGGGGGATCGCCTGGCCCTCAATCTCAACATGGGCGGCAACGTGGTGCTGTACCCGCCGGGCCAGGGCCCGCGGGAGAAATGGCGCGTCGTGCTGCGCTTCGCCGATGGCGACAGCCTGTCCGTCGGGTTTTGGTTCCTGGGCTACCTGCACTGGATTGGCGCGGGGGAGCCCCACCCCATGACGGACAAGCTGGGTGCCGACCCGCTGGCGGATGACTTCACCTTTGAGCGCTTCCAGGGCTTGTTGGCCGGGCGCAAGCTGCCCATCAAGGGGTTGCTGCTCAAGCAGGAACACATCGCCGGCATCGGCAACTACTACATTCAGGACATCCTGTTTCAGGCGCGGCTCCACCCGATGCGGGCTGCTCTGTCATTAACGGTGGAGGAGCAGCAACGCCTTTATGACGCCATCCGCGACCGGTTTGCCCTTGCGTTGGCGCAGGGCGGCGCGTGGTACGAGAACGACCTGTATGATGAGCCCGGACGCTTCCGCGAGATGCTGATCGGCTACAAGGAGGGGCAGCCCTGTCCCCAGTGCCATACACCCATCCAGAAGATCAAAACCGGCAGCACCAGCGGGTTTGTCTGCCCGGTGTGCCAGCCCCTGCAGCCGTGAGCGCAGAGGATTTCCGCGCGGCGGTGCTGCGGGCGGTCGCTGCCATACCGCCCGGCAAGGCGGCGACCTTTGGCATGCTGGCGGCGTTGGCGGGCAACCCACGCGCGGCGCGGCTGGCAGCGCGGGCGGTGGGCAATGCGCCCGGTGGGTTGCCTTGCCACCGGGTGGTGCGTGCCGGCGGCGTGCTCGTGCCCGCGCATGTCTTTGGCCCCGGCGTGCAGCATGCGTTGCTCTTGTCAGAGGGCGTTGCCTTCAACACACAGGGGCGTGTTTGCCGTGAATGCCTGTGGCGGCTGGAGGACATTCCCGTAAACCGCTGATGCTGGTAACCCTGTCAGATTCTGTCGCGCATGTGCGCGGTGCCGTTACCCATGCTATGCGCAGGGTGATGGAACATGGATGTCCGGCGGGAGTTTACCAGCCGAACCGGCGAAAGCGATGCGGCGCGCATCGAACGAATTGTGAAGTTGGCACTCGATGACCAGATCAAGAACCAGCACATTGATGAGGAGGAAGCCGCGCGGGCGTTGGCTGGCGATGTTGTTGGGGAAGACGAAGCCATTGCCAGGCGCATCCTGGATGCCATGCTGACCATTTATCACATCATAAAGCGGCTTCACATTGATTTTTGACCACTTTATGGCCATGGTATAGCATTTTGTAGTATAATGGTGCCAGTATTTGTGCGACACCATTAGGGGCCGCGCCGGAGAGGACGCTTGCACAACAATACCATGCTTATGAAAACGCTGCCCTTTGCGCTGCTGTATGTAGTCGGCTCGGTGGCGGGGCTGCTGCTCATCAAGGCGGCTGGCAACGAAGGCCTGTCCTTCTTAGGGTTGCGGTTGAATTGGAAGGTGCTTTTCGGCCTTCTGGTCTATTTTTTGGGTTTCTGCAATTATCTCTTTCTGGTGCAGCACTACAATCTCAGTTTTGTGTTCCCCATGGTGATTGGGCTCAATTACGTCGTGGTCGTGGGCGTGTCGGCCCTTTTCCTCGGCGAGACGATCAATCTGACCCAATGGATGGGGATTGTTGCAATCCTGGGCGGTATCGTGCTCATGAATCTCAAACAGGGTGGATAAGGTGGAATGAAAATAAGACTGACGGCATGGGTGGCCCTGCTGCCTCTGCTGTGGTTATTGGGGGCGTGTACTGCGGCGAGCCCGCAGGCCAGTGCCGACCCCGACCAGGCGGCGCTGCCAGGCCGGTGGCAGCAGTTTATCCCCATAGACAGTATGCCGAACGCACTGGAGTTCCATGAAAACGGCAGCATGGTGGTGGACGGCAACGAAGGGCGCTGGCAGCTTTCCAATGGACAGCTCCGCATCCGCACTACGGGTGGCCAGCGCAACTACGGCTACACCCTCAGCGGGTATTTGCTGACGCTGGTGGACGTGGACGCCGACACCAGTGCCTATTACATCAACCCCGATCTGTTTGCCCGGGGGGCCGATGCCAATGACAAGCTCAAAGGTGACTGGGGTGCCTTTGACAGCTACGCCCGGCTGCAGTTTGATGGCACTGGCAAGGTCAATGACGTGGTGTACACCAGCGCGGGAGAGACGGCATTGGAACGCACCTACGCCGCGCAGGACGGCATTTTGCAGTCGGAAGACAGCGATGGCAGCTACACGTACAACCTGTTTTCCTTCAGTGACGACGGCGCATTGCTGCTGGCTGAATCATCGGAGTTTGACAATGAGAACAAGCAGTGGACGGCCTACTGGCAGGTGACGGGCGCGCCGGCCGGTTTGGTGAATGTGTGGAAGGCTGCCCTGCCTGTGACCGACGGGGAGGAGAGCGGCCTGCCGGCCACCCTGTCTCTGGAGGCTGGCGGCGTGGGCAGTGTGGCTGACAAAGAGGGGACGGTCGCCACTGTCACTTGGCGTTACTACGCCGGTGGTTTTGTGGAGTGGACCACCGAGGGCCATGACGTTTCCTACGCCCATTGCTCCCTGAGCGGCAAGGTGCTCTACCTGAACGACGCTGACGAGAGCCAGTGTTGGTACACCAACGCCAATTATGCCCCGACCATTCAGGGTCTGGCGTCCTTTGCGGGCCAGTGGATAGCTGACGATGGTGTGACGCAACTGACGGTGGCCCAGGGTGGGAAGCTGACGTTCCGCAACGCCCAGGGTAAGGATGTGGTGGCGGACGCCACCGCCGCTGATGGGTTGATTCGTGTGCGGTACGAAAATGCGGACTACTACCTGTATGGTGAGGTGCAGGATGGCGTGTTTTCGCTGGTCTTTGGCGATCTGCCATTCTGGGATGGGGTGGAGGGGAACCCGCTTGCGCTGACCAAGGCCGGCTGATCTCCCCCCAGAGAAAAGCAAACCCACGGCGAAGTCGCCGCCAGAATACGTTGGAGGTTAGGGAGGAGAGACGATGAAGAAGTTGACCGCGGGGGCAATGGAAGAGATTCGGTTGTGGATGCACCGCAATGCCCGTCCGCTGGAGATGGCCATTTGGAGCCAGCGGCAGGAGGGTGGCAGCCGGGATGCCGTTTTGAACGAATTGACGCTATACCAAAACGAGGACGGTGGCTTTGGCAATGCCTTGGAGCCGGACAGCTGGAACCCCGCCTCCACACCCTACACCACGCAATATGCGCTGTCAGTGCTGTCGCGCCTGGGCTGCGCCCAAAGCGACCGTCCCATGGTGCAGCGGGCGCTTCACTTTCTCACGCAGACGGAGCACATGTCAGACTTTGGCTGGCACTTCAACATCCCCACCAACAATGACTACCCGCATGCGCCGTGGTGGACGTATCAGGGGTTGCCCGATGAGATGGAGAGCGTGGGCCTGACGGCTGAGCTGGCGGCCTATCTGCTTCGCATCGCGCCGCCGGCATCACCTGCCTATGGGTTGGCTCTTCGTTATGCCGATCGACTGTTTGACCGCTTGCTGACGGCAGAGAAGTTTGGCGATATGGGCTTGGGCGGCTATTGTGCCTTGTTGGAGACGGTGCTGGCGATGGGCCTTGCTGACCGCTGGGATTGCACAACGCTGGAGACCCACTTGCGAGCACATGTGAACGCGTCCATCGTGCGGGACCCCGCTAAGTGGGTCTATTATGGCGTGCGGCCCTCCAATTACATCAAAGGCCCTGACAGCAAGTGGCTTGCCGGCAATGAGGAAATTCTTCAGGCCGAACTCGATTACCTCATCGATACCCGGCCGGCGGATGCGGTTTGGGGTATCCCCTGGAGTTGGTTCGACCTGAATGAGCGGTATGCCAAGGCCTTCGCCATCAGCGAGAATTGGTGGCGGGGTATCAAGGCGCTGGAGACGGTAGAACTACTGGGTAGTTTCAACCGGATGGAGGAATGACGATGTCTTGTTTTGTAGATTTAGAAACACCTCGCTTGTTGCTGCGCAGCATTGCGCCGGAAGACCGGGATTTTATGTTCCGTCAGTTTTCCGATGAGAGCGTCAACCGG
>JAEYRA010000118.1 GCA_023409755.1 Bacillota bacterium
GGCCATAGATGTAGGTGGTATCACCAATTTTAAACTCCACCGCCTCATCCAAAAAACTGCCGTCATCTTCAGCGGTCTTTTTCACGATGGAAAAGAACACGCCCATGCCGTCTTCGATTGGCTCTTCTGGCTTGAAGCAGACGGTAAAAGAGCCGTCGTACTCCGCCACGCGGTACTTGCCCGCCCAGCTCTCCGGCATCGTCATAGTGATGCCCAGGGCCTCGCTGGTGTAGTCGTTGGGGTTGGCGGCAACAGCAGACTCCGGCGTGGCGGTGGGATCCATGGTGTGCGCGGCGGTTTCCTCAGGCATCGTGGTTTCTTCCGGCGTAGCGGTGAGCTGTACGGCCTGTTCGGTCATATCCGGCACAGCTGTCGCGGCAGCAGGGTTAGCACCCAGCGCGGCGCGGGCGCCAGCCAGCAAGCTCACGGCTGCGCAGCCGGAGAGCAGCGCCAACACCAGCCCAAGGGCTACAACAAGGGCAACACGTTTCATATGCGTCTCCATCACGGTTTGGTAGGAGTATTTTATCCGGGATTCCACGTGAACAATTATTCAAAGCCGAATCGCCACATTATATGACAAATTTTACTGTTCACAGTAATATTTTACCATAGCACTCACTCACAATTCAAGACTATGGTCCTATAGGCGTCGTATTTGCTCATTTCCGCAGCAGGCGCATGGCGTTGAGAATGGCGATGAGGGCCACACCCACGTCGCCAAACACGGCCTCCCACATATTGGCCATGCCCAGCGCACCCAACAGCAGCAGGATCCCTTTGATGCCCAAGGCAAAGACGATGTTCTGCACCACGATGGCACGGGTACGCCGGGCCTGCCGGAGGGCCGCGGCCAGCTTCGTCGGCTCGTCGGTCATCAGCACCACATCGGCCGCCTCGATGGCTGCGTCGGCCCCCAGGCCACCCATGGCCACGCCCACGTCAGCCCGGGCCAGCACCGGCGCGTCGTTGATGCCGTACCCCACAAAGACCACGCTGCCCGCGCCGCGGGGTCGGTCGGCCATCAGCCTCTCCAGCTCCTCCACCTTCTGGTGGGGCAGCAGGCCGCTGACGACCCGATCCACGCCAACGGCGCGACCCACGGTTTCCCCGGTTTCCTGCCGGTCGCCGGTCAGCATCACAACCCGGCGCACGCCCTGGGCCCGCAGGGCGGCCACGGCAGCGGCGCTGTCGTCCTTCACGCGGTCGGCAATGACGAGGTACCCTGAATAGCCGCCATCGGCTGCCAGGTGCACCACGGTGCCGGTGGCCAGCGGTTCAGCCACGTCGATGCCAGCCTCGCCCAGCAGCCGGCGGTTCCCGGCCAGCACGGTGCGCCCGTCGATGGTGGCACGCACCCCCTGCCCCGCCACGTCCTCATAGGCCGTCACCCGGCCCATGTCCACCGCCTGCCGCCAGGCCGCGCGGATGGACTGGGCAATGGGGTGGTTGGAGTGGCTCTCGGCGTGGGCCGCCCACTCCAGCAGGCCTTCGGCCGTCCAGCCGTTGGCGGGCACGGTTTCGGTCACCGCAAAACGCCCCTCGGTCAGTGTGCCGGTTTTATCAAAGACGACGGTATCCACACGCTTCAGCGCTTCCAGGTGGTTGCTGCCCTTGATGAGAATGCCCTGCCGGGACGCGCCGCCGATGCCGCCGAAGAAGCTCAGCGGGATGGACAGCACCAACGCGCAGGGGCAGGAGACGACCAGGAACACCAGCGCGCGGTTGATCCACTCCGCAAATGCCGCGCCGGGCACCACGAGGGGCGGCACCAGGGCCAACAGCACTGCGGCCCCCACCACCGCCGGGGTGTACCACCGGGCGAAGCGGGTGATGAACTGCTCGGTCTTGGCCTTCTTGCCGGTGGCGTTCTGCACCATCTCCAGTATACGGCTGACGGTGGACTGTCCGAAAGGCCGGGTCACCTCAACCGTCAGCAAACCGCTCTGGTTGATGGAACCCGAGAGAATCTCGTCACCGGGGGCCACGTCCCGCGGGGCCGACTCCCCGGTGAGAGCCGAGGTATCGAGCGCCGAACTGCCTTGGCGCACCACGCCATCGAGCGGCACCCGTTCGCCGGGGCGGACGAGGAGCAGGTCACCCACGGTGACTTCCTCCGGCGCGACGACGCGGGGTTCGCCATTCACCAGCAGGTTGGCCGTGTCGGGCCGGATGTCCATCAGCGCCCGCACCGATCGGCGGGAGCGGTCGACGGCCAAGTCCTGGAAGAACTCGCCGACGCGGTAGAAGAGCATGACCGCCGCGCCTTCGGGGGATTCGCCGATGGCAAAAGCACCCAGCGACGCCACCGCCATCAGGAAGTTCTCATCAAACACCTGGCCGCGCCAGATGCTGCGTACCGCGCTCCACAGCACCGGCCCGCCGGCCAGCAGGTAGGACACCAGGAACACTATAAGCTTACCCCAACCGGGAAAAGGCAGCAGCATGCCCAGGGCAAAGAAAACCACCGACACCAGGATAGGTGCCACCGACACAACGGACAACCCCGGCGCATCGGCCTCGTCGTGCACATGCCCATGGTCGGTGCAGGTGTCACAGGCAGCACCGCCCATCTCTATACCACGGCCATGACCGGCATCAGCAGGGAGCACCTCAATGGTGAGCCCATCCTCGATGCGGTGGGCCGTGGCCTCGGCCTGGGCCAACGCATCGCGCAGGCGGGCGCGGTCGGCCACCTCCACCGTCAATGTCTGGGCCAAAAAATCGAGCCGTGCCGCCGCCACGCCGGGCAGGTCAGCCACAGCCGCCTCAATCTTGCCCGCGCAATGGGCGCAGGTCAGCCCCCCCAGCCGCAGCGTGCCGCTGCCTGGCTGGGATTCGTCTTCATGCTTCTGCCGGCGGGCAATCTCCCCCGCGTGGGTCAGGATGGCATCGGCAAGAGCTTCCCCGGCAATCTCCACGCGCAGCGTCGCCGTGGCAAAGTCCACCGTGGCGGAGTGCACCCCGTCCAGACCCGCTACGTTCCGTTCAATCCTGGCGGCACAGTGGGTGCAGCACAGCCCCTCCAGCCTCAGTTCCCGCTGCGTCAGTTCCATGGCCATACACGCTCCTCCTCCCACGATTACCGCTCGTTGATGTGATCCAGCCCCCGCTGGAAGATGCCCTTGATGTGGTCGTCATCCAGCGAGTAGTAAACCGACTTCCCCTCCTTGCGATACTTGACAAGCCGTGTCTGCTTGAGCACCCGCAGCTGATGAGAGATGGCCGACTGGGTCATCCCCAGGAGCGCGGCGATGTCACACACGCACATCTCCGCCGCGAAGAGCGCATATAGAATGCGAACCCGCGTCGTGTCGCCAAACACCTTAAAGAGTTCGGCCAGGTCGTAGAGCTGTTCCTCCTGCGGCATGTGGCTGCGCGCCAGCTCCACCACGTCGCCGTGCACCTCGCTGCAATCACAGCGCCCCGGTTGGCTCCCCATCGCTTCTCCTCCTCAACGCATGAACAACTGTTCAATTGTTCTCCTGACACCATTATATGAACGCTTGCTCATGCTGTCAATCGTATGTGGTTTCATGAGCTCCCAAACTTTGACAGCGGGGTTGGCAGTATCTTCCAAAAGGCAACCGGCACCTTGGGTGCATGGCGTCACGGCCTTGCCGCACCGCCGCATATCCTGCAGGGAATCCATTGGAAGGAGCGGTTTCATGGAGTATTTTGTGACCGTGGAGCGCGGCGTGCGGCTCTACGTCAACGACATCAACCCCAACGGGCGGGACCCCATTCTCTTTATGCATGGCTGGCCTGCCAACCACCACCTCTTTGAATACCAATACAACCGGCTCATCGACGAGGGCATCCGCTGCATCGGCATGGATGTGCGCGGCTTCGGCCGATCCGACAAGCCGACCTGGGGATACGATTACAACAGCTCGGCCGACGACATCCGCGGCGTGGTAGAGGGGCTGGGGCTGCACAACTTCACACTGCTGGGCCACTCCACGGCCGGGGCGGTCGCTATCCGCTACATGGCCCGGCATGGGGGAGCCGGGGTGTCGCGCCTGGTGCTGGCGGCAGCCGCCGCACCCAGCCTCATCCAGCGCCCCGGCTTCCCCTATGGGCTGACGGCAGGCGGCGTGGAAGCCATCATCCACAGTACATACCAGGATCGCCCGCAAATGCTGGAGGACTTTGGCAAGACGTTCTTCTACCAGCCAATCAGCGAGCCATTCGCCGAATGGTTCCGCGGCCTGGGGCTGGCCGCTGCCAGCTGGAGCACCATCGCTGTCTCCCGCGCCTGGCTCAGTGAGACACTCTTTACCGACATGGCGGCAGTGCGGGTACCCACACTCATTTTACACGGCATCCACGACCGAGTGTGCCTCTTCCCCCTGGCAGAGGCCATGCACCGGGGCATTGCCGGCTCCATGCTGGTGCCCTTTGAGCAGAGCGGCCACGGGCTCTTCTACGATGAGAAAGAGAAGTTCAACCAGGAGTTGATGAAGTTCATACGATAAACGTTCGACAGGCGGCAGCGGAGGGACACCCCTCCGCTTTTTTGCGTTTTTCCGTTTCACTTCTGCGCTCATGGTCGCCTTGCACACTTTACCTCCTCCGCCGCTGAGCGAGGCTGCTAACCCCTCCCCTGCCATACAACTTACGCGCCGGGGCCGCGCAGTCGGCTTATGGATTGAATCATTTCCATCTTGTCACCTGCCCACTACCGCTTGCCCGTCCCCTGCCCCGCCGGTATAATACTAAATGGGAAACGATGGAAGTATCTGCTAACAGGCGGCGCACGAACACAGAACCGTGGATCACACGAAGGAAAAGGAGTGTTGCACATGGGCAAACAACTGACAGACAAAGTAACCTGGGTGGGCAAGGTGGATTGGACACTGACGCGCTTCCACGGCGATGAGTATTCCACCCACAAGGGGTCGTCCTACAACTCCTATCTGGTGCGAGACATGAAGACCGTACTCATCGACACGGTGTGGCAACCCTACGACAAGGAATTTGTTCGCAACCTGAAAAAGGTGATTGATCTCAACGAAATCGATGCGGTCATTGCCAACCATGCCGAGATTGACCACAGCGGCGCGCTGGCGGAGCTGATGCGCGAGATCCCAAACACCCCCATCTACTGCACGGCCAACGGCATCAAGTCGCTCAAAGGTCACTACCACCAGGACTGGAACTTTATGCCCGTCAAGACCGGGGACACGCTGGACCTGGGGGAGAACAAGCTCATCTTCATTGAGGCGCAGATGCTGCACTGGCCCGACAGCATGTTTACCTACCTCACCGGGGAGGGCATCCTCTTTAGCAACGACGCGTTTGGCCAGCACTATGCCTCCGAATCGCTCTACAACGACCGGGTAGACCGGGCCGAACTCTACCACGAAGCCCTCAAGTACTATGCCAACATCCTGACGCCCTTCAGCCCGCTGGTGACCAAGAAGATTCAGGAAGTGCTGGGCTTCGGGCTGCCGGTCAACGGGATCTTCCCCAGCCACGGCGTGCTGTGGCGCGACGACCCCACCCAGATCGTGACCCAGTACCTCGCCTGGGCCGACCAGTACCAGGAGAACCAGATCACTCTGGTCTTCGACAGCATGTGGGAATCGACCCGCAAGATGGCCGAGGCCATTGCCCAGGGCATCCGCGCCGCCGACCCGGAGGTGACAGTCAAGCTCTTCAACGCCGCCAAGAACGACAAGAATGACATCCTGGCTGAGGTGTTCCGCTCCAAGGCCATCCTTCTGGGGTCCTCCACCATCAACAACGGTTACCTCTATTCCATCGGCGGCCTTACGGAGATGATGCGCGGGCTCAAGTTCAAGAACAAGAAGGCCGCAGCCTTTGGCAGCTATGGCTGGAGCGGCGAATCCGTCAAACAGCTGACCGAACTGCTGCGCCATGGCGGTTTCACCGTGGTCAACGACGGCATCCGGTGCCTCTGGGTGCCGGACGACGCAGCCACGGCCGCGTGCGTGCGGTTTGGGCAGGAGTTTGTGGAGGCCATCCGGTAAGGCTATTAAAAGCATTTCGCGTCTGCCGCTGTGGCGACAGTCGCGATTCAGACAGCTTGTTCCCGTTATGACCAGATCGGTCGCCGCACATGTCGCCGACCGATCATAAATTGCAGCTCTCATGCGGGTTTCTAAGGATAAGTTGCGCCTTCGGGCGGGTATTTCTCTTCTGCTCGCGCTGACTCTGTCTTTCCTCCCGCCGAATGAATCGGCGGGAGGTTCTTCTCCATTTGCTCGTTCTAGAGGTTTGTAGCCACTCTGGGCCGTCCGTCAACTGACGGACGGCCTTTTTGTTTCCACCCGTTCAAGAAGGCGGGGCTTACCGCAGCAAGGTTCCAACCAGTGCCAGCACCGCGAGGAACCCCAGGTTCCACACGGTGAACAAGCGCAGATACCGCAGGCTCTCACCCTTGTGAACGACGGTGTAGAGCTTGTAGGAGATGACGCTGGCCATCGACGCGATGAGCGTGCCCAGGCCGCCGATGTTGACGCCCAGCAGCAGCTCCCGCGCGTGGTCGGTGAAGCCCGACAGCAGAATGGCCGCCGGCACATTGCTGGTGGCCTGGCTCGTCAGAATGCCCGCCCACAGGGTATACCCCTGGGTGAGGCGAGAGAGCACCGCATGGATGGGCCCAATGCGCCCCAGATTGCCCACAAAGACGAAGATGCACACGAAGGTGGCCAGCAGGCTGTAATCCACCTTGCCCAGCGCTCCCCGGTCCATCACAAGCAGCGTCAGCACCACTGCCGCCACTGCCCAACCATAGGGCAGCCAATCAAACACGGCTGCCACCGACAGCAGGAAGAGCGCACCATACACCAGGATGGGCCGCCGGCGCAGTGGGTCGCCCTTTTGCCGGGGGGCCGGTGTCCAGCGGGACACGGGCACCACCAGGCAGCTTGCCGCCAGCAAAACACCCCCCACCAGCACCACCGGAAGCATGGTCAGCAGGAAATTGGGGAGCGGAATGCCATAGTAAGAAAAGAGATAGAGGTTCTGCGGGTTGCCGATGGGTGTCAGGGACGAGCCAATGTTGGCAGCAATTGTCTGCAGCACCACCACGAAGGCGCTCCACCCACCCATGCCGCAGGCCGAGAGAATGGCAAGCGTGATGGGCACCAGGGTGATGAGCGCCACGTCGTTGGTCACGAGCATCGCCAGGAAAAAGCATGCAAACACCAGGAACAGCACCAGCGCCCGCGAATGGCGCACCCGCATGGAGATGACAAGGGCCGCCCGCTCCAGCACACGCTCGCGCTGTAGCCCAACGACAGCGGCCATCAGGCAGAAGAGGCACGCCAGCGTCTTGCAGTCGATGTACGTCAGATACTGCCGCGTAGGGGGCACCCAGGCCATGGAGACCAGTGCCAGCAGCGCCGACAGAACGAGCACCGGTTCCGCCAGGAACCAAGCCCGGACCCGATGCCAAAGGTTACGCATACCTTCCTCCCATTCAACTGCAGAAATACCTCATACAAACGAAACGTATTCGCGTTTGGAGGCTCGTATGTGAGAGCCGTGCCAAAAGTCCCTGCTGCGCTGTGCAGAAAAGCATGGGGCAGCTTACCAGGAACAAACAGAGCATCTGGCCCACGCTGATATCCTAGTCATCGCGTTCTACCAAATCACGGTGGAGTGTGTTCCACCCTGGCTTTGCGTTCAAAACCAGTTACTCCAGCCCAAAGCGAGAAGTGCCGCCCCCCTTTGAGCCCACTGTCGGCTCTCTGGGTATCACACAAAAAAGGATCCGTCCCTACACTCCCCACCACAACGGCAAGGTCGAACGCAGCCACTGGGAAGACCAGAAGCGTTTCTATGACCGTTGTATCTTCTTCTCTCTCAACGACTTTGGTGCCCAGCTCGCTGGGCACCAAAGTCGTACCAACAATATCCCGATGGGCCTCTCCGCTGGCTCTCGACCCTCCACTTCCCACAGCCTTTGTCTGTACAATCTTTTGTTAATCCTACAGTTCGCCCGAAATGCTGTGGGCGGTTTGACGTTGATGCGCCACTTCTTTTGGTCTCCTGCACCATTCGATCGCGACGACGAACACCTCTGCGGAGACTACCCCGAAAATATACTGACCGAAATCGCCCCGAAAGCTTATCATCTTGGCTGAGCCAATGGAACCAGACAGTTCCTGTTCATCACCCGATCGGTTGCTCGGGCCCGCCAATCTGCCCCGCGTCCATCAAGCCAATCAGGCACAGCAGGGCACCCCAGTGGTAGAACTTGTCGCTTCCTGTCATACCGCATCCCCAGCCAGTATCGCCGTTATAATTCTCATGAACGTGTCCGTGTCGCTGCCATTCCTGCATGAACAAGGCCACGCTTTTGTCAGCCAGGTCGTGGCATGGCTTGGTCAGGCCGCGCTTTCGCATCGCGATATAAGCCAGGAAGTTCACAGGCGCCCAGATGCGGCCGCGCCAATAATTTTGTTCCGGATAGGCGGGGTCGTTGCGTGCTATCATGGGCAGGATGAACTCGCCCCAGAATTCCTCCGGGTTATAGAAATGCTCCGAGATCATCCGCTCGGCGCGTTCCGGGCTTACCTTATCGCTGAACAGCGCGTAGAAGTTCGTGGGGGATAACCTCCGGTAAAATTCGCCAGTGTCGGTACGCTTGTTCTGGTATATGCCGGTCTGCTCATCCCACAGGGTTTCGAGCCCCAGCTTGATTTTCTCGGCCCGCTCGCGCAGTTCTTTGGCTTCGCAGCGTCCTGCGACATCTGCCAGATCCGCCAGCGACTCGCAGTCGAGGATGTAAAGGCCCATCAGTCCCACGTCAGCCAGCCGCATCATGTTGGTTTCGCTGTCAAAGGGAACGTCATCGTACATCGGCGAGTTGTCGAGCCCGGACTCAAGCGCGGCCGCGGCAGCATCTGCCACATCACTCGTCTCCCAATATATGCCGGATTTGGGCCCATATGGGTTGGAACCCCAGCACATCGTATACTCGGGCGTGACGCGGTTCTCCATCCACCAGCGGTTCCAGGTCAACAGGTCGTCGAACACCTCATGGATGAGCCAGGGCTCCCGAAATTTCTGATAGATTTCACGAACGGCAAACGAGCCTACGGGTGGCTGTGAGCGGTCGTAGCTCTTGTAGTCGTCTGCTGCACCAAAGTTAGGTACGAAACCCTGTTCGGTCTTTTCCCTCGTAATGGCGATCGCGTTGGCGTAGGCAAGGTCGCGGTTGCTTGTCATCGCCAGTAGGGAGGCAAAGTAGGTGTCCCAGCAAAACAACACGTAGCCGCCGAACATGATGCTCCACAGGCGGCTGACGGGAGTACAGACCATATCCTTTTCCGGCTCATAGACGGTATCCCATGCCATGCAAGTACGGATGGCGCTGTAGAGCTCAGAAGAGTCCCCACAATCCTCAAACGATTGATTGAGTGCAACCTTTGCCGCAGCCATAATGGCGGCCATTTCCGAAACTCCGACAGGCCTCCCCGTGCTGACCGCGACCGGCCGATCGAGGCAAAGCGACAGGTATTGGCCGTGTATGTTGGTGTGCATCTCACGGATTTCAGTGCCGTCGGCAAACAGTTCGACCATCCGGCCGGGTAACGTCGCCACGAGATGATCCCCCTCGCGGCCGATCTTGCCGGGACGATTCCACAGTGTATGGAACTCCACCAGAAGTGCCGGCGCGCGGAGGACAGTATTCAGCGGCGTCACCAGCAGATACTGCTCCCCATCCTTGACGGCACTTTGGATCAGCAACTCCAACCCACCGTACTTCCAGTTCAGCTCCGTATAGGCACCATCGTAGCTGCGGGGGCCGGGGTGGATGATCTCTTCGTGCGCACCATGTCGCCCAATCAAGGATTCTCTTACCACTCGTCCGGTCTGGTAGTTTTTTACCGCCAAACTCACCGCCAGTCCCTCTGGCAGCAGGACATGGGAAAGCACGCTGCCGGAATACCAAGTGTTCCATCCCTGGCGCATCTGCGCCATCAACTCTTCGTATTGCATCTCAGACCCTTTCTTTGAACCAAAGTACTAAACGGCAACTCACCCAGGTGGTATCAAAGGTTGCACAAATTCGGCGGAAGGCTCTTCAACGAGACGATGAACAACGACTGCCGTACGCTGGCTAGGCCGCCACAACCATGGCTGAAAATCTAGATCTCAATTCTCCCTCGATTCAGCTTATACTTTTCGATGATTTCTTCCGCCTTATAGTGGTTTACCAACGGCCCCCAACCCTCATTGAGCATATGTGAGTCGGCGGTGGCGGTAAATGGCACATTCATTTCATTCGCGCGAATGATGATTGCTTCCTCCTGAATGTTACCAAGAATTTCCCACATGATGTTTTCCTCAGCCATCAATTTAAAAAGAGGCTCGAAAATTTCGACCTTCCGACTTGTCTTCACTTTTGCCAAATCGACCAAATAGGTCCTGAGTGTGTCAAGGCCATCATTCATATGGGCCAGTGATTTCACCTTTTTGTTCTTTTTAATTGCGTTCATATAACCGTTGACCAGACCTGCGATTATGTTTTCTTCGCCGACGTCAATGGTTCTTTCTCTCCAACGCTCGATTTTCGCTCGATCAACTTCATTGTCAAATTGCGGGCAAGATTTCACATCAGGATATTCAATAAGATCCATTTTCAAGCAATCCAAATCGATCATGTAATGAACCGAAAGTTGAACAAAATCAAGCTTTGCTTGCTCGGAAAACGGGATATTAATATCACCGGCTTCATTGCAAAGCTCTGTTTCCACACCCGACAGCAACCTGATTTTTGGCTTATACTGATGGAAGTCTTTTAAGAAATGCTCCCATTGTTCGGGCTTAATCTGATACCAAAAAATCCAATTATCCAAACCATTGGGCAAACCATGAGAATAATGCTTCAATATTCCTGCTTCATCAATTCCCAATTCAATGCATTTTTTCTCTATATTTTCCAGCGACATCTCGTCGTTCGCGCACTTGTCAATAAAGTAGTGAATGTGATAATCAATCATTTTTCTTTCTCCTTCTCTTGGACTCACCATTAAATCCCGTATCCTGTTTCAAATCAGAATTATACCATGTTTCAACGTCATATCCAGGAAGATTCCATAAATGCAAAGGATCTCTCTCATATGCCATGTGCACTACCGAACCTTTGCAGAATCCTCTAAAATGCGGCATACCACTATCCAGTATATACCACGCTGATTATGCCAATGAAATCGGAAAAAGCCCAGCATCGCTGGGCTTTTTCTCGTATCAGAGGATCGAATCCGGAAAATATACAAAATATCTGTATCGAATTTCGAACCTCTATTCATAGGGATTGCGTCGAAAAAGATGCCACACCGCCCTGAAGCTGTCTAGCAAATGACTTCAATGTTATCTGCTCCTGAGATTAACTCTCGGGAGCAGATTTTGGATCAACCTAGAGTAGGAGTACAAGGTACAAACTGAACGTTACCAGTAAGAGTAATCATTGTATCCAGAAGTGTAGTGCCATTAGCGACACTGGTAGCGATGATGTGGACTGTGGAGTTTGCAGGATTAAAAACAAACGTGAAGTTTGCAAGTTGAATGTTACCTGCTCCATTATTGAAGTTTGCTTGTGCGGTAACAGTGATCAAACCACTTTGTGGGCTGTTGCATTGCATAGTCAGCATCTCTGTTAAGTTTATTTCAAAGTTTGGACCATTGGCTGGAAACTCTACGTTGATGTGGTTCCCTGCTGGTGAACATTGATTTGCAGGGCCACAGAGTTGAATAGATAAACTTGGTAGTCGGGTTCCATTCGCTGTTATTCCTTGTGTTGCCATGATAAATTCGCAACACTCAAAAGTTACGGGGCTGCATGGCCCTACCAGCGGTGTACCACATACAATTCCCGAAGGCTCTGCGGTCACATCGGCAGCGAACGTCAGAGGAATCTCGACGCAGATACTTTGACTCACGGTAAAGGAGCAGAACTGTGCCACAGTGCCCGGGCACGGACGGAAGCTAACACCATCAATACAAAAAGTATCAACATCCCCGACGTCTACTCTGGGCCGAATTGTAACGGCTGCCTGGACACATACATTTTCATGAACAGTTGCTTCACATGCCATTTCTACAATAACTCCTTTCAAGTTATGTATCCGGATTTATTGCAGATTATGGTATGTGGCGTAATAATTCTTACGGAATGACCTTCCAGGCTTGTCGTTGCAAGAGCTTCGCTCGTATCTGTATCTAACGGCGTCTTTCACACAATCATGGGGATCTGAATCACAATTGTCAGAACCATCACCCGATTCATTGCAGGAAATTCCCGTCGACTGAACAAAAGCTTCTGCGGAAAAGGAGAGAGGAATCTCGACGCATAATAGCTGACTGACGACAAAGGTATACGAGCACATATGACCCGGGCAACACCCAACAGTCGGGCTTTTGACACAACGGGACAGAATCTTCCCATCGGATGAGTAATCCATTCTATCATCGTACCCCTCTGTTCGTTCTACTCCATGATATTGGTTTGTCGAAGAATGTGTTACAAGCAGCGTCGCACAGTAAAGAAGAATTTCGAATACAAGCGGAATAAAACTGGCACCGCTTTTAAACGGTGCCAGACACAATTCTACCGGTCTCTACGGTAGGACATTTTTCTATGCCCTTCTAACGTGGTTCATTCCGCGGCGGCCGTATCATCCGGACATTCACCGGTCCTCGGAGTTCCGCAAACTATTGCCGCATTCTCTGTGGTCACATCGGCAGCGAACGTCAGAGGAATCTCGACGCAGATATTTTGGCTCACGGTAAAGGTGCAGAACCGCGCCACCGTGCCCGGGCACGGACGGAAGCTAACACCATCGATACAAAAAGTATCAACATCCCCGACGTCTACTCTGGGCCGAATCGTAACGGTTGCCTGGACACATACATTTTCGTGAACAGTTGCTTCACATGCCATTTTACAATAACTCCTTTCAAGTTATGTATCCGGATTTATTCCGGATTATTATGGTATGTCGCATCATAATTTCTTTGGAAGGTTCTTCTTGGCTCGTCGCTGGAAGAGCTTTGCTCGTATCTGTGCCTAACGGCGCCTTTCACACAGTCCTGGGGATCTGAATCGCAATCGTCATGATCTGGGTCATTGCAGAGAATCCCCGTTGATTGTACAGAAGCTTTCGCGGAAAAGGAGAGAGGAATCTTAATGCATATCAACTGGCTGATGACAAAGGTATCTTCAGGCATGCAATCCGGGCAGGATTCAAGAGTCGGACTGCCAACCAAACAGGACTGAACCTTTCCAACGATTTCCGCCTTTGGAGCAACCTCGACCTCAGCTTCAACGCAAACCAACTCATGATGCACGGAGGAGCAATCCATTGTTTCATCGTACCCTTCGCTTCATTCTACTTCATGATATTGCTCTGCTGCAGAATGTGTTACATGCAAACGCCCCAAGTTTCTCCACTTAAAGCTTGCGACATCGGATCTCATATGTGAATTCGAGGAAATGATATAAAGGGCTAAAACGACTCACATCCTTTTGTCCAGATCGTAGCTGGCGGGGTCTGCTCGGCTCGCTTCGCCGTGCCCGGCTGTGGGCGAGCAGCGCGGATAGCGATCCCGGCATGCCGGGCCAGAAAAAGCAAGCCGCTGGCATGTTTCTTTTCCTTCTGTTCAAATGCACCAAAGGCAAAAGCCCACCCAATGGGTGGACTTTTGCCTTTGGTGGGGATGAGACAGATTGACTACATGTGAGAAAGCTGCAGCATAAAAAACACCCACCTATTTGGATGGACTATCCGGCAGCCTTTTCCGTTTCGCGTAGGAATCTCTCTTCGTATGCGTTTTGAAGCTTACGCAGAATCTCCGGCGCTGCTCCGCCGACGGGCTTCCCGTCTATTTCACAAGCCTGGACGC
>JAEYRA010000171.1 GCA_023409755.1 Bacillota bacterium
CCGTTCCGGTTATAGGATCAGATTCTCCAGCGTGTTCTCGCACCACATGATGTAGGCGTCCTCGCCGGTGTCTTCGTAGTATCCCTTGCGCCGCCCGGCCACATCAAACCCCATGGAGCGGTAGAGGGCCAGCGCCGCCTCGTTGCTGACGCGCACCTCCAGCGTCATACGGATGATCTCCAGCGCGCGGTAGGCCATTCGCATGAGCTCGCGCATGAGGAGCCGCCCGTAGCCGTGTCCGCGCCAATCGGGGTGCACGGCCACGTTGTTCACGTGGGCCTCATCGAGGATGAGCCACATGCCGGCGAAGCCCACGACGACACCGTCTTCCTCCAGCACGCAGTAGCGGGCGCACTTGTTGTTGAGCTCGCCCTGAAAGGCATCCAGCGACCATGGGGTCTGGAAGCTCACCGTCTCAATCACGTGCACCCGCTCCAGGTCGCCCTGGGCCATGGGCCGCAGGCGCAGGGTGTGGCCGCCGCGTTTCATAGGGTGCCCTCCTGCCGGGCACGGGCCTGCTCGGCTTGGGAGAGCCGCAGGTAATTGGGCAGCAGCGCGGCGGCGTCCATGGTGCCGCCGGCCTTCGCCTTGCGCCAGGCCAGCCAGGCCGCCGCCCCCGCCCGCTGCAGCAGCAGGTGGGGCGGCGCAAAGTGGGCGCGTTCGCCCAGCGCGTCCTCGATGGCCGCGCGGTAGGGCGGCACGCCGTCGCCGCAGAAGAGCACCGGACCGGCAAGGGCCGGGTCGGCCAGCAGCGCAGCCAGCGCACGGGGGGCGGGGGGTAGCACCTCGGCCCCATCGCGGTAGGCAGCCGAGTACACCTCGGCCCGCCGGGCATCGAGAATGGGCACCACCACGCCGCCAAAGGCGGGGAAGGCGGCGGCCAGCACCTCCAGCGTGCCCACGGCCACCACCGGGCGGCCATGGGCCTCGGCCATGCCCTTGACGGTGGACACGCCGATGCGCACGCCGGTGAACGAGCCAGGCCCGGCCACCGCCGCGAACACGTCGATCTCGCCGGGCCGCCATCCGGCCAGCTTCAGGCATTGGTCGATGAGAGGCAGCAGCTTCTCCGACTGGGTCAGGCCGCTCGTCAGGTTGCACTCGCACACCAGCGTGCCGTCCTCCAGGAGGGCGGCGCCGGCAACTTTGGTCGATGCGTCAATGGCTAGGAGCTTCATATGGTCCATTCCTCAAGGATTCTTTGGTGTCGGGGCCCCAGGGCCGTGAACGTAATGGTGCGCGGCTCCTCGCCGGCCCCGTCGATCGTCACATCCAGCCGGTCGGCGGGCAGCAGATCCCCCGCGTTGCCCGGCCACTCGATGGCGCAGACGCCCGCGCCGAACAGGTAATCCTCCAGCCCCAGCTCGTCAGCGCCGCCCGCCTCCAGCCGGTAAAGGTCAAAATGGTAGAGCGGCAGGGGACCGGGGTGTTCGTGCAGCAGGGTGAAGGTGGGGGAGTTGACCCGCCCCGAGACCCCAAGGCCCCGGGCCAGGCCGCGCACGAAGGCCGTTTTGCCCGCGCCCAGGCCGCCCCACAGCGCCAGCACCGCCCCGGGGATGAGCCGTCCGGCCAGCGCCTGGGCCAGAACTTCGGTTTGTGTTGGGCTGTTGGTGGGGGTTGTCATCGTTCCTCGCTCATCATCGAAATTTGTGCAGCACCGGCTGCAGCGGGCGGTACAGCAGGTAGGCGATGCCGCCGGTCACCACGGCCTTCAACAGGTTGAAAGGTGCCACCACATACATAAGGTAGGCCTTCACGCTGTCCACCGCCGGGTTCAGCGCCCCCGCCAGCGCGAGGATCTGCTCCATCGGCATGAACTGGGAATAGAGGGGCAGCAGCACATAATAGTTCATCAGCGGCCCGCCCAGCGCACTCATCAATACCGCGCCTGCCGCCATGCCCCACACCGCGCCCGCGCGGCTCTTCCTATATTTATATACCAACGCCGCCGGCAGCACAAGGCAGAGACTGATGATGAAGTCGGCAATCTCGCCGATGCCGCCGGTCTGGCTGGCCGGCAGGTAGAGCACGTTCTTGACGAGCAGGATGGCCCCGCCCATGAACGGGCCCAGGGCAAACCCGCCGATGAGCGCCGGAATGTTGCTCAGGTCCAGTTTCAAGAAGCTGGGGAAGAAGGGCAGTGGCGCTTCGATGAACCGCAGCAGTGTGGCGATGGCGGCCAGCACGCCGCCGGTGGCGACGCGCAGCGCCCAGCGGGGTCGTTGGTTGTTGGTGGTCATGGCGTTCTCCTCCTTACACAAAACGAAAAAGCCCCCCGGTATACCAGGGGGCAACAACGACTGCAGAGAGCCGGTATCTTTTTCCATCCAGACTGTACTGTCGGCCCCGGATTCTCACCGGGTCAGTCCTGCCTTGGCAGGAGTCGCGGGCTTTACCGCCGGTGGGGAATTGCACCCCGCCCCAAAGATACACCGTATGCGATTTATACCGAGTATAGCACCGGCCCGACCGGTTGTAAAGCGTTACTTACCGCCAAAGAGACTGGAGATCCAGTTTGTGAAGCTCGTCCACACCCGCGCCACCGAGCCGGCGAAGCCCGAGGTCTTCTCCTGCACCTGGTTCATGGTGTTGACGAGGTTCTGCAGGTTCTTGGCCTGCTGCAGCAGGGTGTCGGGGTCGATGTTGCTGTTGGCGAGCTTGCGCAGCAGCGCTACGATCTGGTCGACCTGCTCGTCGGTCAGGGTGACGTTGAGCTGCTTGGCGGTGGCCAGCACCTGCTCGCGCACTTCCTCGTCGCTCATCCCCTTGATCTGGTCGAGCATTTTCTTAAGCTCGTTGATGAGCACGGTGGCCTCATCGTCGCCGATGACGTCGCCCAGGTCGCCGGTCAGCACCAGCTCCTGGCCGGCCACTTCCTTCTTGTTGTCGTCCAGCGTCTCGCCGGTGATGTCCTCATAGGCCTTGAAGATGCCGGCCAGCGCCGCCGTGCCGGAAACCTTGACCGGCGAGGCCACCTTGATGTTGGCGTCCTTGATGCCGGCGGTTGTCAGCGCCGCGGTGTACATGTCGGCGGTCACCCAGTTGATGTTGTGGGTCGTCACGTCGATGCCCGAACCCTCGTCCGCGCTCTGGATGTAGATGGACGACAGCGACCGGCTGCCGATCTTGTCAGCGGGTACCAGGTCGGCCAGGTAGGCCTTTTCCTCGTCGATGGTGATCGTCAGCGTCTCCACCGCGTTCTCGCTCACGTCAAATTCTTTGAGCAGCTCAGCCTTCTGGTCGCTGGTCAGGTCCTTGCCAAACACGATGCGCGAATCGCCGTCAGCCAGCGCGGTCATCGGGGTAAGCAGCAGCATTGCCGCCGCCAGCAGGGAAATCAGCTTCTTCATGTGCAAAACCGTCCTTTCCGCCCGCGAGGGCAGCGGATGTTGGCGACCGTCGGCCGCCGGCAATAGTATACCCATCTGGGCGGCTTGTGGCAACCAAATGACAAACATTTTCATGTTCAACCAACATTTGTGTTTATCATACACCGCAAGCAGATGACAGTGTGACGACCGAAGGCAGTAAAAGGTTCCCGCTCACAGCACCACAGCCAATACCTTCCAGGTGATGTAGGCGACGTAGCCCACCACCAGCAGCACGCCGGAGAGCCGCCGGATGCGCCGGTGTGCCGCCGAGAAGGCAAACACTACCGCCGTGGTGGCCACCATGGCCGCCGCGTCCACAGCCAGCCCCGCCTCTGCCGCGATGGGGTGCAGCGCCGCCGACGCACCCAACACAAAGAGAATGTTGAACAGGCAGCTGCCGATGGCGTTGCCCAGCACGATCTCGGGCTCGCCTTTGCGCGCGGCGGTCACGGCGGTGAGAAGCTCGGGCATGGTGGTGGCAAGGGAGAGTACCGTCAGGCCAATGAGCGTCTCGCTCATGCCAAAGAGCGCGGCGATTTGCACGCTGTTGTCCACGGTGAGCTTGCCGCCCAGGCCCAGGGCCGCCAAGGAGAGCACCGTCAGCACGAGGAGCTTGCCCACCGGCTCGGGCGGGGCGGAGGGCAAGCCGTTGCCGTCGTCGTCGGTGTCCAGGTCGCCCTGGGCATCCACGTAGGCGGGCAGGGACTGCCGTGAACCGCGTACCACATACGTGAGAAACCCGGCGAACCCCACGAGCAGGATTGCCCCGTCCCAGCGGGAGAGGGAGCCATCGAAGAAGAGCAGCGCGCACAGCAACAGCTGCACCCCCAGCAGCATGGGGATCTCCCGCCGCACCACGCTGTCATGCACCGCCAGCGGCAGAATGAGGGCTGCCACCCCGGTGATGAGCGCCATGTTTGCCAGCGAACTGCCCACGGCGTTGCCCAGTGTCAGCGCGTTGGCGCCGGCCAGGCCCGAAACCAACCCAACCACCATCTCCGGCGCGCTGGTGCCGAAGGCCACCACCGTGATGCCGATGATGAACGTGGACACGCCGAAGCGCCCCGCCAGCTTGGCGGCCGAGTCGATGAGCACGTCCGCGCCCTTGATGATGAGCACAAGCCCGATGAGAAGCCAAACAAACGCCATATCGTCCCTCCATCCGCCCGTTGCTGCAACAAAAAAGCAGGAGCAAGCAAAGCCCCCACCCAACAGCTTTCAATCTTGAAACAGTCGCCTGTCCAACCGGAATGTCACCGTATCTGCAATGCGTTTATTGTACGACCAGCCAGTGCTGTTTGTCAAAACCTCGTCAGCGCCTTTCGCCCATCAGCCAACGCTTGCCCACCTCGGGGTCGTCCACAAAGCGGGGCGGCTCCCGCAGGGCGCAGCCGTGGGCCGCCATGGCCCGCAGCAGCTTGCCTTGGCTCCGGCGGGGGAACCCGGCGAAGCACAGCCGGTAGATCTTGGGTGCGAGGGCCGCGATGTGCCGGGCCAGCGCGTCGATGGTCCGGTCGTTCCACGGCGACTCGTAGCAGTCAATCCATACCCGGCGGTTGTGCTGCCCGCCGGAGGAGAGCACGAACGCCTCCTCGGCGGCCATCACGGCAAGCAGCCGCGCCTCGTCCGTCTGGAAACCGCCATACTTCAAAGGGTGCAGCTCCCCACCCAGATAGGGGTAGGGGCACAGGGATCCGCTGGGTGATTTTGCCATCGTCGGTCCTCTCCTTCCGGCTGCGCCTTTCGCGTCTGGCTGGTCGTGCCGTTCCGGCACCTTACTTCCGCCTCGCGGGCATCCCGGGTTGCTTGGGCGAGCAGCACGCACTGCGTGCGACCAGCCATGCTCGCTGGTGCTGTCCCTTGGACAGCACCCGGCGTCGTCGGCCTTGCCGCCATCCAGGCGGTTTTGACTGCTCGCCCATGCGACCTGGCCGCTGTTGCGACAGCCGCGATATAGACAGCTTGTTCCTCGTTATTATCGATTCGCCGTTCACACCTTACGCGCCATCTAGGATGCATATGCGAGCAGCGGAGCGAACGACCAGCCCAGGCGCTAAGGCATTACGCTGCAATGCCTTCCGGGTTGCTTGGGCGAGCAATGCGCGTAACGCATGACCAGCCCGGCGTGTCCGATTCGCCGCACATGTCGGCGACCGATCTCAAATGGAAGTTCTCATTCACATTTCACAGGATACATTGCGCCTGCGGGCGGGATTACTTTTCTTTTCGCATTGACTTTGCCTCTTCTCCCGCCGAATGAAGCGTTATTACCCCCACCCTGCGGCAGACGATTTGTCAAAATCGTTGAGAGCAGGGTGAGCAACACAACGTGTTGCGATGGGGTGTTACCCCCGCGTCACGGCAGACGATTCGTCAGAATCGTTGAGAGTGACGCGAGCAACACAACGTGTTGCGATGGGGCGGGAGGCTCGTTTATCTGCTCATTCCTCTTCATCCTCCCCAAGTAGCTGGCGCAGTATGCCTTCGGGGTGCTCCAGGAACGCGCGGGTCACCCGGTAATGGTCGGTGTCACGGTAGGCGACGGGGTGGGGGCCGCCGTCCAGGCTGTAGATGCACGCATCAGGGTAGGCCAGCAGCAGCGGCGAATGGGTGGCGATGACAAACTGGCTGCGATTGCCGATGAGTTCATCCATGCGCCGCAGCAGAGCCATCTGCCGCATGGGAGACAGCGCCGCTTCGGGCTCATCCAGCAGGTAGAGCCCCTGCCCGCCGAAGCGGTGCAGCACCAGGGACAGGAACGCCTCGCCGTGGCTCTGCCGATGCAGCGACACGCCGCCGTAGCTCTGCACGATGGGCGGGCCGTAGCCCGGGTCCTCGTCGAGCTCGTCCATGTTGGTGGCTACGTTGTAAAGGCTCTCCGCCCGCAGGAAGTAGCCGTCCCGGGGGCGGCGCACGCCGCGGGTGAGCTTGAGAGCCCGGTGCAGGGGGCTGTGGGTCTCCCTTGTGGCAAAGTTGAAGTTAATGGAGCCGCCCTCGGGGTTGAAGCCCCAGGCCACGGCGATGGCCTCCAGCAGGGTGGACTTGCCGGAGCCGTTCTCCCCCACCAGGAACGTGCAGCGCGGGTGCAGCGCCAGCCGCCCCAGCCCCCGCACCGCCGGCAGGCACCAGGGGTACTCAGCCGGGTCAGTGACGGCCCCCGGCACAAGCTCCACCGCCCGCAGGTACTGCTCCATCGTGTCCATCAACCCTGGGCCAGCGCCTGCAGCGCTTCCCCCTCCAGCCGGTAGGTCGTCCAGTCAGTGAGGGGCTTGGCCCCGAGGCTGCGGTAGAAGGCGATGGACGGCGCGTTCCAATCCAGGCACGCCCACTCCATGCGCCGGCAACCCCGCTCCACCGCCAGGGCCGCCAGGTGCCGCAGCAGGGCCGTGCCCACGCCGTGGCCGCGCTTCTCCGGCAGCACGAAGAGATCCTCCAGATAAAGCCCCCGCCGCCCTTGAAAGGTGGAAAAGTTGTGGAAGTAGAGGGCGAAGCCCACCGGCTCGTCGCCCTCGCAGGCAAAGACCGCCTCGATGGAGTGGCGGGTGAAGAGCTCGTGTTCCAGCCGTTCCTCGTCGCAGTCCACCAGGTCCAGCAGGGCCTCATACTCTGCCAGCCGCAGGATGAAGGCGCGCACCAGCGGGGCTTCCCCGTGGCGGGCCGGGCGGATGGTCAGCTCATCGGTCATTGGGCTCCTCCATTGGGCGTTTCCGCCGCTTCGCACACAGTTGGGTTCGGCTGGGGGGCGGGTTTCGGCTCAAAGCCCGGCAGCGCCCAGCCCAGCAGCACCGGCCACAGCACGCAGCCCGCTGCCGTGGCCACGAACACCGTGATCATGCTGGTCAAAACACACAGCGGCACCAAGGTCAATGCTAACCCCAGAATGGCCAGCGTTCTCGTGCGCGCTGATGGTTTGTGCCGGGGTGTGCGGGAGTGCCATGCCGCAGTGAAGGACAAGGACACCGCCGTCACCCCCACGCCGCACACCACAGCCGCCACAGCCGGAAGCGAAAAATAGCTGCTTCGCGTGGGGGGCATGCCGTTTTCAAGGCGATCCTCCAAGCCGATCATGCTGACGGGTTGGTTCAATCCGCTGAAGGCCTCGATTGCCAGCAGGAGCAGCGCCAATGCGGTGACTGCGGCCACGAGCTGCATCAGCAACAGGTACACATAGGGGCGAAAGGCGTTCCGGCGGGGCATGGGGGCCGCTTTGCACACAACTGAGTCAGGTAGGGGGGGAGGTTGCGGCTCAAAGCCCGGCAGCGCCCAGCCCAGCAGCACCGGCCACAGCACGCAGCCCGCTGCCATGGCCACATACAGCACGATGGGAATCGGCATCACACACGGCGCAAGGGTGAGCACCAGTCCCCCGATGGCCAG
>JAEYRA010000174.1 GCA_023409755.1 Bacillota bacterium
CGCGGATGTGGAGGCCGAGGTCGGCCACGTCGGCTCCGGCGCCAACGCCGCTGACTTCCAGGACACCTCGCTCTACACCCGGCCCGAGCAGGTGACCTGGTACCTGGAGAACACCCCGGTGGACGCGCTGGCCGTGGCCATCGGCAACTCCCACGGCGTGTATGTGGCCACCCCCCACCTGGACATCGACCGGCTCAACAAGCTGAACGCCGTCTCCACCGTCCCCCTGGTGCTGCACGGCACCAGCGGCATCCCCGATGCGCAGGTCAGCGCAGCGATCCTCGGCGGGGTCACCAAGGTCAACATCTTCACCGAGTTCGTGCAGGCCTACACCGACAGCATCCACGCCCAGTGCGCGGCCGACCCCAAGGTGGGCTACATGAAGATGCTGCTGGAGACCCGCAAGGACATCATGGAATACCTGCTGGCGAAGTTCCGGCTATTGAACCCCAAGGGCCTGAAAATCGTATAAGAAGGAGGGGGCGCACATGACTCCTCTCGTCATTGGCATGGGCGTGGCGGTGTCCGACTATCTCATCAACGTCGACCACCTGCCACGCCCCAACCAGGGCGCCCACGCCAACAGCCACAGCTGGCAGTTCGGCGGCAAGGTCGCCACCGGCATGGCCGCGCTGGGCCGGTTGGGCGTGCCCTGCGCCTACGCCACCGTGGTGGGCGACGACCCCGACGGCTGGGCCAACCGCGACGATTTCCGCTTCAACGGCGTGGACACAACGCCCATGGTCTTCGACCCGGCGTGGGAGACGGGCTACTGCGTGGTGCTCTCGGATTTGGAAACCGGCGGACGCTCCATCCTCGGCGGCAACCGCAGGATTCGCCTGCTGCAGCCGGAAGATCTCAATGAGGCCTATTTCCGCCAGGCGAAGTACCTGCACGTGGAGCGCGGCGCGCCGGCCGAACGGCAGGCCGCCCAATGGGTGCGGGAAGGCGGCGGTCAGGTGCTCGTGGATGCTGACGGCTACAACGAGGAGCTGGAGCAGTTCCTGCCGCTGACCGACGTGTTCATCCCGTCGGAGTTCTACTACAAGACCCGCTACGGCGAGGCCGACCCGATGGAGTGCTGCCGGCAGATGCGCGCGCTCGGCCCCCACACGGTCATCATCACCCTGGGGGAGCAGGGCTGCGTGGGCATCGGGCCCGAGGGCGAGTTCCGCCTGCCGGCCTTCCGCGTGCCGGTCGTCGACACCACCGGCGCGGGCGACGTCTTCCACGGGGCCTACTTCTATGGGCTGACCCGTGGCTGGCCGGCCGTGGAGTGCGCCCGCTTTGCTTCGGCGGTCTCGGCCATCAAGTGCACGGCCATCGGCGGGCGGGCGGCCCTGCCCACGCCCGAGGTGGTGGAGCGGTTCCTCGCCACCGGCGAGCTCGACCGCGGCTACATTGAGGAGCGGCTGCGGCACTATTCCAGCCCGCCGCGGGCGCAGAGGGAAGGGTGACGGGGGCCTTTAGCCTTGTTTTGCTTTATGACAAAGGTGACGGTGCTGCCACGCGGAACGTTGCCGTAGACGGCACTAAGACCGAGAGCCGCAGCTGACCGTTCCTTTACGAACTACTCGCCTATGTGGTCTGGATGCGACGTAAGGAACTGCCGTAGGCGGCACTTTTGCAGCGTCAAAAGTGCCCAAAACCGACCGGGCACGCCGGACGCATGCCCAACCACTTCGGGCCGTGAGGGCGTTGTGAAACAACGCCCTAGCGCCTGGGCTGGTCGTGTGCTGTGCACACTGCTCGCCTATGCATCCTAGATGGCGCGTAAGGCCCGAATGGAGAGGGGGCGCGGACGAACTTCCTAGACCGGGCTACCGGCACCGGCAGCGATGCAGCGACGGGTAACTCGTCTGCCCCTTGCTTCGCAAAGCGCAGACTCAAACATCCCCGCCCGACCAGCGCCCGGAAGGCGCAAGGCCAAGCGCCGTGATGGCGTTGAGTAACAACGCCATAGCCGCCTGGATGGCGGCGTAAGGCGTGCGGGCTGTCAAAGGCCAAGTGCCGCCGGTTGCCCGGGGGAAGTTCGAACGCACCCCGAGGGACAGTGCGTCCGGCTCTCGTTGTTTGAGGCATTTGACGGCAAAAGAACGACGAAGGTAGAATCCTTGATAAAGCCACATAGCAACTCATAGGGGGCTTCCGTAAAAACAGATGACCCCCATGACCGCCTGATCGCAGTGAGAAAGTTATCGTGCGTCCTACGAGAGCATTGCGAACTTCCCTGATGACCGGCGGCAGGAAGTTGGCGACAGCACTCGGGCCTTACGCCGCGTCCTGCGGCTAGTGCGACGCACGCGTCGCACTCACGGCCCTCGGCCTTGCGCCATCATGGCGCTGGGAGGGACAGATTGTCTGAGCTTTCACATGGCGGAGTAAAGGAAACGCGTTGCCAAAGCAGGGGCGATTGTTGTGGTGTGGCGCTTATTAGGCCTCGCGCCTCTCCGGAGGGCCTGGCTCCCAACGGGGTCGAGGCTCACCGACAGGCGTTCACGAGCCGTTCTGCCGTACGAATACCGGGGAGGCAGCCGGAAAATACAAGGCAAAGGAGACAATGAGAATGGCAAAGTTTGTCACGATGGCTGAAATGCTTCTTGCGGCCAAAAACGGGGGCTACGCGATTGGCCACTTCAACACCAACAACTTGGAGTGGACCAAAGCGATTTTGACGGCTTCCCAGCAAGACCGTTCGCCGCTCATCATGAGTGTATCCGAGGGTGCCGCAAAGTACATGGGCGGGTTTGGCACAGCGACGGCGCTCGTTGGGGCCATGATGGAAGATTTGGGCATCACGATCCCCGTGGCGCTGCATCTGGATCACGGCTCTTATGAGGGGGGAATCAAAGCGCTGGAGGCGGGGTTCTCCTCCATCATGTTCGACGGCTCCCATCTCCCGTTGGAGGAGAATCTGAAGCGCACGGCGGAATTGGTGGAGCTGACGCGCAAGATGGACGCCTCGCTCGAAGCTGAGGTCGGCGCGATCGGCGGGGAAGAAGACGGCATTGCCTCCGCCGGGGAACTTGCTTCCCCCGAGGAATGCGGGCGGATTGCCGCTTTGGGGATCACCGCCTTGGCCGCGGGGATCGGCAACATCCACGGCATCTACCCGGAGAACTGGAAGGGCCTGAATTTTGACGCGCTCGCCGCGATCAAGGCGGCCGCGGACCTTCCGCTGGTACTGCATGGCGGCAGCGGAATCCCCGTCGACCAGGTCAGAAAAGCAATCTCGCTAGGCGTATCGAAAGTGAACGTCAACACCGAGTTTCAAGTCGTGTTTGCCAAAGCGACGCGCGAGTACATCGAGGCCGGCAAAGACCTCAAAGGCAAAGGCTATGACCCTCGCAAGATGTTGAAGCCTGGTTATGAGGCGATCGTACAGGAAGTGCACGCCAAAATTGCTCTTTTCGGCTCCGCCAACAAGGCATAGGCCTATAAACCCATCCGTAGAAAAAGACCCCTCCCTTTCGCCCGCGCGGCAAAGGGCCGGGTGATCAAATACAACCGCACTAGGGAGGACACCCCACATGGAATACCGCAAACTGGGCCGCACCGACATTGATGTGTCGGAGATTTCGCTGGGCTGCTGGGTGACCGGCGGCGACTACTGGGGCGGGGCCGAGGACGACGAGAGCGTCCGCGCGATTGAGCGTGCCATCGACCTGGGCATCAACTTCATCGACACCGCCGAGCTCTATGGCCGGGGCCATTCGGAGGAAGTCATCGGCAAGGCGCTGACCGGCGGCCGCCGCCAGAAGGTCGTGCTGGCCAGCAAGGTGTGGCAATCGAACCTCAAGGCCCCCGACGTGAAGAAGGCCTGCGAGGGCAGCCTGAAGCGCATGGGCACCGACTGCATCGACCTCTATTACATCCACTACCCCAGCAACACCGGCATCCCGATTGAGGAGACAATGGGTGCGCTCGATGACCTGCAGAAGGCCGGCAAGATCCGCGCCATCGGCGTATCCAACTTCAGCGTAGCGCAGATGGAGGAGGCCCTGACCGTCCACCGCTTCGATGCGCTGCAGCCCTGCTTCAGCCTTTTCTGGCGGTGGGAGGAGGAGGCCATTGCCTTCTGCGCTCGGAACGACATCGCCGTGGCCGCCTACAGCCCGCTGGCCCAGGGGCTTTTGACCGGCAAGTTCACGCCGGACTGGAAGTTCCCCGAGGGCGACGGCCGGGCACGCGCCGCGCTCTTCCAACCCGGCGTTTTTGAAGGGTGCCTGAAGGCGGTGGAGGAAATCCGGCCCATCGCCGCGAAATACGGCAAGACGTTGGGGCAGACGGCCCTCAACTGGACGACGGCCCAGCCCGGCATGACCAGCGCCATCGTGGGCGCGCGCACTGCCGCCCAGGCGGAGGAAAACGCTGGGGCATCGGGCTGGCGGCTGGCGGCCGAGGACATCGCGGCCATCGAGCGCATCGGCCGTGCCTTCACCGACACCCTGCCCGAGTTCGAGCTGTTCTTCAACACCAACGTGAAAAAATAAGACGCACCGCGCAAAGGAGAACCCATGGCTCAGGAACTCACGACCCTCTTCCCCATGGTGCAGTTTAAGCCGGATACCTGGGAAATCGACGAATTTGACTGCGCCAGCCTGTTCCTGCTCGTCGGCACCGAGCGTGCCATGCTCATCGACTGCGGCATGGGCATCGGCGACCTGAAAGGGGCGGTGGAGAAGATCACCGACAAGCCCCTCATCGTGGTCGTCAGCCACAATCACCCCGACCACACCGGCAACTGCTACCAGTTCCCGGAGGTGTACCTCCACCCCAAGGAGCTGGAGGGCCGCCCGCTTCCCTTCCCGGCGGCCAAGCGGCGGGAGGACATCGAGCGCATCTCCGCCCGGCAGAAGGGACGGCTCTTGAGCGCGTTCACCATGTTCCGCCCCTATGCCTTCGACCTGGATGTGGACCTGCGCGACCCGGCCCCCGGCGACCCCAAGCCGGAGTTCCTGCCCCTCTACGACGGGCAGAAGTTCGACCTGGGCGGCGGGCGCATTGTGACGGCCTACGAGTGCCCCGGCCACGCCCCCGGCGAGATGATGTTCCTGGATGAGCAGACCCGCAGCCTTTTCTGCGGCGACGCCCTCAACTACAACCTGGGCATCAGCGCTTGCCCGGTGGAGACGGCCCTGCGGTACCTGGAGCGCATGCGCGACATGGGCGACCAGTACGACGGCATCTACAACGGCCACCACGACTTCCGCCCCCTGGGCCTGCCGCTGGAGGATGACTGCCTGCCCAACGCCATCGACCTGTGCCACCAGATCCTGAACGGCACCTACAGCATG
>JAEYRA010000031.1 GCA_023409755.1 Bacillota bacterium
GCGAGGAGCTCTCCAGCCAGGCGGAGCTGCTCAAGGAGATGGTGGGCCGCTTCCGCCTGAAGAACGCGGCGCTGGGCACGGGCCGGAAGGCCACGACAGCGGCGCTGCCGGGCCCGGCGGGCAAGGCGAAACCGAAGATCGACTTCGGAAAATACTAAAGTATTTTCCTTTCGCGCCGGCCGCGTTGCGACCGTCGCGAGGGGGGAGAGAGCCTGAACTAGTACAGATGACACGCCCGGCGCACAGGTCGCCGGGCGTGTTCTGCTTGCGTGGTACACATCGGTTTTACGGGGGCAACGCGCCTGCGGGCGGGGAGGGGCGAGTGCCACGTCCGGGCTGTTTCGCGCCGCTGCCGGATGAACCGGCGACGCAGCTGCGGGGGGAGGGCGCTCGCACGGAGAAGGGAACGCCGCTCACGCGGGAGGGCTGAGTGCCACGAACGAGCTGCTGCGAGTCGCTGGCGGGTAAACTGCCTGCGCGGCTGCTTGGTGAGGTGCTTGCATTGGGAACGCCGACTCGTTTCTTCGCCCTCCACGAAGTCTTTGGGGAGGGTCGGGGAGAGGGTTCGAAGGGTCGGCTACGAAGGATGATGCCCGCGTGGGGGGATTCGTTTACGGCGGGAAATGGGAACTTTAGCCGAACGGCGGCTGCCTTTGGCACAGGGGCCGGGGGGCTGTGCTGCGCGGTGTATACTGGGTTCAAACTCTCTGATGGGAGGGCACTCCATGTTCCTGCCCAGGCTCTCCCCCTGGCCCACGGCGGTGTTGGCGGCGATGCTGGTGGCGGCCACGCTGCTTGGCGCGTGGTGCAGCCCCTGCACGGCCTTCCGCACGCTGCCGTGGCTGACGGCCTCGGACGTGACCAGCATGGCCCGCGTGCTGCCCGACGGCGGCCGGATGGCTGTGCCAACAGGCGAACTCGGCGGCCTGCTGTGCTGGTACAACGCCCTGCGCCAGCGCAAGGAAGCTGCGGTGGTGTGCAACGGCGTGCCTGCCCTGGTCGTGACCCTGCGGGACGGTGGAGAGGTACAGCTGTGCCCGGGGGCCGACGGTGAGGTGCTGGTGGCAACGGTGGCCCCTGACGGCAGCCGCGAGCTATGGAGCACGCTGACCCGCGAGCCCCTGCCCGCCGGTGTGTCGGGGTAGAACCCATTTGCGGCAGTACAAAGGCCCGACGCAACTGTCGGGCCTTTGATTATGTGTTGATTGCAGGTTAGTGCTCGGCCAGTACCTCGCGCACCAGGCGCAGCTTCACTTCGGCATGGGTGCGGCCGCCGCCCTCGTGGCCATTGAAGGGGTAGAGCCTGATGTCCTTCTGGCTGGGGATTCGATTGTAGCTGGCAAAGTAGAGCTTCGCGGGGCAGGTGGTGTCCTTCAGCCCAACGCTCGCCAATACCCGGCAGCGGATGCGGTCAGCCAGGTTCATCGTGTCGAAGTAACTTAAGGTGGCGAAGACCTGCTCGGTCTGCAGCGGCCACTGCTTCAGGTAGTCTGCCACCGCCGAGAAGGAGCCGTGGTTACCTTCGATGCGCGCCTCGATGTTGCTGTTGCTGGGCACATCCACCAGTGCCAGCATGGGGCGGGGGTCGAGGGCCGCCACGGCCATGCCCAGTGCGCCGCCCTGGCTGCCGCCCTCGATGACAATGCGCCTGCCGTCCACTTCCGGTTGGGCTTGGGCGAAGTCAATGGCCTTGACGCAGTCCATGTAGACGGCGCGGTAGTAGTAGTCGCCGGGGTCCAACACGCCCCGGCAGACGACGCTCTGGGTCGCGCCGCTGTGGGTACCCAAGAGGCTGCCGGTGTGGCCGTTTTGGTCGCGGCAGTCAATGGACACCACGCACATGCCGAGCATCACCCAGGGCAGGAAGTCCTGAGGCATCCCGCGGTCGCCGGTGAAGCCGTGGTAGTGGATGAGGCAGGGGAAGGGCCCCTCCCCCAGGAAGGACGGCACCAGGTACCAGCCGTGGATGGGTGTGTCGTCGAAGCCGTGGTAGGTGATCTCGTATACCGCCACGTGGTCGCTGGGGTAGTCAATCCGCTGGCGCGTGGGGCAGAGGGGCACGGCACGGGTCTGCTCCAGCGTCCGCTCCCAAAAGGCATCGAAGTCTTCCCGTCGGGTCAGTGCCGGCTGGTAGCCGCTCAGTTCTTCCAGTATGGCGTCCAGATAAGCCATGGGGTTTCCTCCTGTGCTAGCTTGTTGGCAACAGCATACCACAAATGGGCGAACACGGCGCAAAGGATGTGCGGCAACGGGGTGGAATGGCGACGCATGGATAGTGCTGCCAAGACTGGGCTGATTGCGTACACGTGTCTTTCGAATCCCTTGCATTTTGGGAACGCGCTGCGCTGGGCGGTACTTTTGGTATGCGTCAAAAGTGCCCAAAAGCGCCTAGGAGCGCGGCGAACTTTCAAGACCGGACGACCGGCACGGGCTAAGTGGCAGCGGCGGGTAACTCGCCGAGTTATTGCTTCGCAATACCTCGGCTCAAACATCCCCGCCCGCTGTCACAGGCCAAGTGCCACCGGGCGCCCGGGGGAAGTTTGCAACGCGCACGACAGGACGGTACGCTCTACTTCCGCTATGCGATCCCATACAGCATAGATCTCCTCCATGTCTGGAGGGGGGGCGGAAGAGAGGGACTCTCTATTGAGTGAATCACACCCCAGCAGCTGCCGGGCGGTTCATCCGCCCAAGGCACGAGACAATTCGTTCGAGGCATTCGGCCCCATCCCCGCCGCAGCGGCGTCACCCTCGGAAAGCTCTGTGTGTGCCGTGTAAAACAGAACACGCCCGGCGACCTGTGCGCCGGGCGTGCCATCTGCAATTCCTTCATGCACTCCTACTTCGCGACCGTCGCGGATGCGGCGGGCGCGAATGATGCAGCCGCCGGGCGGTTCATCCGCCCAAGGCACGAAACCGCATGTCCGTGGCACTCGGCCCGCCCCCGCCGCAGCGGCGTCTCTTCGTACACGAAGAACGCAAACGAACGCCCCTTGACGACATGTGCGTCAAGGGGCGAAACATCAGCAGTGTCGAGCACTCCTACCTCGCGGCTGTCGCGAAGCGGCAGACGCGAAAGCGGGCGTTAGCGAAGCGTCAGCCGTGATGCTTCTCGTACCGCTCGATGATCTCGAAATGCATCCGGGCATTGTGGTAGGGGCAGATCATGGCATCGAGCTTGGGCGTGCGGTCGATGGACTTGCCGTCGTTGTCCAGGACCATGTGCCAGCCGCCGAATTCCCGGTCAATGAAGTGCTTCTCAATGTTGTCCATGCACAGCAGGGAGGAATCCAGGAAGTGCTCCTCGCCGGTCAGCTCCCAGGCGTTGAGGAAGCCAACGACGCCCTCGTTCTGCTCCCACCAGCTCAGGTGCTCGCTCCACTCGCCATTGGCGGGGTCGTATTCGGTGAGAAGGGCACCGTCCTCGCGCAGGCCTTCCTCTTCCACGGCACGGGCCATGTTGACGCAGATGTCGCTGGCGTAGCGGGCCGCTTCGGGCTCGCCCAGCACTTCGCAGGTCTCGGTCATGAGCCAGCTGCCTTCAATGTCGTGGCCGAAGGAGATGGCGGTGGAGGTCGGGGCCCACTTGCGGTCCTGGAAGTAGTGATAGTGATGGATGTCATGGTTCACGATCTTGTTGAGCATGACATAGAGGTGTTCACGCACCTTGTTGCGCACGATGGGGCGTTTGTCCACGCGCAGCAGGCAGGTGTACGCCTCAATGAGGTGCAGATGGGTGTTCATCGTCTTTTCGTCGGTGGGCAGGCGGTTGACGCCGTGCAGCCAGGGGTTGACCTTCCAGTCGCGGCTGCAGCACTCAAAGTAACCCTTGTACGTGGGGTCATAGACGAACCTCTCGAGTGCGGCGAAGATCTTGCGGGCATACTCCAGAGCCTCGGCCGAGCCGGTGGCGCGGGAATACTCACTGAACGCGTAGATGGCGAAGGCGTTGCCGTAGATGAACTTACGGTCGTCGGCCACGTTGCCCTGGGCGTCCACCGCGGCGAAGCACCCGTCGTACTCCTTGTCCCAGAAGTGGGCCACAAAATACTCATAGGCGCGGTCGGCCATGGCCTTATACTTCTCGTCACCCAGCACGCGGTACGCGCTGGAGAACGTCCAGATCAGGCGGGCGTTCAACACGATGAACTTGTTGGCACCGGCCACCGGGCGGTTCTCCCGGTCCACACGGCCATAGAAGCCGCCGTTCTCCTTGTCCACGCCATAGGTCATCCACCAGGGCAGCAGGTTTTCGGTCAGGTCTTTCTTTGACCACTCATAGAGTTTGGTGAATTTCTCGTTCATCGTAAAGCCCCTTTCCTGTTTGTGTCGTCTTGTTCATTATAGAGCCAGCCGAAGGGGTGTCAACGGTGATATATACAACCCGCCTGATATGAGGTCGGTTCCCTTGTGCAGTTTGCCCCGATGGATAGACAATGTAGGCCAGCGGACGGGGGTCGGGCGTCGGGCAGGGGCTATTGTCTAGCCCTCGCCTGTTGTGGGGAGCGAGCCAAAGAGGGTATAATAACAGACATTACCAGTTGATTACCAAGTGGATCCATACACGGGAAAGGATGGAACTGCCATGAAATCATTACAGGACACCTTCACCCTGCGAAACGGTGTCAAGATCCCCTGCGTGGGCTTTGGCACGTGGAAGGCCGCAGACGGCCAGGTTTGTGTGCAGGCCGTGCGCGACGCGCTGGAGCTGGGTTACCGCCACATTGACACCGCGGCCGCCTATGGCAACGAGGAGAGCGTGGGCCGCGCCATTCGCGAGAGCGGCATTGCCCGGGAGGAGCTCTTTGTCACCACCAAGCTCGCCAACCCGGTACGCGGTTATGAGGAGACCCTCGCGGCCTTTGATCAGTCGATGAAGCGGCTGGGGCTCGATGTGCTCGATCTCTACCTGGTGCACTGGCCGGCCCCGGCTGCCCACCGCCACGATTGGAAGCACCTGAACGCCGAAAGCTGGCGCGCCATGGAGAAGCTGTATCAGGACGGGCGCATCCGCGCGCTGGGTGTCAGCAACTTCCTGCCCCACCACCTGGATGCCCTGATGGAGACGGCCCAGGTGATGCCCATGGTGAACCAGCTGCGCCTGTGCCCGGGCGAGACCCAGGCCGCCACTGCTGCCTGGTGCGCCCCCCGCGGTGTGCTTCTGGAGGCATACAGCCCCCTGGGGTCGGGCAAGATCTTCGACGTGCCCGAGGTGCAGGCCCTGGCCGCCAAGTATGGCCGCACCATCGCGCAGATCTGCCTGTGCTGGAGCCTGCAGAACGGCTGGCTGCCGCTGCCCAAGTCGGTCACGGCCGCCCGCATCCGCGAGAACGCCGACATCTTTGACTTTGAACTCTCCGACGAAGATATGGAATTCCTGGCGGGGCTGACCGACTGCTGCGGCCCCACCGCCAACCCCGACACTGTCGGCTTCTGAGCCGGCGCAGAAAGGACACGATCGTATGCTGAACTATGATTATCGCAACCCCACCCGGATGATCTTTGGCCGCGACAGCCAGAAGCAGGTCGGGGCCATCACCGCCGAGTATGCCAAGAAGGTGCTGCTGCACTACGGCGGCGGCAGCATCAAGCGGAGCGGCCTCTATGACGAAGTCGTGACGAGCCTGAAGGCCGCCGGGGTCGACTTTGTGGAGCTGGGCGGCGTGGTGCCCAACCCGCGCCTTTCGCTGGTGCACGAGGGTGTGGCCCTCTGCCGGCGCGAAGGGGTGGAGCTCATCCTGGCGGTGGGCGGCGGCAGCGCCATCGACTCGGCCAAGGCCATCGCCATGGGCACTTGCTACGATGGCGACGTGTGGGACTTCTACGCGGGCAAGGCCAAGGCCCAACGTGCCCTGCCGGTGGCCACGGTGCTCACCATCCCCGCCGCGGGCAGCGAGTCGAGCGACAGCACCGTCATCACCAACGAGGAGCTGCAGCTCAAAAAGGGCTATGGCTCCGACCTTGTGCGGCCGGTGTTCAGCGTGGTCAACCCCGAGCTGTACTTCACCCTGCCGGCCAACCAGATTGGCAATGGCGTGGCCGACATGATGAGCCACATCTTCGAGCGCTACTTCACCAACACCGTGAACACCGACCTGACCGACGGCCTGTGCGAGGCCACGCTGCGCACGATTCTCAAGAACGCGCCGGTGGTGGCCGCCAACCCCAGCAGCTACGAGGCCTGGTGCGAGGTGGGCTTCGCCGGCACGGTGGCTCACAACGGCCTTCTGGGCCTTGGCCGGGCGCAGGATTGGGCCTGCCACGCCATGGAGCATGAGTTGAGCGCCATTTACGACGTGGCCCACGGCGCGGGGCTGGCAGTGCTGACCCCGGCGTGGATGGAATACGTCTACCAGGCCAACACCCCCATGTTCGTGCAGTTCGCCGTGAAGGTGATGGGCGTGGACGGCACGTTCCGCGACCCCGATGCCATCGTGCACGAGGGCATCGACCGTCTGCGCGCGTTCTTCCGCCGCATGGGCCTGCCCCAGACCCTGCGGGAGCTGGGTATTGGCGAGGAGCGGCTGGAGGAGATGGCCAAGAAGGCCACCGGCGCGGCTTTCGGGGCCGAACGGGGCATTGGCGGGCTGAAGAAACTCAACTGGCAGGACGTACTGGCCATCTATCGCCTGGCCAAATAAACGAACACAGCAGTGAAGAGCGGCCGACCACAGCGTCGGCCGCTTTTTGTGTCATCCGGCTGATCGCCCACCTGCGGCTGGCACTGGTGTCGGCGGCGCTCTGCATTAGCGCTGTCGGCGGGGTACTCTGCCCCATGTTGCGGTGGATGGAGGCCGAGCGGGTCAGTGCCCTCTACGATGAACTGTGCGCGGCGCTCATAGTGCTGGCGCTGGGGTTCCTGGCGCTGCACCAACCGATGGAGTGGGCACTCCGGCTCTGGCTGCCCCAATATGCCGATCGTCTGTACTATCTTATGGTGCTGTATCCTGTTATGATATGAGACATGTACCTTGGCGTTGACCGGTACCTACTTCAAGCCCTGGGTGCCACCGCCACGACCACCTGCTGGTGGAGGGACCCGCCCAATAGGAGACGCTATGACCATTGACCCCACCCTCTACACCACCCGGCCCGAAGGCCCCCGCCCTGCGGCGGAGTTGGCCTGCTATGACCTGCTCGAGTCGCTGGCCATCCCCTTCGTGCGTGTGGATCACGACGCCACCCCGTCCATCGAAGCCTGCCGGGAGGTGGAGAGGATGCTGGGCATTGAAATCTGCAAGAACCTGTTCCTCACCAACCGCCAGCACAGCCAGTTCTACCTGCTGATGATGCCGGGGGACAAGGCCTTTCGCACACGGGAGCTCTCTGCCCAAATCGGCTCCTCGCGGTTGTCCTTCGCCGGTGAGGACGACATGGTGCGGCTCCTGGGCCTGACGCCCGGGTCGGTCAGCGTGCTGGGCCTGATGAACGACCGTACCCATGAGGTGCAGCTATTGATCGATCGGGACGTACTCACCATGGATGCGGTGGGCTGCCACCCCTGCGTCAACACGGCGAGCCTTAAGCTGCACATGGAGGACTTGCTCACCAAGTTTCTGCCCCACACCGGGCATGAGCCAGTTGTGGTGACACTGATGGACGGGCTGGAGGAAGGCACCGCCCAGGGGTGAACACCGGGTGCTGCCTACGACATGTATAAACAAGCCGGCGAATGCCGGCTTGTGGTGTTTATTGGGCGGAGGACCGGGACGCTGCGCGATCCAGGCGGAGGGCGGCCCAATACCGACGGCACGAAAGGCCCGGCAGTATTGCCGGGCCTTTTGCCGTTTGTCTCTCGTTGGTTTCTCGCTTTATTCTCTGTAAACCCGGAGCGGTGCACCTGTTCCCACCCTCTGGGGAACCTTGCCGCATGAGCCAACTCTAAGCGGCCGCGAGACGATTCATTCGCCCGCGGCACGAAGCGGCTTGCTCGTGGCACTTGGTTACTCCCCGCGCGAGCGGCGTTCCCTCCCCGTAAACCCCCTGCACGTCCAGCGCAAACGAAAGCCGCCCCATCACAATGTCTTGCATTGTTCGCGTTGCTCTCAACGATTCTGACGAATCGTCTGCCGCAACGCGGGGGTAAGACCCGACGGCGTGTACGTCGGGCGGCTAGATTTTGCTCGTGACGAGCTCTCCTGAGTCACCTTTGCCGCGCAGTGGCAAAGGTGACATAACTCGCGGCGGATGCAAAGCAGCCGCCGCGAAGCGTTAGCAGGTAAGCGTAAAGCTCCCGCTGTACACCCCCGGCTCCAGCCGGTGGGCGGGACGCAGCGATTTGCTCCACCCGTCGTCGCCGCCCAGGCCTGCGTGGGCCCCATCCAGGTGCAGCGTGATGGCTGCCCGGCGGGTCAGCTCGTGGTCGTGGGCCGCGGCGGCGTAGTCACCCGATGTGTTGTGGTGGGCGTCGAAGTGCAGCGGCGACTGTGCCGTCACCCGGATGACGCGGCCATCGGGGGCGGTCAGCGTCAGCCACCGCGTGTCTTCGTGGCCGCCGCACTCACAGGGCGGCAGGAAGGCATGGTGGGTGTCCTCCACTCGGCAGGCGTATTGCCCCAGGAGGGCCGCGCTCTTGCGGTCGCGGTAATTCTCCCCCGGGCCGCGACCAAACCACCGCAGACCCTCAAACGCGCCGTCCACCGTCCACTCCACCCCCACGCGGGGCAGGTGGCTGAGGCTGCCGTCCACATCGGCCTGCCAGTCGAAGTGCAGGCCCGCGCCGGTCACCTCCACCGTCAGCCGGTGGGCGATGCCATGCTCCACGCCGGGGGCCTGTAGCCAGCGCACCACCTCCACCCAGGCCGAACCATCGGCCCCGGGGTGGGCGCGCAGGGAAACAAGCTGGCTCTCCAGCCGGTCGTAGCCGCTGGCCAGCCAATCCTGCAGCACGCCGGACTGCTGCCCGCGGTCGATGCCCGTGGGCGGGCGGAAGAAGCACGGCTCCCCGCCGGAGAGCAGTACCTGCCCGTCCCGGGCGATGATGAGCCGCCCGGTCGTCCGGTCCGCCGATAGCACCAGGTCGCCGTAGGTCAGGGTGTAGGAGTCGGTCCACTCGGCCACGGTGGCCGCCGGCACGGTGGGTGCGGGGGCCTCCGGGAGCACGCTGGCCCCGCCGGGCAGGGTGAACTGAGCGCGGTGCACCTCATGCCCCGCGGGTGCCCAGGCGGTGGCCTGCGCCAGACGGAAGGAGAAGTTGAGATGGTACTCCCGCCCGGGCTTGCGCGCAAGCTCCGGCTCCAGCGCGAAGACCCAATCCTCCATGGGGGGCGTGGGCGGCAGGGCGATGGTTCCTTCGGCCACCGGCAAGCCGTCCTCCAGCGCCGTCCACCCCAGCGTGAAGCGGTCGAGTACCCAACTCTGGCAGCGATTGTGCACCACATAGCGCCCGGCCACCGGGCCCAGCCAGTTGCGCTCGGCCACGATGGCCACCGGGGCCTGGCAGTTGGCAATCTCATCGGCGGCGGGTTTGGGGGTGAGATCCGGGCCCACCACGCCATTGGCGCACATGAAGGGCACATTGTCGGTGCGGCCCTCACCAAAGTCGCCGCCGTAGCCCCAGCCCACAAAGCGGCCCTCGTCGTCGCGGATGGGCAGAGCCTTGTCCTGCCAGTCCCACACGAAGCCGCCCTGGAAGCGGGGGTACCGCTCCACCGCCTGCCAATACTCGTCAAAGTTGCCGCCGCTGTTGGTCATCTGGTAGGCATACTCCACCTGGATGAGGGGACGTTTGTCGCCGGGGTCGGCCATGAACTCCTCAATTTGCCCGTTGCGGAAGTACATGGGGCACACGATGTCAGTGATCGCCCCGTCGGCCAGCCCGCCCTCGTATTGCACCAGGCGCGTGGGGTCGGCCCAGCGGATCCACCCGGCCATGGCGGCGTGGTTGGCCCCCACGCCCGATTCATTGCCCAGCGACCAAAAGAGGATGCTGGGGTGGTTGCGATGGGTCAGCACCATGCGCACCGCCCGGTCCAGGAACGCGTCGGCCCAGGCGGGGTCGGCGGTCAGCCGTCCTTCCACGCCGTGGGTCTCCAGGTTGGCCTCGCACACCAGCAGAATGCCAAGCTCATCGCACAGGTCGTACCATGTCGGGTCATCTGGGTAGTGGCTGGTGCGCACGGCGTTGAAATTGAGCTGCTTCATCAGCAGAATCTCCCGCCGCATGTGGTCAACGGGCACGGCCCGGCCCCATTCGCCCGCAAACTCGTGCCGGTCCACCCCGCGCACAATGAGCCGCCGGCCGTTGAGCTTGACCACGCCGTCGGAAATCTCCACCCGGCGGAAGCCCACCGCACAACCCTCGTGGTCGATCTCGGTGCCGTCGGGCCCCAGCAGGGTGAACGTCGTGCGGTAGAGGTTGGGCTCGTCGGTGTCCCAGGGGGCGACGCGGGGCAGGGCAATCTCAAAGTGGGCAGAGCCCGGTTCCTGTTGGCGCAGCCGGGTGACCGACGCGTCCCCGGGCCAGGCGCTGCCGCCGGGTCCGCCGTACATGGCGCGGGTCCTGTCAGGGTGGGCGGTCTCGTCAGCCGCCAGTGTGCCGTCGGGGGCCCAGAGCCGCAGCCGTACGGCGCAGTCGGCGTAGCCATCCACCTGCCGCAGTTTGATGTGGGCGTGGAGCACGCCGCCGGGGCCGTGCCGGTCGGTCAGGCCCTGGGCGTTCCAGTCCACAATGGCCTGCCGGGGCTTGGCGATGAGCCGCACCGACCGGAAGAGCCCGGAGAGGTGCCAGTAATCCTGGTCCTCCAGCCAGCCCTGGGCGCAGAAGCGCGGCACCAGCACGCCGATGGTATTGACGCCCGGCCGCAACTGTAGCGTCACGTCAAAGGCGCAGGGCAGCTTGCTGTCCTGGCTCCAGCCCACCGGCTGGCCATTGACCCACAGGGCGCAGGCGCTCTCGGCCCCGCCCAGCTCCACCAGTACCTGCCGCCCCTGCCAATCCTCTGGCAGGTCAAAGGTGCGCCAGTAGCAGCCCATCGGGTTGTCATCGGGGAGGAAGGGCGGGTGGTAGACGGCCTCACCCCCGGCATGGGGGTGCAGGGCCGTTGGGCCTTCGGCGGGGAAGGGGTAGGGCACGTTCACATAGATGGGCTTGCCATGGCCCTGCAGCTCCCAATGGCCGGGCACGGTGATGTCGTGCCAGCCGGCGTGGTCAAAGCACTCGTCGGCCCAGCCATCGGGCACGGCGGCCGGGTTGGGGGCCAGGGCGAAGCGCCACGTGCCGTCGAGCGGCAGCACGAAGCGGCTGGCGGCGCGGTCACCGGCGCGGGCCTGGGTTTCGTCCTCATATGCGCCCAGCGGCGCGTGGGCCGGCAGGCGGTGGGCGTGGCTGTGGAGCTCCGTCCACCAGGGGGCGTTTGGTTCGTGGTGCGTCATGGGAACCCTCCTTGTGTGTGTTCGTCAGCCCAGCAGTGTGGGGGCCAGCCAGGCGAATGGCGGCCAGGGCAGGTTGCGTGTCACGGTGTAGGCGAGCACCAGCCCGGCGAAGGCCAGCGCCAGCCAGGCCGGCGGCAGGCGCATGGCCCGCCCTTGCCGGCGCAGCCAGGCCCAGCGGCCCAGCCACAGTGCCAGCGCCGGCAGCAGCAGCAGGGCCAGCGGGTTCATGCGAAAGGCCGCCCACAGGTGGCCCTGCCCCAGCAGGGTGAGCGCCCGGCTGATGCCGCAGCCGGCGCAATAGAGGCCGGTGAAGCGGTAGACCGGGCAGGGGGGCAGCCAGCGCAGCACTGCCGGCGTGTGGGCCGCCCACACCAGCACTGCCACCGCCGCCACCATTGCCAAAGCGAGATACAGGACAGCCCCCCGGCGAACCGGGGGGCGCGGAGTCGCTCTCTGGTTGGAGCGATCAGTCATAGTAGCCGTATTCGCTCAGTGCGCCAAACAGCCCGCCGGCGCTGGCAAACGAGGCCACGATGAAACCAATGACCATCAGCAGCCCCAAGCCCAGACCCACGAAGAACAGGATCTTGCTGATCTTGACCTGGTTGGCCATCTGGGTGTAGTCGCCCTTGTTGAAGGCGCTCATGCCCAGAGCGGCAAAGACGATGCCGACGATGTTGACGATGTTACCGCAGCAGAGCACCGTGAGCACGATGTTGAGGATGAGCCACAGCGTGGCGGTGTTGCTCACCGGGGCCGCCGGGATCTGCCCAGCGCCGCTGGTGTTGTAGGCGTTGTTGTAATCGGTGGTGTAGCTGCCAGGCTGCGGGGCCGCTTCGACCACGGGGGCGGCTTCGGCAGCGGGTGCCTCAGGCGCGATGGGGTCAGCCACCGGCTCCACCGGCGGGACGGGCGCTGCGGGTGCGGGCTGGGCTTCCCCCAGGAAGGTACCGCAGTTGCCGCAGTACTGTACGGTGTCCTCGTTGCTGTGGCCGCACTTCGGGCAATACTTCATCGGGTTTCCTCCTCCTGTCGCCCGCAAGCGTCCACGGGCGCACTACTCTTTATATTACCATATTTCATAGCGCGTGTGGAAATGAGAATGGCATTGCGGCGGAGCTGCGCCGTTGCGTTTCCTGCCCCCGGTCGGTATAATGGGAATATTGAACTTGGGGAGGAATCCGTGAATTTTCTGCTGCAGCCGTTGTTCTCCGGCAGCCGTGGCAATGCCACCTATGTGGAAGCCGGCGACGTCCGCGTACTGGTGGACGCCGGCTGCACCCGTGCCCGCCTGGAGCAGGCGCTGGCCGACGTGGGGCGCGACCCGGCCAGCCTGGACGCCATCCTCGTCACCCACGAGCACAGCGACCACATCAGCGGGCTCGATCTCTTCGCCGCCCGCCACGGGGTCAAGGTGTACGCCAACGCTGAGACCTGGGCCGCCATGGCCCCGCGCATGAAGCGCATGGCTCCCTCCCAGCAGGTCATTGTGGATACCGACAGTGATTTCTGCATTCGCGGGTTGAACATCGAAACCTATGAAAAACCCCACGACAGCGCCCGGTCGCTGGGCTTCGGCTTCTATTGCGGCGGGGTGCGGGCGGCGGTCATCACCGACCTGGGGTTCCTGCCCCCGCGCCTCATGGGGCGGCTCATGGGGTGTGAACTCCTGCTGCTGGAGAGCAACCACGACGAGCACATGCTGCTCTATGGCTCCTACCCGCCCATGCTCAAAAAGCGCATCCTGGGCCGCAAGGGGCATCTATCCAACAAGGCCTGCGCCGAGGCACTGCCCGCGCTGGCCGCCGCCGGGGCCCGGCAGATCGCCCTGGGGCACCTGAGCGACGAAAACAACCGCCCGGATCTGGCGCTGGAGACAGCCACCCACGCCCTGGAGGAGGCGGGCTTCGCCCCCCGCGGTGGGGCGGTGCGCCTGCTGGTGGCCGGGCAGGACGGTCCCTGCGAACCGCTGACAGCCGCCCGCACGTTGGTGCGGGGCATCGGCTAGGGCAGGGGTCTGCCCAGGGCAGCTGCGGGGAATGACGAACGCAAAGGAGGCATCGCCATGGAGCGACTGGAACAGGTTTCGGTGGTACGCCGTGCCAACGTATACTTCGACGGGCGGGTGACAAGCCGCACGGTCTTCCTGCCCGATGGCAGCCGGGTTACCCTGGGGGTGATTCTGCCGGGTGAATACGCCTTCGGCACCGGCGTGGCCGAGCGCATGGAGCTGCTGGCCGGGTGGCTGGAGGTGCAGCTGCCCGGGCAGATTGACTGGCAGCGCTTTGGCGAAGGCCAGACCTTTGACGTACCGGCCCACAGCACGTTCCGCGTGCGGACGGACGTGGTAGCCGATTACTGCTGCGCCTACCTGTAAGGCGCACCGACGTTGGATGGGGATGACCCCACCTGTGGATGGAGGGAAGAACGATGAAACTGGGAATGTGCACCGACCTCATGAACGCGGAGTTGGTGGCGGCCGCTGGCTTTGACTACATCGAGAGCAGCCTGACGGCCATTGCCACCGCCGACGAGGGCGCCATGAACAAGATGGGCAAGGCCCTGTCTCTCTCGGGCATCGGGGTGGAGGCGATGAACATCATGATCCCCGGTTCCTACCGCCTGACGGGGCCGGAGGTCGATCTCACCGCGGCGCGGGAGTATGTGGACTGTGCCCTGGGCCGTGCGGCGGCCTTCAACGTGCAGGTGCAGGTCTTTGGCAGCGGTGCGGCGCGCAACGTGCCCGACGACTGGCCGCGCGCCCGTGCGCTGGAGCAGATTGCCGAGTATCTCGACATGGCCGCGACCATCGCCGCGGGCTGGGGCATCGCCATCGCCATCGAGCCGCTCAATACCGGCGAGTGCAATGTCATCAATACCGTGACCGAGGCGCTGGCGCTGTCCGCGCGGGTCAACCGCCCCAACGTGGGCGTACTGGCAGACTGGTTCCATATGTCCCGCATGAACGAGGGCGTGGAGGGCATCCTTGCCGCTGGCGACCGCCTGCTGCACTGCCATGTGGCCAACCCCGAGGGGCGGCGTTTCCCGCTGGACGGTGACGGCGGTGACCTCAGCCCGTTCTTCAACGCGCTGAAGGCCATCGATTATCGCGGACGCGTGAGCGTGGAGGGCACCGGCGCGGCCGCCGAGTATGGCTCGGCCCTTTCCTGCCTGCGGAGATACCTCTGATGCCGACCTGCCGCCATGTGGTGTGGGATTGGAACGGTACGCTCTTGGACGACGTGGCCCTGTGTGTGGACATCATGAACGGCATGCTTGCCCGCCGGGGCCTGCCGCCCATCGACCTGCCGTTTTACCGCGCAGTCATCGAATTCCCGGTGGAGGGGTACTACCGCAAGATGGGGTTTGACTTCGCCCGGGAACCCTTTGAGGACTTGAGCGACGAGTACATCGCCGCCTACCAGGCGCGGTGGCGGGGTTGCGGGCTGCAGCGCGGGGCCGCCGAGACCATGGACGCCCTGGTGGCCGCCGGGGTGGGGCAGTCGGTGCTGTCGGCCAGCAAGGCCGGGCACCTCACCGAGCAGTTGGCCCACTTCGATGTGCCTCGCCGGCTCCTGGCCGTCGCCGGGGTGGAGGACCACCATGGCCGCGGCAAAGGCCACCTGGCCGAGGCTCATGTGGCGGGGCTGGGGCTGCCGTCGGCGTCGGTTGTCTTTGTGGGTGACACCCTGCACGACGCCGAGGTGGCGCGGTTGGCGGGTGCGCCTTGTGTGCTTCTGGCTTGCGGGCACTACAGCCGCCAAAGGCTTACCACCGCCGGTGTGCCCGTGGTGGAGGGGTTTGACGAGCTGAGGGAGCATCTGCTTGGGCGATTTCTATAACCCACGTTATTGCTGTGGCTATAGAATACGAAAAAACGAAATGACTTGATCAAGGAGCCAATGGCGCGGAACATTCCGGCGCTGTTGGCTGCGGTGGTTGAGAGTTGGGTTCTTGCGATTGGCCGGCTGAGGTCCCCTCCGGGTGAAGCGGCCATGGGCTGACACGCTGCTGGGTCTGCCGGCGCCCCGCAGGGAGGCGTTACCCGCGGAGCAACCGGCGCAGCCCGGCGTATCGAGTGCTATTCCTTCGCCTTCGTCCCCTTTTCGGCCACACGCTGCAGGAACTCCCGCTGTAGGGCGGGGGCAACGGTGTCGGCCTTCACCGCGGCGATCGCCCGGCTGACCGCCCCTGCCATCAGTTCCACTGCTTTTTTGCCCTTTTCCTCGGTGGCGGCGGCGGGCAGGCCGACCACGTTCTGGGGCCAATCGGCATACCACCACAGGGGGCTGTGCACTCCGGCCTGCTTCAGGTGGTCGAGTCGGTGCCCCGCCAGTACTGGTTCTGTGCCGGCCAGGTCCAGCCGTGTCGTGCCGGGGTGGCAGGCCATAAAGACGCTCGTCTCCCATTCGCAGGCGTGGCCCAGGGGTTCGGTCTCCCACAGGGCGTCGTGTTCGGCCTGTTCCTCGGGGATCATCCCGCTGAAACAGTCCGCCGTGTAGAGCGTATAGGCCCGGGGCCGGTCGAGCTGGCTCATGGCGAAGTAGTTGAGAAAATGGCTGTTGCCGCCGTGACCGTTCAGGATGAGAATCTTGCCAAAGCCGTTGGCGGCAATGCCGTCGAGCACCTCGGCCAGCACCTCCACAGCCAGGGCCTGGGGCAGGTTCACCGTGCCGGTGAAGCAGGCCGCCTCGTGCACCTGGGCCAGGAAGTAGCCAGGGAACACCACGCAGGGCTCCCGCTGGGCAGCGAGCTCGGCAATGCGCTCGGCCACCACCAGGTCGCAGCCGAAGGGCAGGTGCTCGCCATGGCGCTCCAACGACCCCATGGGCACCACGCACAGGTCGGTCTCCCGCACCAGGCGGGCAAACTCACTGGGAACAAGGTCAATCCACTTCATGGCTTTCCTCCGCGGTCGACCGGGTCGTCGGCCCGGTCGGAATGGGGGAATATTCTGGCTTTTGCATGAGTTTTCCTGCAGAGAGGGCTGTTTCCCATTGCAGGTTGGAAAATCATTGAATATAATGAAATTACTAAATCAGGGAGGTGCTCTCATGACGCAGACCAACCCCCAACCGGTTGCCGGCAGCAACAACGTTGTCTGGATTTATCTCTCCTACATCCTGGGCTGGCTCTTTGGCCTCATCGGCCTCGCGGTCGTGAAGGACGACGAGCGGGTTCGCTTCCATTGTGCGCAGGCGCTGGCTCTCAGCGCTGTCATCTGGATTGCATGGATCGTACTTAGTTTCATCCCGATCCTCAACATCTTCCTCCCTGGGCTGCTGTGGTTGGCAGGTTTCGTGTACGGTATTGTGCTGGCGGTGCAGGCCGGCGGCGGCAAGGACCCCGAGGTTCCGGTGCTGGGTGACTTTGCCCGTAAAAACCTGCTGAAGCTGTTCCTGTAAGTTTCATACATTTTTCGATGGAACGGTGCGTCCCTGGGCCGATTTGTGGTATACTAAGGCCCGGAGGCGAACCGGATGACAGGGTCTGTCGCGCATCGTTCGTTTTTCACACCCGTGGCGGCTTGCGCGGGCAGGATGGGTCACGGTAGGGTCATTGTGTGCCAAAGGGCGTTCCCTGGTGGGGGAGCGCCCTTTTTTCTTTTGCACGGGGACGACGGGCGGCCGGTGCCATCCGGCTTTGGCCGCCGCTACGGGAGGGTTTATGCGTAACACACAGTCGATTGCCTTCACCGACGACACCCTGTTCCACAGCGTGCGGCAGGGCGTCATACCGTTCCGACAGGTGTTTGAGAGCCTCCTCGCCTTTCTGCGGGAGGAGCCCGACGCCGACTACTGCGTGTCCGTCGGGTCCGACTCCCAGTCCAACTACGAGGCGGCGGTCATCGTCAGCTGCGTGCTGGTGCACCGCAAGGGCAAGGGGGCCATTGGCTTCTACACCCGCAACTACCTGCACCGGCCTCTCCTCAACCTGCGGGAGAAGCTCTCGCTGGAGACGCTCTGCTCCCTGCAGCTGGCCTACCTCTTTGACGAGGAGCGCCTGAACGCCATCTTCGGCGCCATCCACAACAAGGGCGGCGTGGATCTGGAGTTCCACATCGACGCGGGTGAGAAGGGGCCGACCAAAGCCTATTTAAACGAGTTGGTGGGCATGGCCAGCGGCCTGGCGTTCATTCCGCGCATCAAGCCGGAGAGCCCCTGCGCCTCCAGCTACGCCGACCGTCACTCCAAGGTGCTATAACCGCAACCCAACAAAGGAGGGGTGGACCTTGTTTGTCGACCTCCATTTGCATTCGTCTGCCTCCGATGGCACGCTGTCGCCAAGGGAACTCGCGCAGGAGGCGTGCCGCCATGGGTTGGCGGCCTTCGCCCTGGCCGACCACAACACCACCGCCGGGCTGGAGGGGCTGCTGGCCGGTGGATGGGCCGAACCCGGCAACCCACGCCTGTTGTCCGGTGTGGAGCTGGATGCCTGGCACGCCGGACAGAGTTGGCATGTGCTGGGGTATGGGTTTGATTGGCGCAATGTGGGGCTGCAGGCCCTGTGCCGCCGCAACCGGCAGAATCAGGAGGCTGTGAACCGCCGGGTGGTGCTGGGGCTGGAAGGCGAACGCCCCGGGCTCACCGCCGCCTACGACCAGTATACGCCGTCGGAGCCGGGCGGCTGGCGGCTGCTGCACTTTCTGCGGGCACAGGGGTTGGCGGACACGCTGCACGGCGGCCTGCGCTACTATGGGCTGACCGGTGCTGCCGCTGATGAGCGCACCTTCCCCTCGGTGGCCGAAGCCGCAGCCGTCCTCCATGCCGCCGGCGGAGTGGCGCTGCTCGCCCACCCCGGCGCGGACATCGCCGCTCCCGTAGGTTCCCCGGCGTTCTGGGCCGCGCTTGACGACCTCCTTGCCCAGGGGTTGGACGGGGTGGAATGCTTCCATCCCACCACAACGCGGCGCTGGAGGCCGACCTTGTGGCCCTGTGCCAACGGCGGGGCCTGCTCATCGCCGGCGGGTCCGATTGCCACGGCGAGTTCTTTGCCGGCACCAAGCAACGGGTGGGCAGCCAGTTCGTGCCGGCGAAGGCCGTTGAGACCTTGCTGAGGCGCTAATCGTGCTCCAGCCGCAGGCTTTTGCCGCGGAACACGAACGCGAACACTGCCACGACCAACGCCGAGAGAATGAGGCAGAACACAAACCCCTGCCGCACGCCGCCGAGGGCGCTGCCGATGACCCCGCCCACCAGCGACCCCACCACCGGCCCCAGCCCGCCGGTGACCGCCGCCCACAGCCCCTGGCCGGTGGACGCCTGCTCGGGCGGTACGTTGGCATTGACGAACACCG
>JAEYRA010000036.1 GCA_023409755.1 Bacillota bacterium
CCGGCAGCTCATCCATGGGTTCCTCCAACTCCATCTGCCAGCGCCAGTGCCACAGGGCAGCAATGTCACGCTCCCGGCGGATGCTTTTCAACCCCCGGAGCTTACCCTTCTCCAGGTTTCTCTCCCATCCTTCGATGATGAAATCACGAAACTCCTTCTTCAGTATCCATTTATAATCAGCCAACTGCCTCACCAGGGAAATGGACCACAGCAGAGGATCCAGTGCTTCATAGATAAAATCAGCATCAAAAAGGGCGTCCTCATCGGGCTTCCCCAGTCTTGAACGCACAAATCGCTGTTCCTCCATGGTCATGTCCTCGGCCAAGCCCCACGATTTCATCCAGCGCAGGATGGACTTACGCCGCTTAAGCCGTTGGAACAATGGTTGCTTGACCCCATTGATGACAGGGAGTTCGGCACAACCTCTGTCGTAAATGCAGAGAATTGCGGTGACCCTTGCATAGATCTCCTGAACGCTCTTTGTCGCTCTCCCAACGGCTTCCCGTTCGAAATCCCCCCATGCCTTGTCTCCCAGAATCCACTCAAATGCAAAATACCTCCATTTAGCCAGATTTGAGCGATTCTTTACAATATCCCCAGGGATGAAGGTACTGTCAGGGAATGGCTGGTCATAGAGCGAAAAGTCGTCTCGTCCACCCAGGAGCTCGACCACGACGGGGCGGAACGGCTCCCCAAACCGAGCGACGGCTCGTTCCTCCAGCACGCCTTCCCCCGGCAGCTCATCCATGGGTTCCTCCAACTCCATCTGCCAGCGCCAGTGCCACAGGGCAGCAATGTCACGCTCCCGGCGGATGCTTTCCACGTCTCTCAGTTTGCAGGTTTCATAAGTCTTCTGGGGGGCTTCCACCAAAAAATGATAATCCACATCCGTTCTCCAGTTGGAAGTGGACAGCTCATCTACCAGAGAAATGGTCCAAAGGCAAGCCTCAATCGGGTCATAGAAAAAGTCAGAGTTGATAATGGATTCTTTGCTCGGTTCCCCGATTTGAGAGTACAGGAGTTTCTTTTCGTCATCCGTCATGGCTTTCTCAAATCCCCACGATTCCAGCCATTCCACGATGATCTTCCGCTGCTTCACCCGCTCCGCTTTGGAGTGCTTGACTCCATCAAGCACGGGGTACTCGAGAGCTCCTCGATCAAACAGGCAAAGGAAAACGCTGGCTCTGGCGAAAATGTCCCGAATGCTCTTCATCCACTTCCTCCTCGTCCGTTCACCGCGCTGGGCCACACCCGTTCATGAACTTATGCTTGAATCATAATAGGCGAAAAGCCCCATGTCAAACCGAACGACGATTCATTGCTGGCACGGCGAAAACCAATCATGAGCACGAACCGGATGGGGCGAGCGCCGCACCTCGTAGCCGCGAGTGGGTTCACCCCGCCGTGGCACGCAGCAACCCACACAGGGCACTTGGCAAGCCCGCCGCAGCGACGCCTTCTACTTCCCTCAACCCATTATGAGCACAAAAGAAAATTGCCCGCCAGCGACATGCGCGGTGGCGGGCAATCTGCAGTTGATACAAGAAACATCCTGACTCGCATTCGTCGCGAAGCGGCGAAGGCGAATGAGAATTAGAGGCGAACCTGCGAAGACGGGCCTTCGGCTTCCTTCTTCTTGGCCTCTTCCAGCTCGGTTTCCCAGTTGAGGTGCTGGTAGGTCTCGGCCTGCTTGTCGGTCTTGAACCAGTTGATGAAGTCCTCCCACATGGCCACGGACCAAGCCGTGTCGATCTGGGCGGTGGTGTAGGTCTTGGAATCCAGACGGATGAAGCCCCAGATGTCGCGGATGTGGGACTTCTCGGCGCCGACGACCACTTCCTCCGCCAGGTGGCAGGGGATGAAGATGATGCCCGACTGGGTGCCCAGCACCACGTCGCCCGGCATGCAGATGGCGTTGCCGATGCGAGCGGGGGTGTTGAAGCCCGTCATGGTCACATCGCCAATGCCCGTCGGGTCGTTGCCGCGATAGAACGTGTTCACGTTCTTGATCTCGATGATCTGCTCGAGGTCACGCACGCCGCCCCAGATGACCGCGCCGCCCCGCTTGGTGCGGGTGGAGATGGCCGTGGACAGGTTACCGCCCACATAGGTGCCCTGGTAGATCTTGTCAAACAGGTCGATGACGACGACGTCGTCCTCCACCAGCTGGTCGATGACCCACTGGTTGAAGAACCCGCGGCGGCCTTCCTTCTCATGGCCATAGTCGAGCAGGGTCTGGTGCAGGTCGGGGCGCATGGGCACCATGACCGACGTGACGGCCCGGCCGACGAGCTTCATGTCGGGGTGCACAATGCGGAAATCGCCCTGGAACTGGTACTTGTAGCCCTTGCTCCACAGCGGACCCCAGGCTTCTTCCAGCGTGATGTTGCGCATGCGGCGCAGCACGTCCGCCGGAACCTTCGGACGGCCGTCCTCGAAGCGCTCACCCTTCCACAGTGGTGTGAGCTGGATAATGTCTTCGCGGCAATCGAACTTCATTCGTTCCCCTCCTGTAAGCATTTTGCGCGAATGGCGCCGGCCACGATTAGCCGGTCACAACCAGTTCCTATTATAAACACCCCAAGGCCGGAAAGGGAATGGATTTTCTTAGGTTTTTTATACACATCGTCTATACAGCAGTGTAAAAATATATGCAAAAAATGGAATAAGCTCATAGCGCTGCTTTACATCCCATGGGTAGCCCCGTATAATTTTCACAGGAAGCGATCCTTTTTTACAGAACATAAGAGCCAACATAGGAGGGCATAGCGATGAACAACCGCGTGGAACAGGCATACGCGTTGGCCCGGGAGGCCTACGCCGCCATTGGGGTGGACACCGAACAGGCGCTCCAGCGGCTGGACGCCATGGTGCTGTCGCTGCACTGCTGGCAAGGTGATGACGTGACTGGCTTTGAGAACCGGGGCGGTGCGCTGGACGGCGGCCTGGCCGCCACCGGCAACTACCCGGGCCGTGCCCGAACGCCGGACGAGCTGCGCGATGACCTGACGAAGGCGCTGTCCATCATCCCAGGTCCGGCGAAGGTCAACCTGCACGCCAGCTATGCTGAGAACCGGGGCACCTTTGTGGACCGCAACGCCATCGGGCCGGAGCAGTTTGAGGGTTGGGCCCAGTGGGCGGTGGAGCGCGGCATCGGCCTCGACTTCAACCCCACGTACTTCAGCCACCCAAAGGCCGGCGAAGGCACGCTGAGCCACGCCGACCCCGCCATCCGCGCGTTCTGGATTGAGCACGGCAAGGCCTGCCGGCGCATCGGCGATTACTTTGGCCGCAAGACTGGCAAAACCTGCGTCACCAACATCTGGCTGCCCGACGGGCGCAAGGATCTGCCCGCCGACACCGCCGGCCCCCGCGAGCGCCTGAAGGCCGCGCTCGACGATATCCTCGCCCAGCCCTACGACCGCCGCTACCTGAAGGACGCGGTAGAGAGTAAGCTCTTCGGTATCGGTAGCGAAAGCTACGTCGTCGGCTCCTTCGAGTTCTACATGGGCTATGCCCTGAAGAATGACGTGCTGCTGACGCTGGACGCCGGCCACTTCCACCCCACCGAGGTCATCTCTGCCAAGATCTCGGCACTGATGCTCTACCTGCCCGAGCTGCTGCTGCACGTCTCCCGCCCCGTGCGGTGGGACAGCGACCATGTGGTGCTGCTCGATGATGAGCTCCGGGCCATCATGACCCAGGTGGTGCGCGGCGGCTACGAGGACCGTGTGCACCTGGCTCTCGATTACTTCGACGCCAGCATCAACCGGGTGGCGGCCTGGGCCATCGGCGCGCGCAACACCCGCAAGGCCTTGCTGCTGGCCCTGCTGGAGCCGGCGGACACCCTGAAGACCCTGGAGGCCGACGGAGACCACACCGCCGTACTGGCCCTGACCGAGGAATACAAGGCCCTGCCCTGGGCCGCCGTGTGGGATGAATACTGCCTGCGGCGGGGCGTGCCGGTGGGCGCAGCGTGGCTGGAGGAAACCAGACGCTATGAGAAGGAAGTGCTCAGCAAGCGCGGATAAAGTGAATCAAACGAATGCCGCGCTCCCTTCGCCCCTTCAGCGCTGTCCGAACCAAAAAAACCTAGAAGTGAAGCTCCAATAGACAGCAAACAGCCAGGCATCGGGCGTAAACGCTCGATGCTTGGCCATTCTTTCACACTCATTGCCCACGCATCCGTCCATTCCCTTGGCACAGAGTGTCGGAGCACCGCGATTGCGGCTCTAACGGCGTCTCTTCCACATTATGATAATCGCACAAATCTCGGAACCATTGAATTTTGAGGGGACATGGAACGTTCGCGATTACTGCTTTTGCGATGGGAACCGACAACCACAGCCGAACTCAAACAAAACGGACGCCGCTTGAGAAGCGGCGTCCGTTTGCGTCATTGCTTGCGATTCCACAGCGTGGTTCATTCTTGATGTTCTATGTTTGGGATTCATCATCCCTTCACTCAACAAATCACCCAAGCGAGGATGCAGCCACCCCTCTTACTGCTTTGCCGATACGACCTTCGAGTAGGCGCTGTAGATCTTGCTGGTACCCACCGTGCGGTAGGCCCGCACCTTATAGTAATAGCCCTTGCCGCTTGTGAGCTTGGTGTCGGTGTAGCTCGTGGAGCTCGTCACCGTCACCTTGCTGTAGCTTCCGGCCTTGCTGGTGGCGCGGTAGAGCACATATTTCGTGGCACCGCTTACCTTGCCCCAGCTCACCTTGATGCTGGTGGAGGACGCCCGGGTCGCCTTGACGCTTCCGGGTGTGGCCGGAACCGGCTTGGCACTGACTACGGTCGTATAGCTGCCGTAGACCTTCTTGCCGCTCACCGTTCGATAGGCACGAACCTTGTAGTAGTAGGTCTTGCCGGTCGTCAGGCTCTTGTGGGTGTAGCTGGTCGAGGTCGTCTCCGTCAGCTTCTTGTAGGTGCCAGTCTTGCTGGTGGCACCGTACACCTGGTACCTGGTCGTGCCGGGGACGCTGCTCCAACTCACCTTCACGCTGCTGTAGCCGGCCGAGGCAGCCTTGGGGCTGCCGGGCGTGGCAGGAACGGGTTTGGCCGACTTTACGGCGGAGAAGATACCGTAGGTCGTCTTTGTGGTGGCCACACACTTGGCGCGCACCTTGAAGTAGTACGTCTTGTTGGTGGTGAGGCTGGTGCTCGTATAGCTGGTGCTTGCGGTCGTCGCCACCTTGGTGAAACCGCTGGAACTCGAGGTCGAGCGGTACACCTCGTACTCCTTGGCACCGGTTATGGCCTTCCAACTGAGCTTCACACTGCTGTAGCCGGCCGAGGTCGCCGTGACGGACGGCACGGCGATGGCGGCAAACTCCGCTTTCAGCGACCGTGACTTGCTGACGATGAACTTATACTCGGCGCTGTCGGAGACTCTGGCTGAGCCCTCCAGCCAGCGGACGAAGCGGTAACCAGCCTTGGGCGTGGCCTTGAGGGTGATGGTCGTGCCGCTGATGAAGCTGCCTCCGCCGCTCACCGTGCCATAGGCAGTGTTACTTGCGCTGGCAGAAATGACATAGGGCGTCTTAGGTACTTCCACCGTCACTACGGCGATCCTGCTGGTGGCTGTTGCGGTTTTTTTCCCGCTCGCACTGTTATTGGTGTTCGTCACCACGCAATAATAATAGGTGGTGCCAACGGTGGCGGTAGACGGCGTATATCTGTCGCCGCTCGTGCTGACTACCGTTCCACCAATGGTGCCTACCGTATTTTTGTACCACTGGTAGGAGAGGGTTCCACCGTCCGTTACGTTTGCTGTCACGGTCAACGCCGCGGCTGTGCCATTCTGCGTGTAGATTGCGCCGCTGGGCTGGCCGGTGATGCTTGGCGTGGCGGCGTCTGTGTCCGCCGGTGGTGTGCCGGAGTTCTGCGGATTATATAAAACGAACGTTAGACTCTCATTAAGCCCCTTGATTGCAGACTTATCTGGGAAGTAATTATAGTTGCAGGTCAGATAAGCCAGTTTCGTGTTCCTGCTCACATCCAGTGAAATCAGATAATTGTACGAGCAGTTCAGTTGGCCCACTACAGTGTTGTTGCTCACATCCAGCTCAGTCAGCTTATTGTTGGAGCAGAACAGAGCACCCAGTGCGGTGTTGTTGCTCACATCCAGCACTTTCAGCTGATTGTTGTAGCATGACAGGTCGGTCAGCTTGGTGTTGTTGCTCACATTAAGCGATTTCAGCTGATTGTCGTAGCAGTTCAGATATTGGAGTGTGGTGTTCTTGCTCACATCCAGCGAAGTCAGCTGATTTTCGTAGCATGACAGGTCGATCAGCTTGGTGTTGTTGCTCACATCCAGCGATGTCAGCTGATTTTTGTAGCAGTCCAGCCAGGTCAGTGCGGTGTTGAAGCTCACATCCAGCGATGTCAGCTGATTTTTGTAGCAGTACAGATGTGTCAGTGCGGTGATGAAGCTCACATCCA
>JAEYRA010000056.1 GCA_023409755.1 Bacillota bacterium
AAAGCCTGGCGCGCGCTGCCGCGCTTCAAGCTTGACAGTGCATTTGGCACATGGTTGTATCGCATCGCGGTCAACGCCTGCTCAGACGAGCTGCGTCGGCGGCGTGCTAAGTTTGTCTCCATGGAGCAGCTGGCCGAGGTGGGTCATGAGCCGGGCTGTGACGGATTTGAGGAGAGCACTGTGACCGGTGATAGCATTCAGCAGGCGATTTTGCAGCTGCAGGAGGAATACCGTGCCGCCGTTGTGCTGCGGGATGTGGAAGGCTATGCCTACGACGACATTGCCGCCATTTTACAATGCCCCATGGGAACGGTTCGTTCACGCATCAGCCGCGGGCGGGAGCAGCTGCGGTACCTGCTGACTCAGGATGGAACTTTGCCCCGAGAAGCCACGTCCAAACAGGCAGAAAGGGGCAGAACATGAAACCGTGCGAGCAACAACAAAATATCGCGCTTTATGTGGACGGCGAATTGAGCGGCAAGGAGTTGGCTCAGTTTGAATCCCATCTGGCGCAGTGCCCGGCCTGTCAGGAGGAACTGGAGCAGGTTCGCGAACTGCTGCGGCAACTCAACGACCTGCCGGAGCTGGAAGTGCCGGCACAGCTGCCGGCGCGGTTGCGCGCTGCCCTGCTCGAGGAGGCGGGCAAAGCCCGTATACGTTCTCCACGGCCGACGTGGCTGCCGATGGCTGCTGCGGTCTGCGCCATTCTGGTGGGTGGTGTCATCCTGGTGGGCGGTGCACTGCGCATGGGTCAGACTGGTGGCAACAGCGGTGGACAATACCTGATGCAGGCCGAGCAGGCACCCGCCTCCGACGAGATGAATTCGATAGCCAGCGTGCCGGAGGAAAGCGCCGCATTGGCGACTGACGAGGCTCAAGCCACCAGCGAGGCGCCTCGGTTGGCGGCTGCGGCGCCGCAACCCTCCGACCAGGGCGGCAAGCTTGCGGGGGGCGCTCCCGCTGGCGATGCCACCGAGGAACCCGCTGCCGGCAGCGAGCAGACCTACGGCATCACCCAAAGCGAGGACGGCGACAATGAGACCGCCACCGCCAAGGTGCAGGGCGGCAAGGAAGAAGCAACGGCCGGGACGCTGGAGGACAACGCCAATCTTACCGATGCAATGCCGGAAGGCGAGCAAACGGTGTGGAATCACATCATCGATTGGTGCATGGGTGCGCTGCCCTGGGTGGCGGCGGCGCTGTTGGTGGGCGGTCTTGCAACGGTCGTCACACTCTCCGCACGCCGTGCCCGTAGCAGGCGCTCCGGAAAGGAGTAACCATGTTTCGTCAACTGACAGCCGGCTTAGCCGCTGTCATATTGGCCGCGGGGCTGCTCATGGGCAGCGCGCCCGCCCAGGCTGCGCCGGATACCACTGCTGACCCCAACGTCATCCACGTGAGTGGCAGTGCCACGGTCACCCTGGAGCCCGACGTGGCCTACATCACCCTCTCGGTCGTGTCGAGCACCAAGAATCTGGCTGACGCGCGCGCTGACAACAACACCCGCATGGACAAGGTTCTCGCCCTGCTGGAAAAGCAAGGGGTGGAGGACAAGGACGTGCAGACCACCGATTACAGCATTTGGCCCCGTTACAATGACGCGGGTACCGCCATCACTGGGTATGAACTGACCAACACCGTTCAGGTGAAGGTGCGCAATCTGGACAAACTCAGCGCCGTGCTGGATGGTGCGGTGACCGCCGGTGCCAACTCGGTGAGCGGATTATCCTTTGGCGTGGACGACCGGGAGGCCGCATACAACCAGGCTCTGGGCAAAGCCATCGGGGATGCCCGCACCCGTGCCGAAACGCTTGCCAAGGCTGCCGGGCGGGAGTTAGGCACCGTGAAGGCCATGACCGAGAGCAGCGCCTACCAGCCCTATTATGATCTCAAGGGTATGAACTCCTTTGCGGCTGCCGACACAGCTGGTACCTCTCTGTCTGCCGGCACCACGCAGATTACGGCCACGGTGAACGTGGACTTCACCCTGCGGTAAGGAGCGTGAGCGGAATGAAGATAAACCGTAGGATTCTCTGGATTCTTGCCCTCAGTGCCTTGCTGGCGGCCACAATGCTGGCAGGCTGCGCCGCGCTCCGGCCCCTGGCGGCCCAGGAGGCTGTGCCCACCAGCCCAACCGCCGCGCCAACGGCGACCGCCGCACAGGCCGCTGACGAGGGCGGCATCACCGTCAGCGCCGAGGGCAGCATTTGGGTGGCGCCCGATGTGGCGACCTTCACAGTGGGCGTACAGACGATCGGCGACACCGCCAGCGCCGCCCGCAGCAGCAACGCCAAGAAAATGGACAAAGTATTTGCAGCCCTCAAGGCCAAGGGAGTGGAGGGTGCCGACATCACCACGGCCGATTACAGCATCTACCCAACCTATGACACCAAGGGCATCAAGATCACCGGTTATACCGTCAACAACAACTTGAGCGTGAAAGTGCGGGACTTGGACACGGCTGGCGATGTGCTGGGCGCAGCCACGGCAGCCGGGGCCAACTGGGCCGGCGGAATTTCCTTTGACGTGGACGACCGCACAGCCGCTTACAACGAAGCACTGGCCCAGGCCATGGAGCACGCCAAGGTCCGCGCCGCCACCATGGCCCAGGCTGCTGGCGTCACGCTGGGGCAGGCCACGACGATATCGGAGTCATCCGGCAGCAGCGGCCCCATCTACCGGGCCGAGAGCCTGACTGGCGCAGCGGCGGACACCGCAACTGTGCCGGTGTCCTCCGGCCAGTTGGAGGTCACTGCCACCATCACCGTGGTGTTCCAGATTGCCCGGTAAACCGAACCCATAGCAACCACAGGGGCCGCCCATTGGGCGGCCTCTTTGTTGTGTCAGTTGGTTCTGCGCCGGATGTTTACACAAACAAGGCCGCCCATGGGACGGCCCTGTCAGAAGGTCATGATGGAACCGTGGGGATTACTTGCCCTCGCCGGCGGCCAGATGTTGACGCAGAGCCTTGGAGAGCTGGTCGGGGCAGGAGGTGCCATTTTGGCATTGGATGCCAGCCAGCAGGTCGGCCACCTCGGCGGCGGGGCGGCCGACGATGAGCCGGGAAAGACCCGACAGGTTGCCGGTGCAGCCCCGGTCGAAGGCGCAAGCGGTGATGACACCATCCTCCACCTCCACCGTGATGCGGGAGGAGCAGGTGCCTTTGGTTTTGTATACAATCTTTTCGGTCATTTCGTTTCTTCCGTTTCCTCTTGTTCGTCCCGGGTCAGCTGGGCCAGAAATTGGGCGTAGAGCGTGGTGGCGTCCTGCCGGAAGCGCCGGCACACGCTCTCCGCAATCTCGGCGGAGGGGGCGGTCAGGTTGAGCTCCAGGAGCGTGGCGAAGTCCTCGGTTAGCCGCAGTTTCACCGGGTATTCGCTGGCGGCGGTCTGGCCATAGGTCGCCGTCACCTCCAGGTCCAGCTCCAGTTCATCCTTCAGTTCAGCCACCCTTTCGTCAATGATGTTACGCACGTTGAGCGCGATGCGGTTCTTCAGCAGGTTCAGCACGTTAAGGCCGTCAACCGTCAGGGTGTAGACCCGCCGGTCATCCATGTGGCGCACGGCCAGCAGTCCGTCGTCTTTGAGCTCTGCCAGGAATTGCTCCATATCAAAATAGAGCATCCACTCCCGCTCCTGGTTGAAGCGCACGATGTGGTCGTGGTCCATCCCCAAGGGCAGTTTGGACACCAGGTAGAGCAGTATCAGCCGGTTTTCGGCAATGCTGGTAACCAGTTTGTAGCGCATGGTGCCTCCTTCCACCATTATAGCAGACGTGAGCCGCCGATAAAACACCGCTTGTTCATTTTACTGGCAGCGCGCATAAAGCACTGTGATTTTCGGCACACTGTGGGCGACCAGTGTTCCCACACTGAGGATGTCATCGTCCGTCAACAAAGTGCATGGGAGTAAAAGGAAAGTACCGACCGCCGGTTCATCCGGAGGGAGGATACCGACAATCGGGGGAAGGACAAAAGCAGATGGCCCGCCCGAAGGCGAAACTCCGTATCTTGAAAAAACGGCATGAGTGCCATAAATAAACATCGTCCGGCGACCTGCGCGCCGGATGATTCGCAATCATCGGAACAATCCGTCCAAATCGCGGACGGCGCCGCAGCGACATCCGCGAAAGGCTGGCTGCTGCCAGCCGTAAAAAATGCCCTTCCCACGGTGGGGAAGGGCTTTCACAGGCATGGCTGGTGTTACTGAATCTGCTGTTTGCCCAACTCAACCAGCTTGCGGGTGATGTTGCCGCCGATGCGGCCGCAGTCGCGGGAGGTTAGATTCCCCCAGCTGCCGCTCTGCGGGACGCTGATCGCCAGCTCCGAGGCGGTTTCGTACTTCATCTGATAGAGCGCGCCCTGCGCCCCGCTGACCAAGGGCTTCGCCATACTGATGCGGCTTTGCGTATCCATGTGTTCTCCTCCGTTTCCGTCGTTGGCGTCTCGCGCCTTTCTGAGAATACGTTTCCCTCTGGAGGAGGAGTGAACACCATGAAAAATATGCGGCCTCGCGCACCGATGCCCAGCTTGGCCAGAACCCGGCTGGGAATGTGGCAGACCATTGGCAGCAGCCCACGTCAATCCGTCAATGCCGTAGCCGCTCAGGCATTTCAGAGGAATTTTCCCAATTTTTCCAGCAAAGCCGATGCGTCGTCACCGTAGACGTCCAGCAGTATCGGCTCTTTCAGGTTGAGGCTCAAGATGCCCAGCACAGACTTCGCGTCCACCACATAGCGGCCTTGCCGGAGGTCCACATCGTCGAGGTAATCTGCCGTCAGCGCGCAGAAAGTTTGCGCATCGCGGATGTTGGAGATGTGCACCGTCATCGTGCGAAGTTTTTGGGTGTCAGCCATCGTTGTTCTCCTCCCACCATTTGTCAAAACTCTTTTGAAAACCAGGGTCGTCAAAGCCGAAGGAAGCGGCCAGCGCCTCGTCGGTGCGGGTGTTGGTCTCCAGCCGCTTTTCGTTTGCCGATTGCTCAATCATCGGGCGCTGGGCCATCCGTTCCAGCATGGCCTGCACCCTTTGCCAGCCGTAGCGGTCCAGCAGGAACGCGGCGTACACCTTCGCCGTGGCGTAGTAGGCCGTCACATCCGGGTCGCCGGGCTCCAGTGCCTCCAGGTTCATGGCCTTCAGGTCTGCCATGGAGAAGGAGGGGTCATCCAGTGTCAGAGCCTCTGCCGGGCTGCCCCGTGCGACGGTCAGCGCTTCCTCCAGGCAGCCGGCCAATCCCTCCTGCAGCCAATAGGCCGCGTTGTCGCCGGAGAGCTCGCTCACCAGGAGATGGGTCGTCTCGTGGCAAAGCATGGCGCGGTAATCCTCGGGGGTACTGCCATAACCGCCCATAAATGTCTTGATGGCCTCGCCATATTCGTGCCAGCCGCCCACCCAGGCGGGCAAGTCCAGTTTCACCGTCTGCAGGAACACCTGCTGGTCATCGTAGAGGCGAATCGTCACGTCCCCCTTCGGGGTGACACCCAACCGGTCATCCATGGTGGAAAGGACGTCGCTCTCGATGCCCAGCAGAGCGCGGGCCAGGTTGGCGGAGTTGCCCAGATAGTCCACCGCCACAGCGCCGTCGGAGACCCGTGTGAAGGCCGGGCCGGCGTAATACCATTCGCCATCCCGGCGCACAAAGCGGGCGGGGTAGGAGCAGCTGCGTTCCACGCCACCGATGGTGCTGCGCTGGGTGAGCGTCGCGGTCAGGGTGTCGCCGTCCGGTTTGGGGTTGGCGGCGTCCAGTGTGTAGGTGGTGATGTCCAGACTCCGTGCCGCATCGATGAGGTTGCGTTCCTCCACCCGCAGCACCGGGTCGTCGGGGTTCACCGTTTGAAGGTAAGCGTCCCGGTCACCGGTCAGTACTGCCTGTTCCCGGGCGGTGAGCAGGCTCGCCAGCGCGCCAGCCTGGGCCGCAGGAAGCACTGCGGCCTGGCAGGCCGCCAGAAACAGAACCAGCAGCACCAGAGGGAGGACGGCAAATCGACGCTTCATGGTTCTTCCTTCGCATTTGGTTTCTACTATTATACCCTGTTTTGCGTTGAGTGCCAGCAGCGTTGGTCAACTCAACCGGCCCCACAGGCGAATTTTACCGCGTACATCTTGCGGCACGCCGTGGTATGCTAGAAATACAACGACCGACCGCGATGTGCAAACCCTAAAATTGGGCTTGATTTTAAGGGTTCGCTGTGTATAATAGAGTATGCGTCGCGGGACCATAGCTCAGCTGGCTAGAGCGCCACGTTGACATCGTGGAGGTCGATGGTTCGAGCCCATTTGGTCCCACCAAAACGCTATCCTGGGGTGTGCGTTAGCTTCGTATATAAACCCACAAATCAGAAATGGGAGCTCGGGGTCCGCGTGCCGGATGTCATGCCTCCGGTGAGAGGAAGACAGAAGGCGCAGGCAGAGCACCCACCCTGCCGGAGAGGCGGGTGATTATTACGGGGTGGACGGCACCGCTGGGATATCATTGTGAAGAAACCTCTGCGCGAGAGCGCAGGGGTTTTTGCCTTTTTCCATCAGCATCATTTGATTCGGTGTGGGCCGCGCCAACCGAGGAGGAGTACCCATTCGGCTGCCGTCATCGAGCGGCCTGTCGGTGCCGGGCCTTCGAGCGCGGTTGGGGGAACTGCGTGAGGGGGTAACCCGTTACCGGGGGAGCTTTGAGGCGCCTCGATGATCGCCAGGGCGAAATGATTCGCCAAGATGGTTGGGAGGTTATTAGAAAGCCCTGGAACTTATGGGTTCCAGGGCTTTTCTGCGTCATCTGCGAAATGGCTTACTGTGTCACGTTCACCGCGTCAATGCCGAGGTTGGCCAGTTGCCGCAGCACCTCGGCAATGTGCTCGAAGCCGCTTGTCTCCAGCACCAGCTCCACCACGACCTGCCCGATGGGCAGCGTGGAGCGGGAGCGCTCATGCTGGATGGAGAGAATGTTGGCCCCGGCGTCTGCCACGCACTCCAACATCCTGGAGAGTTGACCGGGCCGGTCGGTAATACGGGCGATGAGCTCGGCTTTCCGTCCGGTCTTGACGAGCCCTCGGTCGATGATGCGTGCCACCATGGAGACGTCGATGTTGCCGCCAGAGACGATTGCCACCGTCCGCCGGCCACTGAGGCGCCCGCCGGCGTGCATAGCCCCGGCCACGGCCACCGCGCCGGCCCCTTCCACCACCATCTTGGCCTGTTCCATCATCGTGAGGATGGCGCTGGCGATTTCGTCCTCGTCCACCGTTAGAATGTCGTCCAGATATTTCTGGCACAGGGTGAAGGGCAGGTCGCCCGGCGTCTTCACGGCCACGCCATCGGCGATGGTGCTGCAGGAGGTGAGTGTCGTCACCTCGCCCCGCAGCAGCGATTGCTTCATGCTGGCCGCGCCTTCGGGCTCCACCCCCAGCACCTCAATGTCGGGGCGCAGGCTCTTAGCCGCCAGGGCGATGCCGGCGGCCATACCGCCCCCGCCCACCGGCACCAGAATCGTCTGCACATCGGGCAGCTGTGTCAGCACTTCCAGCCCGATGGTGCCCTGGCCTGCGATGACGTGCCGGTCGTTGAAAGCGTGGACGAACACCGCGCCGGTTTCCCTTTGCAGTGCCAGCGCCCGTTCGTAGGCGTCGTCATAGAACGCTCCGCACAGTTCCACGGTCGCGCCGAGCTTCCGGGTGTTCTCCACCTTTTGCAGGGGGGCCGTCGCCGGCATCACGATGGTGGCGGCAATGCCCAGCTCCCGCGCGGCCAGCGCTACGCCCTGTGCATGGTTGCCTGCGGAGGAGGCGATGACGCCTCGCGCGCGCTCCTCGGGCGTCATCCGCCGCATGCGGTTGTAGGCGCCGCGCACCTTGAAGGAGCCGGTCTGCTGCAGGCTCTCCGCCTTCAGGTGCAGCCAGCCGCCGGGCAGACCCTGGCCGGGCAATGCCAACGGCACCAGGTCGGTGATGCGCACAAAGTCATGCAGAGCTTGTTGGGCTTCAATGATATCTTCCAGGGTTGTCAGATCGCCCATGGTTTGTCCTTCCGTGTATCAGGTGTGTTCGGCATAGAACTGCCGGTAGTCAGCGAGGTTGGCGCGCAGCAGCTCCGGGGTATCCAGCCCATAGGGGCAGTGAGCCTTGCAGTGGCCGCAGTCCAGGCAACCGTCAATGAGCTCCATGTTGACCTTCCACTCGTCGGTCAGGAAGCTCTGGTAAGGCGCGCGGCGCAAGAGCAGCGACATGCGCGCCGCCATGTTGATGGGGATGCCGGCCGGGCAGGGCTGGCAGTAGCCACAACCCCGGCAGAAGGCGCCCACCAGCTCGGTGCGGTCGTGGTCGATGACGGCCTGGAGGTCGGCTGTGAGGGCCGGCGGGTTGTCCGTCAGGGTCAGGAACTCCTCGAGCTCGTGCATGTGCTGGATGCCCCAGATGGGCAGCACGTTGCCATATTGCCGCAGGAAGGCGAAGGCCGCCGACGCGTTGGTGATGAGCCCGCCCGAGAGCGCCTTCATGGCGATGAGGCCCACGTCTGCCGCCTGGCAGGCGGCGGTCAACGCCAGATCGTCCTCGCCCGAGAGGTAGCTCAGCGGGAACTGCACCGTGTCATAAAGGCCGGTGGCGATGGCCTCCAGCGCCAGAGGCAGGCGGTGGTTGGTGATGCCAATGAAGCGAATTTTGCCCTGCTTCTTCAGTTCCAGCAGGCCCTCGTAGAGGCCGGACGGGTGACCGGGCGTGGGCACGAACGTCGGATTGTGCAGCTGGTAGATGTCCACATAGTCGGTCTTGAGCATGGCAAGACTGGTTTCGATGTCGCCAAAGAGGCCCTTTTTGTCCTGCGCGGGGCTCTTGGTGGCGATGACGATGTGCTGCCGCACCCCAGAGAGTGCCATGCCGATCTTTTCCTCACTGTTGCTGTAGCCACGGGCCGTGTCGTAGAAGTCGATACCGCCTTCATAGGCCCGGCGCAGGATGCGTACGGCCTCGGGGTAATCGGTGCGCTGCAGGGGCAATACGCCGAAGGCCGTGCGGTTGATTTCAATGCCCGTCCGACCCAATCTCATTTTTTCCATCTGGGGCTCCTTTCATGCGTTTTTCACATTGTACCACAGTGCCACCGGTTTGTTTAGACCAGTGGAAGCCGCTGATTGGCGTGTTTCCCGCTTTGTTCCCCGCCTGATTTGTGCTATACTGGGCGCAAGGAGCGAGAGCATGTCCTTTTCGGCCAATGTGAAGGAAGAGATGACCGGATTGCCGCTGGAGGGCTATGGCTGCTGCGCGCAGTCTGAGCTGGCCGGCGTGGTTTTGGCAGCGGGTTCCCTGCACCGCAAGGATGGCGTTCTCCGTGCCGAGATTACGACCGAAAGCCCCAACATCGCCCGGCGGGTCTATCGGCTCATCAAGCGCTTATACGGCGTCGCGCCGGAGATTGAGCAGCATGAGCGCCGCCGGCTGAACCGCAACTTCAGCTACAGCGTGGTGCTCGGCCACGACACGGCGGCACGCAAGCTCCTGGTGGACTGCGGGTTGCTGGGAGGGGAGGGGTCCATCCCCCGGGCGCTGGTGCGTAAAAGCTGTTGCCGCAACGCGCTGCTGCGGGGTCTCTTCCTGGGGTGTGGCTCCATGTCCGACCCGGGGCGGGGCTACCACCTGGAGATGGTGTTTGACAGCGAGGAGCGGGCCGCCGCCGTGGTGGCGCTGCTGGGGGTGGAGGACATCAATGCCCGCTCCATGGCGCGCCGTGGCCGCCAGGTCGTCTACGTCAAGGAGGCCGACCATATCTCGCAATTCCTGGTGCTGACGCAGGCCCACACCCATATGCTTGCCTTTGAGGGCATTCGGGTGGAGAAGGGGGTGCGCAACAGCGTCAACCGCGTCGTCAACTGTGACACGGCCAACCTGGAAAAAACGCTGGCCGCCGCCGAACGCCAGGCCGACAGCATCCGCTGCATCGAGCGGCTGCGGGGCCTCGCCAGCCTGCCAGAGAGTTTGCGCCAGGCGGCCGAAGCCAGATTGGAGAACCCCGATGCATCACTTGATGCGCTGGCGGCAATTCTGGGCGGGGTGAGTAAATCGGGGTTGAACCATAGATTCAAGCGGCTGATGGAGATTGCCGCAGATTTGACAGCTGAGGAGGAACCGGTGGATGAACCACAGGAACTTGACCATTCGCAATGACGAGGGCCTGCAAGCGAGGCCGGCGGCGCTGCTGGTGCAGGTAGCCAATCAGTTCACCTCCAACATCTGGATTGAGATGAACAGTAAGCGTGTCAATGCCAAGTCGATCATGGGGGTGCTGAGCCTGAAGCTGCGCATGGGCGACAGTTTCCTCATCGCCGCCGTGGGGCAGGACGAGGACGCGGCCGTGGCCGCCATCGCCCATCTCATTGAGACGGGGGAGGCCCATCTGTAAACGGACGTGGTGCCGCCACAGCGCCCGGCTGGCAGTCGGGGGTGTTGGTTTTGTTGCCTTTTAGGTTTTTCTATGCGCCGGTGCAGGGTTGCGCCGGCGCATTTCATGTCATCTTGGCTGTTTGCCCTGCAAAAGGACGGTTAAGTTTGCTGGGAGATTGTCCGAAGTATAAAGGGGAAACCGGAGCACATCCCTTGTTTGGGTGTGGAGAATTGTTCGTTTCATGCGGCCCCTAACTGGGAATTTATAGTTAGCACCTGGAGGTCTTGTTGGTATGGACATCACGTCACTGCTGGGCATTCTCATTGCATTTGGCGGCGTTCTTGGCGGGTACCTGTGGGAAGGCGGCGAAATGGGAGGAATCTACTCCCCCACTACGCTCCCGATCATTCTAGGCGGTACCATTGGAGCCGTGATATTGTTCTTCCCCATGCAGGACCTCAAACTCATTGGCCGCATGCTCAAGGTCATCTTCACCAACCAGAAGCTTGACGAAGTCGGCACCATCAACACCATGGTTCGCTTTTCGGAGATCGCCCGGCGCGAAGGACTGCTGGCTTTGGAAAACGAGATGGGCAACATTAAGAACCCCTTCATTGAGAAGGGCATCCGTCTCATCATCGATGGCACTGAGTCGGAGACCACCAAGGACATCCTGAGCTGGGACATGTATCTGCAGAACGACGTATACGCCCGCGGAGCCAAAGTTTTTGGTGCAGCTGGCGGTTTCTCACCCACCATGGGCATCATCGGCACGGTCATGGGGCTCATCACCGTGCTGGGCGGCGGGCTGGACGACCCGTCCGAACTGGCCCACAGCATTTCGCTTGCGTTCATCGCCACGCTCTATGGCGTCGGTCTGGCCAACCTTCTGTGGCTGCCATTTGAGGGGAAAATCAAGACCAAGGCCACCAAGGAGAAAATGGTCAACGAGCTCATCATCGAAGGAGTTCTCTCCATCCAGGCAGGCGATCACCCCGACACCGTGCGGGAAAAGATGAACCTGGCCTACTTTGAGAAGGCCGCCGGTAAGAAGGCGCCGGGTCGGACCACCACACAGGCAGGTGATGGCGCTTGAGCATGAACACACGCCATGAAGAGGAAGAAAAGGAAAATGGGGAACGCTGGCTCCTCACCTATTCGGACCTCATAACCCTGCTGCTGGCATTCTTCATCATCCTCTTTGCCATAAGCAACGTGGACAAAAACAAATACCTCCAGGTCATTCAGTCCCTTGGGGAGGTTTTTGGCGATACGGGCCCTGGTGACCAGTCCGGCGGCCAATCCGGCGACCTCATTTACCCGGTGTTCACCCCCCATAGCAGTGAGATGCCATCCGGCGGTGCGGCCAGAACGCCGTCCGCCACCGGGGGCAGCCTTGGCAACACCGGTGAGGTGGAGGCCATGGAGAACGTGAAGGCGCAGCTGGAAGGGCTGTTGGCTCAGGAGCATCTCGGAAACGATGTGTCGGTGACGCTGCGCAGTCAGGGCTTGGTCATCACCGTCAACACCAAACTGCTGTTTGACAAAGGCAGCGCCGAGCTCAGCGACAGCGCCAAGAAACTGGTGGAGAAGCTGGCGAAGATCCTGACCCCGCTGTCGGAGAATGAGATCAGCATCGAGGGGCACACCGACAATGACCCCATCAACACCACCCAGTACCCGTCGAACTGGGAGCTGTCCTCGGCCCGGGCCAACACCGTGCTGAAGCTGCTGCTCGCGAGCAACAAGGAACTGAGCCCCAAGCGCATGTCCTCCCGCGGGTATGGGGAGTACGCCCCCGTGGCCCCCAACGACACCGAGGCCAACATGTCCAAGAACCGCCGGGTTAACATCGTTATCCTCAAGGATTCCATCAGCCGCCTCGCTGGGATCAACTCCACCGCTGATAACGAGGACTGACAACTGCGCAATACGTGCGAGGGGAGCAAGCAATGCTTGCTCCCTTCTTTGTACTTAAGGAGTGGTCACCACGTCCGGCACACCCGATTGGCCTGTATGCGGACTTCTAGTTCGCCTCTTCCCTTTTCACCAATGCACCATTGGCGGGCTCGTCCGGCCTTGCTTTGATGGCGTCCCACAGGCCATATTGGTCGGTGTTCTTAATGGCCATGAAGATGTGGTTGTGGGCATCGGGGCATAGGGTGCCCAGGTGGGCCAGCAG
>JAEYRA010000106.1 GCA_023409755.1 Bacillota bacterium
TCGCCCGGTCCCCCTCCCCCTTCAGCAGGGAGTAGAGTTTCATATCCAGCAGTTCCCCATTCTTGAACGCATTCTGCCGCAGCACACCCTCCAGGGTAAAGCCGCATTTCTCCAGCACCCGGCAGGAGGCGGCATTGCGGGCAAAGGGCTCGGCAAAGATGCGCACGATGTCCGTGGTGTCAAACACTTGGCGGCAGGCCTGCCGCACGGCGCTGGTGGCCAACCCCTTGCCCCAGTACGGTTCGGCCAGGTAGTAGCCCATCTCCGCCGTGCGGCAATGGATGTTGCCCTGGCGGTACACGCCAATGCTGCCGACGGCCCCGCCCTCCACCGCAATGGCGTACACGAACGCCTTGCTCCCATCGGCACTCGCGCAGAAGTTGATGAAATTGCGTGCGTCCTGCACAGTATAGGGGAATGGCAGCCCGTCACGCAGGTTGTCAAGTATCTTCCGGTTGTTCAGGCACTCCGCCAGGTCGGCGGCGTCCTCTGCCCGCCAGGGCCGCAGCACACAGTCCATCACGTTCTCCTCCAGTCCTTGGGCATACTTCCCACGTCCGGGCTGGCTCCCACCCATACCGTGGGGAGTATAGCAAAATCGCGAACCCTTCGGGATTCGCGATTTGCGGCGTCGGCCCGGCCCATCGCCAGCATTGCGCAACAGCTGCACAGCCCGGCGCGGGCAAAAAAATACCGCGAACCATCTGCCTTGGTTCGCGGTATCGGCCGCCGCTCAGCGGCTGGTAGCGGCGGTCGGATTTGAACCAACGACACTTCGGGTATGAACCGAATGCTCTAGCCAACTGAGCTACGCCGCCAAACTGGTTGCGGGGGAGGGATTTGAACCTCTCGACCTCCGGGTTATGAGCCCGACGAGCTACCAGACTGCTCCACCCCGCGTCGTTCGCCCTTGATGGGGCGCAAAAAGTATTCTACTGCGGCTCGTGTCTAAAGTCAAGGGGTATTTTCAAAGCCAATTGGTTTTCTTCCCCTCTGCCTGCTCGTCACTACGCGTCAGCAGGTCAATTGGCGTTTCGCATAACACTTATCACTTCTTGTTTGCCCGCAATAATAAGAGTGTATATATTATAAGTAGAATTCTGCTGATGCAGAGGAGAACTGCCATGTGTAACCTGCACCTACTGAAGAATCTGACCGGAGCCATGCGCCGCGCCAAGGGCACGGTCGTTGTGGAGGAAGGCGGGCCGGCCGGCCTGACGCTGGTGCTGCTGGGCGAGGTGGGCGAGTTCACGCATTATGGCAGACCGACCCAAACAGGACTGGCCACCTACGGCCCCGGTGATTTCTTTGGGGAAGAAACATTGGCGGGGCACGCCGCAGCCACGGCCGTGGCGCTGACCGATGCGGTGGTGCTCATCATTCCTGCCGAGGGGTTGACCGCCTTCCTGCGGGCCGAGCCGGACTTTGCGGCCGAGATGGTGCGGTGCCTGGGGCAACGTCTGGCCCTGGTACAAGGAGGGTACGCCAAGGCCGTGGGCCGCCGCTTCCCCATCGGCGCGGTGCCCAAGGCTCCCTTGCCTGCCCAAGCGACGGCAGCCGCGCCCAAGGCCGCAGCTGCGGCACCCAACCGGGCCGCCCCTGCCCCCGCACCGGGCAATGAAGCGGTGCCCCCTGTGACGGCTGACCCTGCGGCCGTGCGGGCCGCTCTGGGTGAGCTGCTCTACCCCCCGGAGCACAAGGAGTACGAGCTGCCCCTGCACGTCGGCGACCGGACCTACCTCATGGAGAAAGGCTACACCTGCCCGGTGTGCAAGCACACCTTCCGGGCGTTGAAGGTACGCTCCTCCCGCCTGGTGCCGGAGGGTACCGACCGGGACCTGCGCACCCGTTACAAGGGTGTGGAGCCGCTCTACTACGACGTGGCCAGCTGCCCCAACTGCCTGTACAGCGCGCCGGACGATCTCTTTGCCACCCCCGACAATGCCCGCGCCGAGCTGCCGGCGGCCCTGAAGACGCTCAAGGCCCGGGGGTTGTCCTTCGAGCTGGAGCGCACCACCGAATCGGTCTTTGCCGGTTACTACCTGGCGCTGCAGTGTGCGCCGGTTTACCTCGCACGTCACCCGCTGACCGTGCCCAACTTGCTCATGAAGCTCTACCGCCTGTATCAGGACTGCGCCGACCCGGTAATGGAAGAGCTGACCGCCCAGCGCGCGTTGGAGACCCACCTGGCCGTGTATCAGTCCATTGAGCTCACCCCCGGGCAGGAGCAGCAGATTCAGCTGCTGCTGGCGGAGCTTTCTCTGCGGCTTGGCAACCTCAAGGACGCCCGCAACTTCTTCTTCCATGTGAAAAGCGACCGCGCGGCCCCACCGCTGTTGCGTACCCACGCGGAGAACCGCATCATGGACATCCGCACGGCGACAGCCCAGAACGCCGACGAAACCTGAGGGTGAACCAGAACAAGCCCCCGGTTTTTGAACTGCCCCCTGGTTTATAGACAGTGAAAAAGCCCCCAGCCGTAGGGAATCGAAAGATTACGCACACTGGCACCGTTTTTCAAGCGGTGTCAGTTTTGTTTTCAAACAAAGTCTGTGGTTGTTATAGAAATGGATGCTCTGCTCGCCGTTTTCTCTTCATGTATTCTTTAACAGTTTCTTTCCCGGGCAGCCCAGGCTCATCTGCTATCTCTCTCCTTGTCCGCCCCTGGGCATACATCTCCTCAATGATCGGTCCAAGCTCCTTTACGCGGGGTAGATCCGCTTTCTCTCCAGCGACATGAAAGACCTCCTGCTGTATTGATCCTACATCAGGAGGTCTTTTTTGGCACTGTCCGTTTTGTGGGGTTCTGTTCAGTAGTGAGGGGGGCTTGTTGTGTTCTACAATGACCGTGTCACTGCCACACAATCCTTATACACCAGAAGAACCGATCGAGCAACCTGCCTTTCCATCAACCAAGCAACCAATAAAGCAACGCCCGGAGCAAAACTTCAACCGCAACGAAGCCCAGCACAAGGAGACTGCTGGTGCCGGTGTGCCGGCGGACAAAGCGGGAACGAGCCGGTTCTTCCATCGTCTGCTCCACGCGGGAGACCCGCTCCAAGTTCCAGAAATACAACCGGTTGCCAAAAAGGCCAAAGACGACGGCGCTCGCGAACCCCATACCGATGCTCCCCCACCCCGTTGTGTCCAGCAGAGAGGAAAACTGGACAGACACCCAACACGCAATGACTGGGGCATACAGTTTGCGGTACACCAGCCAATACGGCGAAAACAGAAACGCCGCCCAGTTCCAACTCACCATCTTGCTGCTTCTGTTCATTTGGGTAAACCGGGGACGGTAATAGTACAGGCGCTTATCAACAAACCGCTCGAAGTCGAAGGGCAGAGCGGCGGGCTCGGGTGTGTCGGCTTTCGCCGGTGCTGGCTCTGCAATCGGCACGCCACCCGCGACAGTGCCAAGCACCCCGCCGCAGACCGCGCAGACCGCCCCCGACGTATCGTGCGCTGCCGTCGGCTGTGTGGCAGCATAGGGGGCCATGTCATCCCCCACCTGGCAGGCACTGTGACAGGGCCGCCCGCAGCCGGGGCACAGCGCTACCTCATCGCCCGCCACCAGGGGCCGCCCGCAGGCCGCGCAGACCATCTCTCTCGCTTCCAGTTCCATCCTTCACCCACCCCCACGTCCTCTTTCAGCGGTCGTCCTCTTCGTCATCGTCGCTCTCGTCCTCCGGCCAGTCGGCGTCATCCGCCGCATCCCCATCGGGCGAGCCCAGACCCATCCCCGCCATGGGCGTCAGGGTGATTGCGGTTGGCGCTGCGTTCCGACGGCGGCGCAGGCGCAGCAGCAGCATCAGGTTACCCGTGAGCGACAGGCAGAAGAGCACGGCCAGTACGACCACGCCGTCACCGCCCAGGGCGCTGCCCACAGCCTGCCCGGCCGCCGACGCCGCCCGCTCGGCCCCATCCGGCCGCTCCACCGCCGGAAGGGTGAGGGTGCCATTGACGTTGCCATGGCCGTTGAGCGCCACACCGTGGTCGGTCAGCACATCGCACACCACCGTCATGGGGATGGCCAGCCCCAGGCCCTCGCTGTCGGTGAGCTTCCCGCTGTTCATGCCGAGCACCGCACCGTCGTCGGTCAGCAGCGGGCCGCCGCTGCTGCCGGGGTTGATGGCCGCGTCGGTCTGGATGTAGACACGCTGCCCAAGCATCCGCTGCCGGGCCGAGACGATGCCGCGCGTCAGAGTGTAGGCCAAGTTCTCCGGTGCGCCCACGGCGTAGACGTCATCCCCGATGGCACTGCCTGTGGGGTCGGCCACCGCCAGCACCGGGAAGGCGGCATCGGCCACCTGCAAAGCAGCCACGTCGCGCTCGTCATCCAGCACCACGACCACCGCGGCCCAGGTCTGGCCGTCCCGCGTCACCACCCGGGTGTCGCTGGGGTCGTCGATGACGTGGGCGTTGGTGACGATGCAGTTGCCCCCAATGGTAAAACCGCTGCCCACCGCGTCGCCGGAGAACACCACGACCACACTGGCAAAGACGCTCTCAGCGTCAAAGCCGATGGCCGCCGCCGGTGTGGTCACCCCCAGCAAGGCCCACAGCAGGGCCAACAACCCCACCATCCTCCGCCCCATGCCGTCACCTCCATAGCGCGTCGCCGCCGCTTTCCTTTTTGTTTGGTTCCCCATCATTATTGCGTCAAGCAGCCCGTCCGTCAAGATGGCGTGGTCACCACCGGGCCTGCCCGGCAGACGCATCCCCGTTGCGACATGCCCATGGACCAGCCGGGCGCCCGAAATATGCACCAGGCCGCGCCGTCCGCGTTGACACCACCGTCGGCCAATCGTACAATAGTGTTGATTCCCCGCCCTCCAACGGGGAGAAAGGAGCGTTCCCATGGCCATTGATACCACCCGCCCCTTTGTGGGGTTCCACACCCGCTTTGCTGACCACGAGGCGGTGGACAGTCTTCTGCGTCTGGTGGACGAGGGGCTGGCCCCCATGGGCTTCAACCACCTGATGCTGGAGTTCAACCCCGGCTATGCCTACCGTTGCTTCCCGGAGTTTTCCACCGGCACGGTGACCTACGAGGACTGCGTGCGCATCCGCGAGCACTGCAAGGAGAAGGGCATCACGATCATTCCGCTCTTCCAGTGCCTCAGCCACCAGGCCGACCACATGAGCGCAACGCCCTCCGGCGCGTGGCCGCTGCTCGACAGCCACCCCGAGTTTATGGAGACCCCCGACGTACCGGCCAACGCCACCTGGCCCCAGTTCTACACCCACAGCTGGTGCGCGTCCAACGACGACATCTACCAGTATGTGTTCCCGATGATGGACGAGATTGCTGAGGCCTGCGGGGCTACCACGGTGCACATCGGCCTCGATGAGGTGTTCGACATCGGCGAGCCCGGCTGCCCCCGCTGCCACGGCAAGGACAAGGCCGCCCTCTTCGCCCGCACGGTGAAGATCCTGCACGACCACCTGACCGAACGCGGCATCCAGACGATGATGTGGGGCGACCGGCTCTTGAATGCCGAGGCCCTGGGCTACCAGATGTGGGAGGCCGACAAGTTCGGCATGTGGCCGGCCTTCGACCGCACCGACGAGGTAACCCGCGACATCATCATCTGCGACTGGCACTACGACCTGCACGACCACGGCTACCCCTCGGTGGGGCAGTTCATGCAGGCCGGGTTTGACGTCATCCCCAGCTTTGGGGCCGACGAAAAGCAGGCCGCCCACTTCTGGCACTACGCGCTGGAGTACCTGTACCTGGGCAACAAATTCGGCTGGAAGGGCCATGTGCTTGGGCTGCTGTGCACCCACTGGAAACCCCTGACCGCCGAGGGCGTGGACGCGCTCCTGGCTGGCATCCGGCAGGAGCACCCCTACGACCCCGACCAGCGGGACGTGGGCCGCGTCATCGCCAAGGTCGTGCCCGCGGGCAAGCACATGCGGGTGCGGTAGGACTGGAAGGATCCACGAAAGCAACGACATGGCTACGAGCACACTAAGTCATATATCCGTAATAGCAGGAAGCCGAGGAAAAGGAAACAAACCGATAAAATGACACCTTCATTTCTGAAGCGGATAGGAACCCATTTTCGCAGTGCTCACGCTCCATCGATCAACATGATATCTGGGCCAATTCTGATGAATAGGCCCAGATATCATGTCAACACCTATTGGGTTTATCTCGACATAAAGAAGTTTTTAGAGAACTCTGGCATTGTGCTACTAATCATCCTCTTGAATGCATCCTCCCTGAACGCATTTATGACCTTATTGATGCGCCTTGTAGCCCAACCTGGACCATATCCAAATTTCGCATTTATGTCCTGCTTCCCCATTCTCTTACCAGAATCAAGACCATAACACAAACGAACCGCATCCCTGCAATGAGGCTCAAAATGCTCAGACAAATCGAGTTGCGCGTCAATAATATCTTTCATGCGAAGAAGAAGGCTCTTATCATTTTCAAAGAAATCAAAGGTAAAACGGTAGTCATATACTTTCTTCAAGAATCCAAGATACATCTTTATAATCTTTTTCTTTTCACGCCACGATTCCAACTCCTCAAACGGTACGTCGACTTTAGTGTCCTCTCCATTATCGTCCGCCATTTCGCTGATGTCCACGCATTCCTGTAAATTATCGCTATCCTCTGAATCCTCTTCTGTCTCCTCCTCAGGCTCTGTGACAAAATAACTCTCACGCAACATTTGAGCTTGAGAATTAGTGGTAATTAAAAAATTCCCAATATAATGCGGCAAAGCCATCTCCTCAGTTAATGGCTCCCTCATTAGGTACTCATTTACTTCCTGTTCAATATCTTGCAGCAATCCATCGAGCGTTAATGATTTAACTGAAATGTCATTAAGTCCAGGGACAACGGCAAAATAGTCTCCTGCTTTACTTCTAAAAACGATTGCTAAAGTCGAACTATTCAATAGCCATCCATCCTTCCACTTGCCAGTTTAACAAATCGTAACAAACCGAATTAGTGCTTTGCCCTATTGTTACCCTACCTCCTCCCCAATGTAAGACCTGTAGTCTCCTCTTGCATAACTTCCTTTAAAGGTACCAAATCGAGTTCGCAAGATATTAACATCTATTATATATCACCAAAACCGTTTATGCCATATCTTCTTAACTTACATAGCCGAAGACCATTATGAATAAGTGTCTCAAACATATATCCCCCCACTCCAGCTCAGCAAACCTTCGCGACTTAATATTTGCAGATATACATCGACCTGGTGGAAAGGCTTACACGATAAACGTCAACCACGTCGCCCCAGTGATCAGTCCGAAACATGGGCAGAGAGTCTGCCCCACCCAAACATCCGTTCTGGACAGACGCCCATATCGATGCTATAACTAACTCATTACAAACACACCTCGCACAGGAGGGACACTGCCGATGAACGGACTGGAGCATTTCCACCCCATCACCGCGCGCTGGTTTGGGCGGGCAGTGGGCGAGCCCACGGCGGTGCAGCAGGCCGCCTGGCCGCCCATCGCCGCTGGGCAGCACACGCTGGTGTCGGCCCCCACCGGTACGGGTAAGACGCTCTCTGCGTTCCTCGTGTTCCTCGATCGTCTGCTGGAGGAAGCACGGCAGGGCACGCTGCAGCCCGAGCTGCGCCTGATCTACGTGTCGCCGCTCAAGTCCCTGGCCGGCGACATCCGCGAGAACCTGCGCCGGCCCCTCGAGGGCATCGTGCGGGAGGAGCACGGCAATCACTTCAACCTGGGCGACGCGCCCGGCGGGGTGCGTGTGGCCATCCGCACCGGCGACACCCCGGCAGGCGACCGTCAACGCATGGTCAAGCACCCGCCCCACATCCTCATCACCACCCCCGAGTCGCTCTTCCTGCTGCTGACCTCCACTGGCGGCCGGGGGATGCTCAGCACGGCCCGGGCCGTCATTGTGGATGAACTCCACGCCCTCATCGACACCAAGCGCGGCGCACACCTGATGCTCTCGCTGGCGCGGCTCGACCGCCTGTGCCCCGCGCCGCTGCAGCGCATCGGCCTCTCCGCCACGTTGAAGCCGCTGGACCTGGCTGCCCGGTACCTCGCGCCCGGTGAAGTGGCGGTGGCTGCCCCACCCATGCGCAAGGCCGTAGAACTGACCGTGACGAGCCCCCTGACCGGCGAGCGAGAGGTGAAGAAGGACCCCGTGTGGCAGGAGATCGCCCGCAACGTCTACGAGGGCTGCGCCGGGTCCCACAGCGTCATCGCCTTTGTGGATGGCCGTGCCAGTGCCGAGAAACTCGCCTACTACGTCAACGAACTGGGCGGCGAGGGCTTTGCCCGCACCCATCACGGCAGCGTCTCCCGCGAGCAGAGGCAGGAGGTGGAGCGTGCCCTGCGGGCGGGGGAGCTGCGGCTCCTGTGCGCCACGTCCTCCATGGAGTTGGGCATCGACGTGGGCGAGATCGACCAGGTCTTTCAGATTGGCTGCCCGCTCACCATCTCCAGCACGCTGCAGCGTCTGGGCCGCGCCGGCCACAGCCCCAACCGCACGAGCGTGCTGCGCATCTTTCCCCGGGCGGCGGCCGAGGCGCTCTACAGCGGCCTGGCGGCCCAGGTGGTGCGCCAGGGCGGCGTGGAGCCGGCCCACCCGCCACGCCTGTGTCTCGATATCCTGGCCCAACACCTCGTCTCCATGGCGGCGGCAGCGGGGTACGACGTGGCCGAGGTGCTGGCCACCCTGTCCCGCGCCTATCCCTTCCGGGATGTGACCGCCGACGACGTACGGGCCGTGCTCCGGATGCTGGCCGGTGACGAGGAACACGCCCGTGACGTGCCCGTGCGGCCCCGCGTGCTCTATGACCGCATCCACGACCGGGTGACGGGCGACACCTACAGCCGGCTGCTGGCGGTATCCGCCGGCGGCACCATCCCCGACCGGGGGCTCTATGCCGTGCGCAACGCCGAGGGCGTACGCCTGGGTGAGCTCGATGAGGAATTCGTGTTTGAGGCACGGGTGGGCGATAAGTTCCTGCTGGGCAGCTTCGCCTGGCAGATTGCCGAAATCCGCAAGGATACGGTGGTGGTGCAGCCGACGACCCCCACCGGGGCTCGCCCGCCGTTCTGGAAGGGCGACAGCCGGGGCCGCGCGCTGCAGACGGGCCAAGCCTACGGCAGGATCTTCGCCGGGCTGACCGAGGCCGCCGCCGCTGGCCGCCTGCGGGAAGCACTGGCCGGCCTTGGCCTGGATGACGCCGCCACACGGGACGCCGCGTCGCTGGTGGAGCGGCAGATTGCCGCGACCGGTACGCTGCCCGACGATCGCACGCTTCTCATTGAGCACTTCCACGACGAGAACGGCATCCGCCAGACCATGGTGCACTCGGTGTTGGGTCGGCAGGTCAACGAGCCGTTGGCCATCCTCGCAGCGGAGGAAGCAAAGCGCCTGACCGGCGTCAACGTGAGCTACGTGGCCGATGACGACGGCTTCCTGCTGTTCCCCTATGAGGACCGGGCATTGCCCGAGCGCCTGCTGTACCGCCTCTCCGTTGAAGGCGCGCGAGCGGTGCTTTCGGCGGTGCTGCCCGCCACACCGGCCTTCAACCTGACGTTCCGCTACAACGCCGGGCGGGCGCTGATGATGGGGGTGCGCCACGCCGGCCGGCAGCCGTTGTGGCTGCAGCGCCTGCGCGGGGCCGAGCTGATGGACGCACTGGTGCGCCAACCCGACCACCCCCTGGTGCGGGAGACCCGCCGCGAATGCCTGGAGGATGTGTGGGACTTGCCGGGGGTGGAATGGGTGCTGAACAGCCTGCACGCCGGTACCATCCGGACGCGGGAGCAGTACACCGACAACCCTTCGCCCCTGTCCCTGCCCCTGCGCCGCCAGACCGAGGCGGCCATGATGTACGACTACACACCCACACCCCCCGGCATCCATGTGGCCGTGGCGGAGGAACTGAAGCGTGCCGCCACCCTGCCGCCCACGGCGGATCTGCTGGCCCGCACCCAGGCACCGGCCCGCGCGCCGGAGAGCGCCAACCGTCTGCACGCGCTGCTGATGATCGAAGGCGACCTGGCCGCCGGGGAGGCGGACGCGCCCTACGAATGGCTGGAGGAGCTGGAACGGGAGGGGCGTGCCCGCTGGCTGGAGCCGGGGCTGTGGATTGCCGCCGAGCAAGGCGAGGAGTACGACGCCGCCCTCACCGGGGGTGATGGGACGGCACGCCAGCACATCGTGCGCCGCCTGCTGCGCTACCGTGGCCCTCAGTCGCCGGAGAGTGTGGCAGAACGTTACCTGTGGGCGTCGGGCGACGCCCGCGTGGTGCTCGATGCCCTGACCGCCAGCGGTGCGGTCGTGGAGCACCAGGGGCTGTGGTACCACGGCGAACTCTTTGACCGTGCCCAGCGGGAGACGGTGCGCCTGCGTCGCCAGCAGGTACAAACCCTGCCCGCCGAGCGCTACGCGGCGCTCCTCACCGCACGGGTATCCACCGCGGGCTCCCCGGCCCAGCAGCTCACCGACGCGCTCCTGTCCCTGCAGGGGCAGGCCTTCCCCGCCGCCTGGTGGGAGGGGCTGCTGCTGCCGGCACGGGTGGCTGGGTACCGGCCCGAGCTGCTGGACACCCAGCTGGCCCAGGGGCATTTTGTGTGGCGGCTGACCGCCGACGGCACACTGGCCTTTCACCCCGGCGACGCCATCGACTGGGAGAGCGGCCAGATACAGCCGGGCGATGACCTGACCGACGACGAGCGAACCATCCACGATGCCCTGGCACGGCGGGGCGCGAGCTTCGCCCATCTGCTCACCGGCGGGCTGGGCGGCGCTTCGCCCCACGACGCGCTGCTGGGCCTGGCCGCAAAGGGGCTGGCCACCGCCGACAACTTTGTGCCGGTGCGCCAGTGGGTGGAGCGGGAGCGAACCGAGAGCCGCCCCCTGCGCCAGCGGGTGCAGGCCCGCGTCCGCACGCTGTCGGCCGGTCGGTGGGATCTCACACGGCCCCTGCGGCCCCTAACGCTGGAAGAGCAGGTCAACCGAGCCTTCGACCGGGCGGCGCTGCTCACCCGGGAGACGGCTTCCGGCCTGCCCTGGGAGATGGCCCAAACCCTGCTGAGGGCGTGGGAGTACACGGGACGGGCACGGCGCGGGTACTTCATCGACGGGCTTTCGGGGGTGCAATACCTCCGCGAGGGCGACTACGCCGGCGTGCGGCTGGCGCTGGAAGAACCCGACGACCGGCTGCTGTGGCTGCCGGCGGTGGACCCGGCCCAGCCCTGGGGTAAACTCTTCCCCCACCGGGAGGGCCGTTCGTTCCTCAACGTGCCCGGCACGGCGGTGGCGCTGCGGGCGGGGCTGCCGGTGGCGGTGCTGGAGCAGCAGGGCAAAACGCTACGGCTCCTGGAGCCCGCCGCGGCTGACGAGGCCCTGCGGGCCTTCGCCCAGGCCTTCCATGGCCGGCGCATCTACCCCACCCTGCGGCGCGTCACGGTGAAGCAATACCCGCCTGAGGCCGCCCACGCCCTGCGGGCGGCGGGCTTTGGGGCAGAAATGCAGGACTGGGTGCTGTACCGGGAGCGATAAATTGAGCGGCGGGTCAGGCCCCAGCCACGCCAAAAGCTGCCAACGGCAAGATTCAGCAGGCGGTGCAAAGGCAGATGACGCGTCCACGATTCTTCCATATGAAGTTCGGGTATGGACAGAACACCCCAAAAGCCCACAAAGTGGCTTTTGGGGTGTTCTGCAGTTGAAACTTTCCTATGCTGTTTCTTGGCGGCTTCTATTCCTTCGTTTTCTTCCCTCGAACGATGCGCATCGATGCCACCGCCGCAGCAAGCGCCAAAACGCCTGCCGCTATCCAGACAGGCAGTGAACCAAAGGCCGTCTTGCCGTTGTGCGCCGCGCCATCCTTCCAAGCATCCTCTGACAAATGGACCAGATGCCTTGCCATGGGATTGTGTTCTGCATCGAGCGCAACAAGGACAAGATCTCCCGCTTCATCGATGGCTTCCCGGCTGACGGTCAGCTTCAAAGAATTTGGCGCGGTGTCAACCTCTATGATTTCACCGGAAGGCAGACGGAGGGCCGTCACGCCTTCCAGCAGATCCTCCCGCCGGATCCCAACGACGAGTTCGCCGGTCTTCTCGTCATACTCTACGGAAAGGGGACGGAGGCGCACCGATACAGGGGAGTCCGTCGCTGACGGGCGTGCTGCAGCCGTGACCGTCGGGCCGAGCACCGTTGTGGCCGTTGGTCTGGCCGACGGGGTGGGAGACGCCGGCGGCGTCGTCGCCAACGTGGACGCAGCTTTCCTCACGCTTATTTTTGCGGTTGCCGTTGCAGCCAGATAATATGCATCCTCCGCTTTTGTTACAGTCAGCAACGCCGTCCCCTTCTTGCGTATGGTCACCACACCGTTCTCATCCACACTGACAGCGTTTCCGGAAGCAACCCGATAGCTCAGGGCACCGGTACCGCTTCCGCCGCTCACAACCAGCCGGAAAGGTGCGCGGCCCTGATGGACACTGGCCGGTATACCTGCTATGGTCAGCGTGTTTTGTGTCCCTTTCTTCACACTGAGCCCCAGCTTCATCGTTTGGCTCAAGTAATCGACATCGCCCGCTTTGGTGGCCGTGATGATCGCAACGCCCGGCTTGCGCACCATTACCACGCCCGTCCCACTGACTGCAACGGCATCGCCCGAAGCGACAGAGTAGCCAAATGCACCCTTGCCGCTGCCGCCGCTGCCATTGATCTGAAACGGAGCGTCGCCGTAAGCAATGGATTCTGGCAAATCAAATGTCAAGTCCGTTGCCTGCGCAGCCTTGTTTACCGTTAAGTGAAACGTACAGGACACCGGCAGGTAATTGTCATCTCCACGTTTGGTAACCAGGATTGCCACTGCTCCCGCATGCACAATCGTCACCTTGCCCGCTGCGTCAACAGCAACGGATTCACCAGAGGTGACAGCATAACTCAGTGTGCCCGTTCCGCTGCCGCCATCGACTGTGAGGCGGAAAGGCGCATCGCCAAAGGTAAGGCGATCGGGCAGCCCGCTCACCGTCAATGGCGTTTGAGCCGCCTGAATCACAACGAGCTCCAGGGTTTGTTCCACTGTCACGTAATTCTCCGGGTCGCTGGGGGTGAACACCACCGCAAACCCGCTGTTGATGACCGGAGGCACCGCATCGGGGCTTTTCCACGCAAAAGTGCCGTCCCCGCTGCCTCCCGTCAGCACGGAGCTTGATAGGGGCTGTCCATAGGTGATGGAAGCGGCCGTCGGAAACACTGCCGTCGGAGTGGCCTTGCCGACTGTGATTGCTGCACTGACGCTCGTTTCGTTGTAGTTGCTGTCTGCAGCTTGGGTAACTGTGACCGTTGCCGAACCTGCTTTTTTCACGGTGAGCAGACCCGATAAAGCGTCGATCGACACAGCATCACCCGCCGTGACGGCATAGCTTAAGCTGCCTGTGCCGCTGCCGCCGCTGACCGACAGAGAAAACGGCGCGTCGCCATAGGTGACGGATGGTTCGGCGATCGACAACGGCAGTTGGTCCGCCTTGCGAACCAGCACGGCTACCGTTTGGGTTACCGTAAGATAGTTGTCCGTATCATGGGGTGTAAAGAGCACGCGATAGCCGCTGTTCACAACAGTGGGGATCGTATCCGGGGTTTCCCACGCAAAGCTGCCCTCCCCGCTGCCACCGGTCAGGGCGGAATGAGCCAGCGATTGTTCATACGTCAGTTCGCCCGCCGTGGGGAAAGTGACGGCAGGGAGGGCTTTATAGACGAGAATGGGCACCGTTTGGCTCAGCGTCACCCCGGTGTAGTCATAGTTCTCCGCATCGTTGGGCGTGAACCAGACGGCGTATCCGGTGTTGTGCACCGTCGGCTTGGTGTCCGGGTTCTCCCACGCGAAGGTGCCGTCCCCGCTGCCGCCTGTCAGTGCGGAGTCGGACAAGGGTTGCCCATAGGTGATACTGCTGGCAGACGGGAAACCGACCGAGAGCGGAACTGCCTTCTTCACCGTGATTGTAACGCTGCCGCTCTTTGGATGGTAATTGCTGTCCCCAGCCTTTGTTACCGTAACGGTTGCCGCCCCCGCTTTTTCCACCTTGATGGTGCCGTCGGCATCTACAGACACCGCCTCACCCGCTGTCACCTCAAACCCAAGCCCAATGCCGGTGCCGCTGCCGCCGGTGACCACCAGGGCAAACGGCGCATCCCCGTAGGTCACCGTCTCTGGAACGCCGGTAATGTTCAATGCGGCCTGGTCTACTTTGGCCACATCATAGGCGTCGAGTTCTCCCTCTTGCGTCATACAGTAACTGTCTGCGGTCTCATTCTGACGATACAGCGCCGTGAACGTGTGGGAACCGCCCTGCGCAGTCCAGTTCAGCTGGGCTGTCGCATCGGCGCTTCCGGTGCCTGCGCGGGCCAAGGGTGCCTGACCGATCATCGCACCATCGCAGTAAAAGGAGATTTGCCCCTCCGGGTCGGTTGTGGACAACCCCGTGACCGTGGCCGTCAGCGTCACGGTGTCAAACGCCTTTACGTTCGACGTGGGGGATGCCGAAAGATTGCTGAAGGTGAGGAGCTTTTGAGAGTCCAGATATGTGCCCGCCAACAAGCCGGCGCCTTCCCCGCCGATCATACCGGCGGTGATGCTTGCGTTGGCATTGGTGCCGTTGCGCAACAGGTTGACGGTGGCGCTGTGCTGGACAGCGAGGCTGCCCCCTGTCGAATTGCCTGCCCCTGAGCCGATGTCGTATCCGGTCGCGCCACCCTTGGCTGATAGGGTGGTATCCGCGCCGCCTGCCAGCACAACCCCGCCCGCGCCGCTGCTGCCGCCGCCCCCGCCTGCCCCCCCGCCGTTCCCGACCGCCCCCACGGTACCCCCGGTAAACGAGATGCTGCCAGCCGGCATGCCGCTGCCGCCGCCGATGCCCGAACCGTTGCTGCCGCCGATGGCCGTTAGGCTGCCAGTACCGTATATCGTGAGCGAAGAGCCGGCAGCGGCTTGAATACCTGCGAAACCGTCGCCGCTCGATACTGTGTTCTCCAACACCAACCGTAGATTAACGGTTGCACCCGTCATATGAAACGCACAACCGGAGGCTGGCGTAATCTGCGTTGCAAACAGTGCCACAGGAACGCTGGCGCCTGAGGATGCGACGATCTTCCGGCTGGTCGTGTTGCCAAAGAGAACATAGGAAGACCCGCCCCCCATGAGCGTAACCGCATCGCCGCTGACGGTATACCCGGCGCCGCTCGAAAGAGACGGATTGCTCACATCGATCAATGTGCCGTCGATCTTTATTCCGTCTTCATAGGCGCCTAAAACCGAACCAGCGCCTGCCCCCTGAAGAATGCAGGTGCCCAGCGTCGTCACCGACGCATCCATTCCCATGCTCCCCAGGGAGACGATCGCCCCGTCATCGATCAACACCGACCCGTTGATGCCGTTGCGGCCCTTTCCAATGTCGAGAGCGTGCACCGAGGAGGAGGAGCTGGCACATTGGGCGGTGACTCTCCCGCCAAGAATTTGGATGGTGCCGCCGCTTTGTGTACCACCCGCATTCGCCCCACCGGAGCCAATGCCAGCGCCGCCAGGCGATGAACCCGCATTGTAATCGCCAATGGCGTGCACAATTCCGTCTGTTATGGTGACGGCGTTGCAGGAGCCGCTTCCGCCACCGCCAATGCCCGCGCCCCAACTGCCGCCATACGCGGTGACCTGGCCGCCATGAATATGGATGGTACCGCTGCTTGCAAGATAACCGCCTCCAATGCCTGCGCCGCCATATTCGGATGTGGCAGAAACGATCCCGCCGCTGATGGTTGTCGTGCCTCCGCCTGCCATATGACCACCGCCGATGCCCGCACCTCCATAACGGCTGCTGGCGGTCACTTCTCCCCCCGTAATCTCAATCGTGCCGCCGCTGCCACTGCTGCCGCCGCCGATGCCGGCGCCATAATCCAGAGCGGTGGCAATCACCGTCCCACCGGAGATGGTCACTTTGTTGACTCCTCTGCCGGCACCGCCGCCGATACCCGCTCCCCCTGAGGCAACCGTCAAATCTCCGCTGGTTGCATGGACAACGCCGCCGGAAATGGATATCTCTCCGCTTTGGCCCCGCAAGCCGCCTCCGATGCCTGCGCCATATCCGTTGCCATTTGCTATAACTGTTCCACCCGTTATGACAACGGTACCACCGATGCCATATTCCACATTGGAAACATTGCTGTTGCCTCCACCGATCCCCGCGCTATTTTCGCCGCCTGTTGCCGTTACAGTTCCGCCCGTTATCGTCGTCGTGCCCGCATTTGCATTGTGTCCGCCGCCAATTCCCGCACCGTATTGCCCCCCTGTGGCGAGAATCGTGCCGCCGTATACATTGATAGTACCCCCGAGTGCCCAATAAGTGCCGCCAATGCCTGCGCCGTATTGTCCGCCCTGGGTAGCCAATGTACCTGTACCTGCTTCCTGGCCATAAACGGCAAGGGAATTGCCGTTTGACACAGCAATTCCCGCCTTACTGCTATTACCCATGACCGACAGCGTATATCCATCCACAAGAATCAAGTGCACACTTCCGCTCACGGCTATTGTGCCGTCGCGGGTCACATCGCTGTTCACCACATACCAGCCACTGGTCAATGTATCGGTATCCGCCGTGACGGGCGTGACGGTCAACTCCTCCGTCGTTCTTGTCTTCCCATTTTCATCCACATAGTGATACCCGGCACCCGCCAATGCCGCTGTGGGTACTGTGAGGAGCAGTGCTGCCAGCACCAGTAATCGGATCAACATCGCTTTCATCATGCAAACCCTTTCGCAAATAACCCCGTTGCAACATTCGCTGTGCGGGGGATTGGACGATTCACATTTCTTCAATGCGCAAGCTGTGATGTCCGCGCGAACAGCGTCCCTGCTCGGGCTGCCCGCGGGTAAATATGTTTGGTGACTACGGTCATTAACCATAGCCATCATATCACAAATCATGTCGAAATGGCGAATAAACAGACATATTTTTGAAAAAACAGGCAGAAAGGCAGATGAGGCAGCGCACAAATCCAGGCGTCATCGGTAAGTCTCTGGCTCCCCGCGATGATTGCACGGTAATTTCATTCCCTGCAGACACAACAAGGAGATTTGCCCAATGACAAACTGATGTGAGCGCCAAGATGCTCCCTGGTGAAAGCAGACGGGTTTTTTTAGATTCGAACAGCTTCCCCACTGATGGGTTTTCCCTCCGTGGGTATTGGCAGAGTTGTTATACTTGCTCAAGTCTATCTCTTCACTCTAGACAAAGGCTTTCTCACCAACATTGGAGGGGAAGACATCAACAAAATTGACCGCCTGCGCCTCCTCTCTTGTGTACGGAAGTTTGGTCCAGTCGATTGTCTGCTCGTACCCGGCATAATCGCAGATCCGAATGGATTTGAGCAATCCGTCCTCGCCCCGTTCATAAGCCGCGATCCCCGACATTGCGATGCGCCCACGTTCATCCCTTCCGGCACGAGAAATGATATGGACCCATTCGATGACGCAGGTGCGGCCATCGTCAATGATCGTTTCGTAGCGCATCGCGACGCAGCGCGGGATGTAAGTCGCCATGTGCTCGTATACTTTTCTCAGTTCTTCGGGATTGCCGTGGTTTGCGCTTTCCGTGTGTCCCCACGGCTCGTAACCGCCGAATTGACAGTTCGAACCGAAAACCCTGCAAATCCGGTCAACATCCACTGCGGGCATATGATGAAGAGCTGCATAATACTCCTGAACCGCACCGGTGAGTAGTCCCGGGTCGCCCATCTCGCGGTGGGCAACCGGAAAGATCGGCCTTCGATAGGCCTGCAGGCCGGGCACAAATGAGAAGTGACAGTAAATGCGAAGCCCATCAAGCAAATCGGACGTGCGAAGATCTGCGACCACGAACATCGGCACTTCTTCGATCTCGCCGTCCACGACAAAATTCACCACGAGTTCGGAAACGACCCGCCCGTTCGCTATCGTCTGGATGACTGGTGTGACAAATGCCGAATCGGCATGGAACCGGGGGACAAACCCTTCGGCAAACTCCCGGATCTGCGTGAGGCCTTCAAACTTGCCATATGGAACGTCGACGATCGGATTCCCACCGAAAAGCTTTTCTTCACAGAAGAAATTCACCGCTTCCTCGATTTTCCCCGCACACACTGCCTCCATGAACCGCAGCTCTGGAGAAACGGAGACGATCTTGCGATCGGGGCTTTGATACATATGAACCAAATTGCATGGTTTTCTGACCTTCATAGTAACCTCCTACCGTCTGCAATTGGATGCAGACTGTGTGCGTATCGGTTCTCCGGCTCTTACTGCAGAACCATCGCGCTCAAATACTGCCACATCGACGGGTGCTGTCAATCGCGTTCACCCGTGGCGATTTGACGCTGATGTTCCACTGACGGTAACCAATCGAGTTTCGATTCGCTGTGGATTCGCAAACTGGCGGAGCTAAATTTTCCCTGACCTTGCGTCTTCCTCCAGCATTGAAATCGTGCGCATAACCCGCGGCTTCTTGCTGTCGTATTTCTGCCAATGGACTGCCTCGTCTGTATACCAGGTAAGGGGGGGAAGCTCATAGTCGGGGTATCCGAGCTCTACGATGCACATGGGATGAACATCATCGGGAATTTCCAAGACGTTACGCAAGGCGTCGCTGTCAAAGCCGCCGATGCAGACCGACGCAAGACCAAGCTCTGTACCTTCCAGCATGATATTCTGTGCCGCCGCACCGCAGTCCTGCCGCCATCCTTCGTCGTTCCATGGTATATGCTTGAAGATTCCGCACACCACAATAGCAAGCGGCGCATTGTACATTCCCTGCTCTGCAGTATCCTTCACCTGCGCAAGGACATCAGGGTCATCTACGACAATGAAGCTCCATGGCTGCAAATTACAGGCAGACGGCGCAGCCATCGCCGCCCTAAGCAGCATTTCAATTTTCTCACGCTCCACGGGAATGGCTTTGTACCTTCGAATGCTTCTTCGCGCGAGAATTGCGCTGTAAACGGGATATTCGCTCATCGGTTCCCCCAAAAGTATCGATTTGAGTTCCTACACTAACTATAAACGATCACCGCCGTGTTGTTAATGTATAAATACAAGAAATTTCACGCATTTCCTATTCATGATAAAAAGAACGACCATGCTGACACTTCCGGCCCGCCAGGGGTCTCGGCGGTTTGCCTTGCCTGATCTGCTAAACAGATAGTACCCTCCCCAGCATCGGGCAGGAAGGCACGTACGGTATGTGCCAACCATGCTATACTGATGCTATCAACCGAAGGGATGGAGAACCATGAAGAAAATAACCGGCGCTACCGCCCTGATCAATCTGGATTTCGGCTTGATGCAGCAAGCCGGCATCTTCTCGCTGCGGCATGGGTTTGGCTTCCCCTTTGAAGAGGACGGGAAAACGCCCTCAAAAGCCTACCTCGAGCAAATGGCACAAGCCCAACGCTTTCATGGCGCCGGTTTTGATCTGATGGGCGGCACCTTTGGCCCCGGCTCCTACCGTTATGACGAGGCCGAGGGAAAAACCGTGTGGGTTCCCTCGGTACCCTGCTGGGCCGGCGGTTACGAAGACGATTCCTTTTATGACTATGCCGAGCAGGCAGGCGAGTACCTGGCACGAAGCTGCGCCGACCTGTGCACCTATTGGCAAGTCGCGAATGAGCCCGATATTGATATTTTCCATGGAGAGATGACCCGTGAACAAAACATACGGTTCCTCATCGCTGTGGCCAGAGGGCTCAAAAAAGGCAACCCCAAGGCTAAGCCGGGCATCAACCTGGGTTTTATGAATGAGTATGCCGAAGTGTTACTGCAGCAGCTGTACCACATCGATGATTGCCCCTTTGAGTACATCGGCATCGACGGATACATGGGCAGCTGGCAGCCGGGTGGCCCGGACGACTGGAAGTGGTACATCGACAAAGCCCACGCACTGACCGGGAAACCGGTTATCATCAACGAATGGGGGTATTCCACACTGCAAAGCGGGCCAAACCCCGATCCGCAGGGCAAACGGTTGTACAATCAGGATGTGTGCCGAAACAAGACCTGGCAGATCCAATGGAACGGCGAGCACTCGCCGGAGACACAAGCTGAGTACATCCGCCAATGCATGAAGATTTTTGCCGAGCGGGACTGCGTGATCGGCGAGTTTTTCTTCCGCTGGTGCGACACCAAGACCTGCTGGCAATGCGGCGACCCCCTTTGCCCGGCAGAATGTGCTTGGGGCATCGTGGACACCGAAGGCAGGCCGAAACCCGGCTATTGGGCGCTCAAAGAGAGCTATGAAAAGTACTTTCAGTAGCAGTGAAGCGTCGGACGGATGTCGCCATAGCGTTGTGAGAACAAAGACATACTCTGCAGAAAACCAGAACTTGGAGGATTGACATGAAAGAGGTTACAGTCGGGCGGGCCGGCACAACGGTACGGCTCGAGAAGCACCTGGAGCTGTTCCAAGTGTGCCTGAAGCACGGAAAAACCGAAACTTGGCTGGATTCTTCGAATTTTACCTGCATGGGTCAGGGCACCCCCCTGTCATACCGCTATGCCGGCGAGGCAGACGAGGTGGAAATCAAGATCGACTTCACGTTGACCCAAGACGAGCTTTTATCCACGCTGACCGCCACGCACAGGGGGGATGGCGTACTGTACGCGGTGAAATACCCGTGTGTTCGAAAGGAAGACGTCGCACCATTTGAACAGCTGCTGATGTCAAGCGCGTGGGGCGACTGCATCCAGCAGCCTACCAAGACCATTCGGGATGTCTCCACTTCGACCTCCATCCGTTTTGATCAGGACTACATCAAATATGCGCCAAACGAGGTCATCTACACCTATCCCTCCATCATGGCCATGCAGTATATGGTACTGTTTTCACCGGCCAGGTCCCTCTATGTGGCCACCTACTCCACCGCGAACGAGACCATGACGTTCCATGCCAAAACGTTGGGTAAGTATGCCCTGGAGTTATCCGTCAACCATTATCCGTTTGCATGCAACCAAAGCTGGACTTCGCCCCAATGCTCGATCGCAGTGCTGGGCGGCGGGTGGCATGGCGCAGCCGACCTGTACGCCTCCCACATGCGCCCGCAGTTTCCTGCACCGCAATCCCCTGCGTGGATGCGGGAGGATTACCATGGTTGGGCGGAGTTTATGCTCAAAAGGGAAAAAGAACAGCCTGCCATCCGCTTCACCGGCATACCGGAGAAGTGGAAGTGGTTTGCTGAGCACACCGGTATGGAGCATCTCTTCCTGGTAGGGTGGCACGACAACGGCCACGACACCATGTTCCCCCGCTATCTACCGTGCGAACAGGAAGGAACGCCGGAAGAGTTGGCTCGGGCCCTGCGTGAGGTACAGGCGCAGGGCGGGCGCGTTTCGCTGTATACCAACGCCCGCCTGATCGACACAACCGGCGATTTTTACCGCCAAGGCGGCAAGGATGCCGTCAGCCTGGACGAAGACGGCAACGAATACCTTGAGTGCTACGGCACGGCTTCGGTCTATGCCACCAGCTGCCCGGGTTGCCAGCCTTATGTGGACCAAATGGCTCTTGTGGCGACGCGCATCGCGGGAGAGTATGGGGCAGACGGCATGTTTGTCGATCAAATCAGTTGCAACCTCGACTTCTTCTGCTACAACACCGCGCATGGGCACAGCCGGCCCAGCAACAACTTCCTGCCTGGGGTTCAAAAGGAGCTTACGACGATGCGGCGCACGTATGAAACCGCAAACCCGGACTTTCATACCTTTGCCGAGGGATGTCATGAACGGTTTAGCAGTTTTTATGATGTGAACCAGGGGCATGGCGAGGAATACACCTGGCAGATTGGTAAGTCCATGCCGGAGCAATACCTATACACCTTCCCCGATCGGATCGTCACCGGCCACTGCGCCGACAAGCAACAGATGTACCACTCCATGGCACAGTTTAAGCCGTTGGACATCAAAGAAGGCTGCTACCTGGACGAGAGCAACCATGAACCGCTCCGGAAGTATATCGCACTTCGTAAGGCAAATAAGCCCTACTTCCTGCAGGGGACGTTTCTTGACTGCAAGGGATTTGAGCATTCCGCTGGAATCCGCGTATTTGCCGTGCGGGCTACGGACAACAGCCTGTGCGCCGCTCTCTGGCAGCCGGGGGCACTGGAACAGAGCAGCTGTGAAGGAGCTGTGCGTTTACCTGCCGGCTATGTGGTGCAGAATACGATGTTTTCACCTGCCGTTTCCGTGGAAGAAAAGGGTGGATGGACACAGGTAAAATGGAACGGTGCGCTTTGCTATCTGGTGTTGACCAAGGACCTTTAGCGAATGGAAGGTGATGACGAAGATGCCGTGCCCGCGCACGCACTCGTACCAGATCAAATGAACCCACACTTGCTGGGGCAGCTGCTCTGCTCCTTTTGGAGCAGAGCAGCATGCTGCACGCCTTGCGGAAAGCTCTTTACTACAGTCGCTTCCTGCAAACCAGCAGCGCGTCGCAGTTATCCTGCAGCATTTGCACCACTGTCACTTTCGGCGCATTGAGCAGCTCATCCGACACCCGGGGCTTCACGACTTGCCCGCGGCATAGATCGTTCAGCTTTTCTGAGAGTTCCGTTCCGCTGGTTACCGAAATTTGTGCCGTTCTCACGGCTTTCTCCCGGCCAAGGAGGTGCCACCGGCATTCGTAATCCCTGAGGTCCCCTGCCAGATAAAGATAGTTCATATAGGGGGTATATGCCACAATCGTACTGCGGTCGGCATTCCCCCCGACCATGATCTCAGAATAGGGGGTCAGGTTTAACTCATGAGCGGGCAGCACATCAAACATTCCGTACCGAACAAACAGATCCTTGCAGTAAGCCACGTCGCCGCTTCCGGGCAAATTCAGCGCACTGCGCCAGTGCATGGGAACAAGCGACCACGCTTCGTTGTTGAAACCGCTGTTGTCGTAGAACATCCAGATACCGTGAGCACCATACGTGAACCCGCAGTTCGCCCCGTTGAGAACCGAATACCAAAACGCGCGCCGGAGGTATTCCTCGGTAAACCGGCCGAACTTGTTTCCGAACCCATGCGCCTCATACATGGGTTCCCCATTCATCACGGGCCGCTTCCCGTCCCGCTGCAGGTATTCGCCTGCCAACTTGGCGGGCGAAAGCAACGACGCAAAGTTGTCATACATGTGGCCGGACTGGTACAGGTAAAAGTCCACAAAGCCTTCCCGTACATAGCGCTCGTCAAGCATCTGGCCGCCGGCGGTATGTGCGGTGATGAGGTCACCGGGGCACTCCTCGCGCAGTTTTCGTGCCATATAGCTGTAATACTGAAAATTCGTGGCATCCTCAGCACGCATTTCTGCGTCTCCACCCAGTACCCAAACCGGGTGGTACGGCTTGTAGACCTCGATGGTACGGTCTATGAACCGCTGATACGGTTCAAATTGTGTGAAGGTCTTCCCCCGTGTGTCAAACACCTTTCCCATCTGAGAATCGGGGATGAAACTGACCCACATCGGAACGATGAGCGGCGTGATCCCCACTTCACGCATAATGTCCATCTTCCGGCAGGCCATTGTAAAATACTCCTCCCGCCATCGGCCTAAATCGTAGCTGCCGTCATCGTTTACATAGAACGGGAAATATTTGATGTTTTTCGGCATATCCTGATAAGCCGGTGTGTTTTGAATTAACAACCCGTTATACCCTTGGGCTGCCCGAAAGAAAGCATATTCTCTAAATTCCTCCACGGTCAGGTTCAGAAAGGCCATCCATGCGGTGTCGCATAGCAAAAAATGGGGCCTCCCGTTACGGAAAAAGGTACGGTTCCGTATGGTCAACTGGTCGTTCATCGGTTTGCCTCCTACTAGTATGGAAAAACAATAACCGTGGCACCCACGGTTTCAAGGACGAAAAATAAACAGATTATGCCACCATTTGCAGCCAGGCACTTCCCTGCAGAAAAGGGGCGATCCAACCCGTCCACATCCATACATTATAGTCTTTATGCTTCATGGAACAAGAGGAGAGTCGGAATAACATGGCCCTACACAGGACAATAGAACAGTGTGCTGTCCCATGCGATCGGGGACAGATACAATAATCACAGTTTAGCGCGGCAGGCGCACCAATGAATCGGAACATATGATCGACGTCCTCGTGATTGCCCGCGCAGTGATAGAACGGGGTATTGACAAACGTTGCGCGGAACGGTGTGAACATCCGCTCGTCCCAGCCAACGATACCCACCATATCACAAACGAACAGGTAAAAATCGGCCTTTCGGTTACGATGTTCTCCGACAGTTTGCATGGCAGTCCCATCGATGGCCACGCGCCATCATAGGAGCAAAACAAAAAGCCTGTATCATAGTACAGGCTTTTTGTTGTAATGCGATTATTTTTTGGCTTTCTTGTTGTGGACTTTGCCGTTTTCTTTGGGTTTGTCTTTGGACTCAGTCTCGATCTTGATTTCATCCTCTACAGTCATTGCTGGCTGCGAAAATGTGTAGGTCACAACTTTGCCCTTCTTGAACTCCAGGTCATGTTCACCGTAGCCAAATGCGATGTTGGGATCATGGCTCTTGTAGGAACGGTTGTTGACCTTGAGGCAGTTGATAACAGCGTTAACGATGTCGGCGTCAACCTCATCCTCAATCCAGAACAGGCCGCTCTGTGCCTGCTTAATGAACATAGCTGCAATGTAGCCGTCCTTGGTCATAATGGGGACAAAGCTATCATCGCTGTCTAGGTCGATCTTCGTAATAAATTCAACCTTGCCGGTATCCTCATTGATCATCATATAGCTGATGTTAGAGGCAGTGCCGGGCATAAAGGTCATTTCCTGGAAGGAAAGCGTCTCCTCAGAATAAACGGGAGTCTCACCCATGGAAACACCCACTAGGTTCTGAGACACCTCCCGTCCGGTGGCAATGCCGTCGCCGTTTACGTCAGCGGGCTTGGGAGCGTAGAAGTAAACACCCTCAGGGAGGACCTGCGTACCGGACACGACGGCCTTGATCTCATCACCCCGCTTAACATCCAGTTCGAAGGAATACTTCTCGGTACCGTAAACAACAGGGATCTCCATCTTGTTCATCTTGGAATGACCGGCAGTCACAGTGATGTTGATATTATCATCATAGCCGCTGCCACTGTTGTTGAGGGTAACAGTCAGTTTGATTCTGTAGGTCTGGGTGTCCTTATCCGTGAGCACCGGAGCACCCATCATCTGGAGATTGGTGATCACGACCTGCTTCTTATTTGCATAGACTTCATTCTGTGCAAGCAGATAGTCAATCAGGTTATTCACACGTGCACCGACTTCATCATCCACAATGAATTTTCCGGTGGAGATGTCTGCGAATTTTCCCATTTCTGCACTGTAATCGTGCATCACGCCGCCCCATCTAGGATTGGCAGCGAAATCGTGGGACTTCACATACTGAACCGTCGTATCATTGGCGCAGGACCAAACAGCAGCCTGTACAGCGGAAATGATATCAGCGCGTGTGAGCTTATCAGCGTTGGGGAAATGATCTGCAGCCAGATTTGCGATCATTTCATCCAGGGAGACATAGGGATAGGAACTTGTAATGATCGCACGAATACGGGCAGCTGCTTCAGCGCTATAGTATTCGCTATCTTCCAGATTCATGCGCTTGTAGTAAACACCGTCTTTAATTCCGGTGTCGATGTCACAGCAGTAGACAACTTCATAGTTGCTCTGTCCGCTGACATAAAGTCCATCCGGAGTCCAGGTCTCGCCATCATATGCGACCGTATCGACCAAAACAAACGTCTGGGGAA
>JAEYRA010000098.1 GCA_023409755.1 Bacillota bacterium
CCTTTGCCGTGACTGTTCCGCCGTTTATATTCACTGTACCGCCGCAGCTGCATCTGCCGATGCCCGCGCCGGATCTGCCGCCTGTTGCCGTAACCGTTCCGCCGGATACGTTCACCGTACCGCCGCCGCCACCGTATCCTCCACCGATCCCTGCGCCGTACTCGCCGCCCGTTGCCGTGACTGTTCCTCCATATACGTTCAACGTGCCGCCGCTACCCATGAGTCCTCCGCCGATACCTGCACCGTAGCTTCCGCCCTTTGCCGTGACATTGCCGCCGTATACGTTCACCGTTCCGCAGCCCTGTCTGTCGCCGCCGCCTAACCCACTGCTGTCTTCATCTCCGGTAACGTTCAGCGTTCCGGTGCCAAGGGACTGCCCGAAAATCGTAAGGGTGTTGCCCGGAGCAACGTTGATGCCCGCGTAATTCGAGCTTGCGGTAACCGCAAACGACGCGCCGTCAGCCAATATCAAATTTGCGCTGCCGCTCACTGTGATGGTGCCCGAGCGCGTTACTCCGCTGGCGTTCACATAATACCAGCCGGTGCCAAGGCTGGACATAGCGGAATCGACGACGACAGCGGTTACGGTCTGCTCCGTGCCGGACGCGTCGAGATACGTGACGCTTGCGTCTTCCGCCCGCGCCGTGGCGGGCAGAAGCATGAGCCCAATCGCCGCAAGAGTAAAAATGCTTGTGAAACGCCTTGATTTCATTGTAGCAGCCTCTCCACCGTCACAGTCAGCTAAGTACGGGTTCTCCCAAATTCTCAATTTTGCAATGAATCTGTTGGTATAATATGCATATGACATTATAGTACAATATTAGCAGTTTATCGTCAATGAAAACGCGCCCTGAAAAGGAATAGGCTAATATCACCGCTCCAACTCACGCGAACGAGGTGCCCTCTGTTCGCTCCCGCGCATCAGCCGCTCCACGTCCCATTATTAAATTCATAGTGAGTCATTTTGATCCTATAACGATACAACGTAAAGAGTCAATGAGACACTAGCTTGACTTGAAGGGGGACTCCATTCCCCTTGGCATCTATTGTCATTCCCGAACGCTACACTTCGATAACTGCTGGCATCGTCAAAAATCCAATCCATCTCGCAGCCCTCCGCCTTGGTATGGCATGCCCACGCCTGCCTACCATATCTTGGGGCTTGCATTATTCGCCGTCAAGTTCATATAATAAGAACAAACGTTCCCAATGTGAGGCGATTTGATGCAACGTACCATCTTGCACGTCGATGCCAACAACTTTTACGCCTCCGTGGAGTGCCTTTACAGGCCAGAATTGCGAGACAGGCCTGTTGTTGTCTGTGGCGACCCAGAGCTGCGCCATGGCATCGTGCTTTCGAAGAACTATCCTGCCAAGGCCTACGGCATCGTTACGGCCGAGCCCTTGGGTGCCGCGCGCAAAAAATGTCCCGACCTGGTGCCCGTGGTGGCAGATTTCAGCAAGTACCAGCGCTTCACCGAAGAAATGAGGGAGATCTTCCGCCGTTATACCGATTGCATTGAGCCGTATGGCTCCGACGAGGCGTTCCTGGACGTGTCTGCTTCCGCAGGGGTTCGGGGGGAAGGCAAGGCCATTGCCGATGACATTCGCAATCGTGTGCGCAGGCAATTGGGCATCACGTGCTCCGCCGGCGTGGCCGACAACAAGCCTTTTGCCAAGCTGGGGTCGGACATGAAGAAGCCGGACGCCACCACTGTCCTCCTGCCACAAGACTATCCCTCTCGGGTGTGGCCTTTGCCGGCCGGCGAGTTGCTGTTTGTTGGCCGGGCCACCCAGCACAGGCTGTACCAGCTGGGGCTGCTTACCATCGGCGACGTGGCCGGCACCTCGCGCGTCGTGCTGCGCACCCTGTTTGGCAAAAACGGAGACTCTCTATGGGCCTATGCCAACGGCAGGGACACCAGCCCCGTTGTCCCAATGGAGACCGAGGTGCCCATTCTCAGCGTGGGCAACAGCACCACCACGCCGGTCGACCTGCTGGACGAGAGCGACGTGCTGCGCACTCTCTGCGTGTTGGTGGAAAGCGTGGCCTACCGCCTGCGCAAACACCATCTGCAGGGGCGTGTGGTGCATGTGCGGGCCGTGGACACCGACCTTGTGGGCCACGGAAGGCAGGGGACCCTTTCCCACCCCACCCAACTGTCGGATACCATCCTGTCGATGGCGCTGGAGCTCTTCCGAGCCAGCTACCCATGGGAGAAGCCGGTGCGCAATGTGGGCGTGACGGTCTCGGGTCTCACTTCCTCGGACGGTGAGCAGCAGCTCTCCTTCCTCCCCGAGGCGGCCTGCGAGGAGCGCAGCCTGCGGCTGGAACGGGCCAAGGACGACATCCGCAACCGCTTCGGACACCTGAGCATTCAGCGTGCCTGCCTGCTGGAGCCCAAACCTCTCTCCGACCTGCAGAACAACCACCTGATGTTCCCGACTTCCCGTACATCCTGACCGAAAGGAGCAGCCTTCCATGGGGAGAGTAAACGTGAAAGTTCGCCTTGATGTTGGCCCGGACGGGCAAATCGAACCGTTTTTGATCAAGTGGCCGCCGGATGATACCGTCTATCCTGTCCGCCTGGTGGGACGGCCGCTTCCGCGAGCCTCAACGCAGGCCGGCGGCATGGGCATGCGATATCTGTGCAACTTTGGCCGTGGAGTATACGCTTATCTTTTCAACGAACCTCCCGTCTGGTTTATGGAAGAGAAAGACGGGAAACCGGCTTGGTTTCATCGGTGAAATAAGGCATACTTGGTGACAGGGACAACGGGAGGTTTTGCCATGTGCGGGCGGTATACCGTATTTACGGAGGATGAGATTGCCGAGCTTCGCGCGATCTTAAACGAGATCAACGAGCGTTATAAGAACACGCGGCTCCACGCGGCCATGAAAACGGGGGAGATCGCTCCCACCAACGTTGCCCCGGTGGTCGCTTCTGACGGTGTGCACCTCATGCATTGGGGCATCCCCAAGTGGGATGGCAAGGGTGTGGTGATCAATGCCAGGTCGGAGTCTGCCCACGAAAAGAGCATGTTCAAACAATCGTTGCTTACCAGACGCTGCGTTGTGCCTTCCACCGGTTTCTATGAATGGAGCCATACCGGGCCCAAGATCAAATACCTGTGCCGCATGCCGGGGATCCCTCTGCTGCTGATGGCGGGGATCTACGGCCTTTATGCCAATGCGCGCGGGGAGAAGGAAGAGCACTACACCATCCTGACGACTGCCGCCAACGCCGACATTGCCCCCATCCACGATCGGATGCCGGTCATTCTGCAGCCAAGCGAACAAAGCGACTGGATCCACAACCCGGGTGCGGCAACGGAGATCCTTCATCGCCCGGGGCCGGGTCTGACGCTGTCACCGGTTGATGGATTTGCCCAGGGCAGCTTGTTCTGACCCCGTGATACTCGGGCGGGCGAACAGCGCACGGCCAGACGGGCAGCGGCCTCCCATACAAGAAAACCCCAGGACCATGCTGTTCCCAGGGCTCTGTTCTGTCACGCGGAGGAAAGCGGCCAAAAGTATTCTCGCGGGTCAGCTGCATGCGGCAAACAGCGTATCCCAGGCGTTCTGCCTGTCCTGCGGGTCGATGGCGTTTCGGTCGATCTCCTCCAGCGTGTCGCGGACGGATTTCGCTTTGGCCAGATGGGCAGTGCCCTCGCCGATCATTGCTTTGTACGCGGCGGCGATCTCCTGCAGGCGGTCGGCATTGGCTTCGTCGGTGCCGGGTGCGATGATCTTTTCATACAGGTCAAAGATTTCGTCGGTTTCCTCGCTGGGGAAGTACTCGTGCGGCGCGGTGGTATCAATGACGGCGGTGCCCAATTCCCGCAGGATGACCATGTCCAGACTGTCCGGGTCGAAGCCGCAGTGGTAGATCTCGGTGTCGAACCCCTTGTTTTGGGCTGCCAATGCCAGCTGCTTGAGCAGCGTGGATTTGCCGGTACCCGGCCGTCCCTTGAGGAAAATGCGCCGCTGTAACCCTTCGGTCAGGCTGGGGATGCAGTCCATCGCGCCCGCCGGGGTTGCCCCGCCAAGGAAGCGATGCCGGGCCACGGCAGCCTTTTGCTGCTCCTTCTCTTCCAGGATGTCGTCGATCAGCTGGGTGGTGGCGTTGCTGTGGGCGGCTTTGTCCATGGCCGCTATGTAAATGGCTTCCCAGTCGTCGTGGATGCGCAGCGCGGTGGCGTAGCATGCGTACGCATGAGACAGCTCCGCTTCGATGGCCATTTGGAGCTGTTCCCCCTGGTTCCTTTGCGGCCCCAACGCCTGCACGTTGACCTCGCCGCACTCGATGGTTTCACCGACGACAGCCAACGTGTGCGGTGGCGCGGCGGTGATGACCCCAAGGGATAAACCCGGGGCGATCACACCGTCCAAGGCATCCTGATCCAGCGCGCAGTGCAGGTACTCCACGTCTTGCCCGTTCTGCTGCCATAGCGCTCCGATCCTCTTCATCCACGCTGTCTTCTCCGCAACCAGGCCGCCGTGCAGGATGTAGCGTTTCTCCAGTGTGGAGACGTTGGTGTCCAGCAGGGTTTTGAACCCTTTGGCGGTGTTTCCGCAGGAGAAGTAATGTATCTCGTTTCCTCTCATCGTATCACTCCTTTTACCATTGGCGATGGGGTTCCCTTATCAATATGCCCCACGGTGGGGAAAAGCTCCGGAAAGCCAGCGAAAGAGCAGCAAGCGGTCACGATGGATTGGATCATTGCTGACGGTGTGTCTGTCTAGCCTGTGAATCAATGCGGTTGACGCATGGTGCGTTTACTGGCTATACTTGTGCCAGAGGTGTGCTATGAACCGTTTTATGACCGATTTTCACAACCACTCACTGCGCAGCCGCTGCGCCCGACCGGAGATGACGGTAGCGGCCATCGCCGAACAGTTTGCCCAATGCGGCCTTGAGATGGCCGGCATCAGCGATCACGGCTATGCCGACGGCAAGAACGCCGAGCGCTGCCTGTCCATCCGGAGGGAACTGGCAGCGTTGCGCCCTGCGGTTGACATCCGTGTCGGCGTCGAGCTCGACATCTGCTACCCCGGCCGTGTGCTCATCGAGCGTGAGGAACTGGAGCTCTATGACTATATACTCGTTGCCTGCACCCATTACCAGAACCGGCAAAAGGTGGCCCTGCCGGCTGCAGCGGACGAATGGGTGATCATGCAGAACATGATTGACATGATGACATATGCGGCATCACTGCCCTTTGCAGACGCTATCGTGCACCCGTTTCATGTGACGGGGATGGAAGAGTTTTACCCCGATTTCGATCGCGCTAAAGTGATTAACCGTATCTCGGACGAGGCACTGCGCCGTATCGCGCGGACCGCACGGGAAAACGAGGTCGCCATCGAACTGCACGAGTCTCTTTCTGAGCCGGATTATGCCGCAGCGATGGTGCGCTTCTACCGCATCTGCAAACAGGAGCAGGTTCGCTTCTCACTGGGCAGTGACGCCCACTGGCTCTCTGTCATTGGCCGGGTCAGGGGAATCTTCGGCTATCTGCAAGAGGTTGGTATCACCGAGGCAGACATCTGGATCCCTGTGAAGGGTAAAAATGCTGATTAAGGCGATTGTGCGCGATGAAGCCGGCTGCCCAATTCCCTGCCGATTGGCGCTGTACCACCCGGAGGGCGGCGAGCCGGTGGCGGAAGCGGATTGCCTGGGCGAACATCTCTTTGCTCTGCCGCAGGGCAGCTATCGGTTGGAAGCGCGCCGGGGCAAGCTTTGGCAGCCCGTCGGCACTCTCCTATCACCCGGTGGGTCGAGTGCGCTCGCCGAATTGACGATGAAACGACTCTTTGATCCTGCCGATTGGGGCTTTTGGTCGTTCGACGGCCACAGCCATGTCTCCAGGGACGCCAACAAGATCGACCCTAGTTTGGCCGATGCCGCTCTGCGTATGCGGTGTGAGGACTTCAACCTGTTCTTCGCCGGTTCGCCCTGGGATGCCGACGTACACTTCCAGTATTTGCAGCAGCACTTCACCGATGATGTGCCCTACCGGCAGAAGTACGCACCGCTGATAGAAGCGACGAAAGCGCCCGACTTCCTGCTTGACATCGGCAACGAGCTGGTCAAGGGGCGGTACGGCCATCTGTTCCTGATGAATTTTGAGGAGCAGGCGCCCTATAGCCGCTATTATGACAAGGACTTCGATGACTGGCTTTGGGAGAAGCCTGGTGACCCGCCCCATTACGTCATCGCCTACCCCTATGAGGCCATCGCGCAGCAGCGGGGCGAGAATTCGGTCGCCGTCGCCGCCCACCCGACAAGCTGGTGGTGGCACGGCAACGGGCAGTTCATCCCCAACATCGCGGCGACGATCGGGTTTGATGTGCTGGCCGGTGCGGTCGACGCGCTGGTCATCATGGGCTATCAGGCCGAGCGGCCGGGCTATCAGGCGCTGTGGTTCGATCTGCTCAACAATGGATACTTCCTGCCCGGTATCGCCGAGACCGACGTCGTATTCGATCGTGTGCCGGTCAAACATCTGCAATTCAAGACCTATGCACTGGCTGAGGAACTCACGCCCGACGCCCTGTGCCGTGCCGTAAAGGCCGGGCGGTGCATCGCGACGAGCGGCCCTCTGCTGCGCATGACGGTGGACGGTGCACCGATGAGCAGCGTGCTGCCCCACAAGCCCGGCCAGCGGTTTGCGCTGCGAGGCGAGGCGGTCGCCTGCTGCGATGGACCGCTGCGCGAGGTGCAGATCATCGTCAACGGTGAGGTTGTCGCCCGGTACGCGGTACAGGGCGAACGGTGTGTGATTGAACATGAACTGACGGTGGACGGCGACAGTTTCGTGCTTGTCAAGCTGACCGACGAGGCCGGCAACGTCGCTCTCACCAACCCGGTGTACCTCCGCAACGCGCCGTTCGTCAACATGGATTACCAAGCACAGGTCCATATGGATACGCAAGGCGTTGGCCGCTACCGGCTGGATGACGGCCCGTGGCAGGCGTTTGACGGCAGCTTCATGCTGCGGATGCCCCCGGCCGCAACGCTGCAGATGGAAGCGGACTGCTTTGAGGGGGCAATCAAACTCTTTGAACTGCCGGCGCTGCAGGAGATCTTCCGCAATCTCTACCTCGGGCACTTCAACGCAGACAAAAGCTATGAACCGGGTGAAGTTCCGGCGGCGGCCTTTGCGGTTCGGCAGATTCGGGAACTGCTGGATGACGTTCACCTTTCCGTGTGCGGGGGCGCGGTGATGATGACCCCAAAGGAGTCGTCCAAGGCGTGACGCCGTCCAATGCATCTGCTCCCCGGAGGCACTCCCTTCGTCAGGCCCACAGCAAAAACCATCCTGCGTGCTCAGGATGGTTTTTTAGTGTCAGGTGGGTTTATTCGCAAGCAATTCACCAGGTGGCGTCGGCCATCGGTTGGCAGTGCGGGGCATGTCAATCGCAGGCTCCGGAGGCGAACCCCACGTATTCGTCGAGGAACCATTCCGCGTGCTTTATGCCGTTCAGGGTAACGGTATTGCCCTGGAACACTGCGAGCAGACGCAGCTGTCCAAAGTAGATATCTGTGATCTGGCAGTACAGCATGAGCGAATCGGGCATCGTCCAGGCAGCGGACGTATGGCAGTCATACCCTTTGTCCGAAAGCGTCCCGAGCCGTCTTCCGTAATACCGCTCCGGGAACTGCTGGGATACGTTTTTGCACATGCCGAACCGGAGGACGTGCTCTCCCGTTGCGTTTTCGTAGCTCATCCTGCCGTCCGTATCCCCAAAGTCGAAGCGCACCCACTTCATGCCCATCGGATTCTCGCCCATCCGGTATGTCTTTCCGTTCACCGCCGCGCGCACCGGGGAGTCCGGCTCGCCTTCGGCGTGGGGCAGAGTCAGCCCTTCCGAATACGCCGCAAGGCTTGCGAGTGCGGTAAGATCGTCATCGAGTGGCAAGTCGGAGAGCAGGGGGAACACCTCGCGCCAGAGCGCCTGGAAAATCTCCGAGCGGGAAAGCCGGGCCAACTCCTCATATCCCGTGGTCACCACCAGGAAATCCTGATCCGGGAAGGCGAGTGCGTACTGACCGCCCATGCCAAAGAAAGCGAAGCCTCCGTTTTGCAGCATCCAGAATTGGTACCCATAGCCCTGGGCCTGTTCCAAGTCCGGCGCGTAGAGCGAATTGTCGATCTGACGGCTCGTGGCCTCCTTCAGGTAATCGCGCGGCAGGATCTGCCTGCCCTCGTGCTCGCCGTAATGCATGCAGAGGTTCGCGAATTTCGCGAACTCACGCGTGGTGGCGCATACGCCCGAACCGCCCCATTCGATGCCTTCGGGGGTTTCAACGCAGAAGATGTCACGGCTGATGCCGATCTCGTCGAACACCGGCCTCAATGTCTCCAGGAAGTTTTTGCCCGTAACGCGCCGGATGATGGCGCACAGGATTGTCGTGGCAGTCGTGCAATAGCTGAACACCGTGCCGGGTTCGTGCGACACGTCGTCATGGAAGAACGTATCCTCCCAGCAGGGATCCTTCGGCGTATAACTGGCGCCTTCCGTATACGGAGCGGCCATGCGCAATAGGTCGCGGATCGTGGTCTTCATCAGGTACGGGTCGGTATCGGGTCCGACCTTGTCCGGGAAGAACTTGGCGCATTTGTCGTCGAGGCTCAGCAGCCCTTGCTCCGCGAGCATGCCGATGGCGACGGAGGTGAAGCTCTTGCTGCAGGAATACAACCTGTGCCGGAACTCCGGGCCGAAGGGTTTGAAGTAGGACTCGCTGATGATCTTGCCGTGCCGGACAAACAGCACGCTGTGCATGGCAAGCTTCTGGCCGACGAGCGCGCGCAGATACGTTTCGATCGCCCCCGAGGGTACGCCCTCGCGCTCGGGAGTGCTGCGAAGCATTGGTTTCCGTTCCATCATGCACCTTCCATTGATCGTATTTTCGTTGCCGTTCTTCTGGGGAATTCGACTTTGGCGTTGGATTTCCTGCCCGGACACTGCGAAAGGTTGCTCCCGCAGGAGGAGGGCCGCTTGTCTTTTACGGGAACGGAATGATAACAACGACAGCCTGCCGATGGTTTCGGCAGGCTGTCAAAGACGGATGCAATGCAGTGGGTGTCATTCCCAATCCTTCAGGAGAATGGGTTTGTCCGCCTCGATGGACGCCGCGGCGGTTTGCACGAGCTTGTAGGCACGCATGTTGACGTCAATGGCCGTTTCGCCGGGCCGCTTCTCGCGAAGGGAGGAGACAAACTCCTTCATCACATCGATGCGGCTGTCATGGGTCTCCGGCAGGTGGTACTCCTGTGTGCCTTCGGCAGTGGTGACGGAGAGGAGCCCTTCCTTCATGCGGATGTAGCCCTTGTCCCCCTCGATGAGCCAGTCGCCCACCCAGTCTGTGTACTCCCCAAAGGCATAGAGGCTGCCCCGGTAGTTGACCCGTACGCCGTTTGCCAGTTCAAAGAGCAGCTCGATGTTGGAATAGCCGTTGTACCAGCTTCCTTCGGGCGTCCACCCCCGGGCGTACACCTTGGTTGCCTCAGCGCCGGCGATGAACAGGATGCTGTCCAGATGATGCACGGACACGTCCAGCAACAGCGGGTGCAGCAACTCCATGTGGTAGTTTTGCATGTGGTGGCGATGAAAAAAGTCCATGTTGATCATGGTGAGCTTGCCGATGGCACCCTGGGCCACCAGCTCGGCGGCCTTGCGCATGATGCGGTAGAAACGGTAGTTCTCCGCAATCATCAACGGGACACCGGTGCGCTGTGCCAGTTCCATCACTTCCTTGCCTTGCGCATAGGTCTCCGCCACGGGCTTTTCGCTGAGGACGGGGACGCCGCGGTTCAGGCAGGCTACGTCCACATCCCGGTGGGCTTTGGGCGGCGTGGAGTTCAACACGAAGTCCACCTTCAGCGCGTCCAGCGCCAGGTCGATGTCACTGTAGATCGGCACAGTTTCGTAACCGGGCACGGTGGTGTCAAGAAGCGTTCTGGCGTCCGGCCTTTTGTCCACAATGCCGACCACCTCGACCTCTGCAATCTGCGGCAGCACCTCTTTGAGCCAGCTGCGCCCGAATTCACCCAGTCCTACATGTATGAACTTCATTCCGATCGCTCCTTTCCAAGTTACTTCCTACACAATAACCGTTTCTTCGCACAGTATGCAACAGCGTGCTCCAAAACGATTGATTCGGAGCACTTTTGAAGAGGCTTGACGAACGGCCAGGGGCTTCTTGGGTGCCCCCTGTGGACCCACTTGGGCTGCCGTTTCGTCTGTCCACCGCAAGGAACCACGGAGGTGTATGGAGGTGTGCCTTCCGGTGGTGCTTGGGTTCGCCAGATCAATGAGGGGGTATGGGTCATCTTCAGGGTGCAGTTGATTTGGGTGTATTCCAGGCGGGCACTGGCTTCTTCTGGGTGGTGGCACCATGCTCAAGTTCGACTGGGGCGCGCGCGGTGCTCGCTAGAACGCAGACAGGGGCCGACCCGAACGGGTTGGCCCCTGCAATCCGCGTTCACCAGCGCACCCGTAGGTTACAGGTGGTATTCCCCGGAAGCTTCGGGTTGGTAGAGCAGTTTTTCAATCTGGAGGACGGCCCGGCCCGAGGGAATGTCCCACTCAATGCGATCGCCCTCGCGGTACCCCAGAATGGCGGTGCCGATGGGTGACAGCACCGACAGCCGTCGGCCCGTCAAGTCAGCCTCCTGCGGGTACACCAGCGCGATCTCCCTCGGTTCCCCGTTGATGGTGAGCAGCGCACGGGAGCGCATCGTCACCACATCCGGCTCGATGGTCTGGCTCTCAACGACGGTGGCTCGGCCAATCTCCCGCTCCAGCGCTTGTAAGGCCTTGCCGTCCGTCGGCGCCTCAAAGCGCTTTTGCTCGATGAGGTCCCGCAGGCGTTCCTTGTCCACCAGTGTGATGTGGATGTTGCTGCTGCCATTGTTTTGGTTCTTCCTGGTCATGACGTACTCCTCCAAAGTCATGGTGTAGCGGTGCAAGGTGGGGGTTGCCTGTGCCAAACGGAACCCCGCGCGCGCAAAGACGCGCAGAGACCGCTTGTTGTCCGGGTGAATCTTTGCGACCACGCGGGGGGCGCGCAGCTCGAAGAAGGCGATCTTGAGCCCCTCACGCAGCACGCTGCGCCCCAGCCGCCGGCCCCAGCTGCCCGGGTCACCGATGGCCAGTACCACTTCGGTTTCGTCGCGCCGTACCACCAGGCGCAGAAATCCTACTGGCACATCCCGTCGGTCACAGGCGATATAGAGCCGCCCATCCCGGTGCAGCAGGGGCAGCAACAACGGCAGGGGCATCCGCTCCAATGCCTGTGCCAGGTCGTCGGCTGTCTGGCCGGTGTCGGTCAGATGGCGGCATACCGCGTCATTTCGCAGCCACTGCACAAGAGCCCGGGCATGCGCATGGGTAAAATCGGAACATAAAAAAACGAAAGGCTCTGTCATTTTACTTCATCCTCACGCACGAAATAAAAAGCCTTTCATAGAAGGTGCTATGACGGTTCTTTTTGCTGCCCTTAGTATAGGACACGCAATGGAACTTGTCAACCAAACGCAGACTGAGGAAGAACGGGGCCAGAAACGGGATGCGCATTTACGGCACTTTGTGGTAGGATAGGGGAAATGCTGTCGCCCATCGTGCAGCGGAATGGAAGTAGGATAGTCATGCTCATTGCCGACGTACTGACCCGCAACGCCAACCTCTACGGCAACGAGGTTGCCCTGACCGAGATCAATCTGGACCTGCAGGATAAGCACAATGTGATCTGGTTGGAATACGACCTCATTGAGAACAACCCGGCCGGCGAATACCGGCGGGAGATGACCTGGCGGGTCTTTGACGAGAAGGCCAACCGCGTGGCCAACCTGCTCATGAAGCGCGGCATCGGCCGGGGCGACAAGGTGGCCATCCTCCTGATGAACTGCCTGGAGTGGCTGCCGATCTACTTTGGCATTCTGCGGGCGGGGGCGGTGGCCGTGCCCCTCAACTTCCGCTACACCGCCGACGAAATCAAGTACTGCCTCGATCTCTCCGACGCGGCGGCGCTCATCTTCGGGTCGGAGTTCATCGGACGGGTGGAGACGATCTACAACGCCATTCCCAAGGTGCGGGTGCTGCTCTTTGAGGGCGAGAGCCGTCCGTCCTTTGCCGAGAGCTACGACCGCCTGGCGGCCAACTGCTCCTCCGCACCGCCTCAGGTGCCGCTGGCGGGGGAGGACGACGCGGCCATCTACTTCTCTTCCGGCACGACGGGACGGCCCAAGGCCATCCTGCACAGCCACGATAGCCTTTACTCGGCCTGTGTGACCGAGCAGCGCCACCACGGGCAGACCCGGGAGGACAACTTCCTGTGCATTCCGCCCCTCTACCACACCGGGGCCAAGATGCACTGGTTCGGCAGCTTCCTGGCGGGCAGCCGTGCGGTGCTGCTGCGCGGCATCCGGCCCGACTGGATTCTTCGCACCATCTCCCAGGAGCACATCACCATCGTGTGGCTGCTGGTGCCCTGGGCGCAGGACATTCTGGACGCCATTGAGAGCGGCGCCGTGCGGCTGGAGGACTATGAGCTTTCCCAGTGGAGGCTCATGCACATCGGCGCCCAGCCCGTGCCGCCCAGCCTCATCCGCCGGTGGAAGAAGCACTTCCCCCATCACCAGTATGACACCAACTACGGCCTGAGCGAATCCATCGGCCCGGGCTGCGTCCACCTGGGGGTGGAGAATATCCACAAGGTTGGGGCCATCGGCGTGCCGGGCTATGGCTGGCAGACCAAGGTGGTGGATGAAACCGGCGCGCCTGTGCCCCAGGGTGAGGTGGGCGAGCTGGCGGTGTTCGGCCCCGGCGTCATGCGCTGCTACTACAAGGACCCCGCCGCCACCGACGCGGTGCTGCGCGATGGGTGGCTCTTCACCGGCGACATGGCCCGCCAGGATGAGGACGGGTTCCTCTACCTCGTCGACCGCAAGAAGGACGTCATCATCAGCGGTGGCGAGAACCTCTATCCCGTGCAGATTGAGGACTTCCTGCGCGCCCACGACGCCATCAAGGACGTGGCGGTGATTGGCCTGCCTGACGAGCGGCTGGGCGAGATTGCCGCCGCCATCATTGAGCTGAAGCCCGGGCACACCTGCACGGCGCAGGACATTGAGGCCTTCTGCGCGCCGCTGCCGCGCTACAAGCGACCCCGGCGCATCATCTTTGACGAGGTGCCCCGCAACCCCACCGGCAAGATTGAAAAACCCCGCCTGCGGGAGAAATACCACGTGGCCAACCTCGTCGCCGCCCAAACCCAGAAATAGGCGGGCCTGTGCCTGTTGGATGGCGAAACGTGATGAACCTGTACCTGCCGTGTCTGGATTACAACGTGAGGAGCAGATCGGTTACCCAGCCGATAACGAGGGAGAAGAGGAGCACATACCCGATGTAGAGCGCAAAGCGTTTTGCTCCCAACACAATTTTTAGGGCGCCAAGATTCGTGATCTTGGTCGCCGGGCCTGTAACCATAAACGCGGCCGCGCTCCCCAGGCTCATGCCGCTCCGCAGCCAGTCCTGCAACAGAGGGATGGTGCCGCCGCCACAGACATAGAGCGGAACGCCGATGGTGGCCGCCATCAGCACGCCAAATCCTCGGTTGCTCCCAAACAAGCGGATGAACTGATGGGACGGAACATAGCGCTGGAACAGGGCGGACAGTAGGATGCCCAGCAGAAAATACGGGCCTGTGGCCTTCAGGTTTCTGCCGATGCTCTTTACAAGACGCAAAAACATATTGGGGTCGGTATCATGGCTTTGCTGTTCGCGGAACCCATCGAAGCGGAAGAAATGCTTCTCCCTGTAAAACAGAGAAACAAGGAGGCCGGCCACACACCCGCAGAGAAGGCAGCAGACAATTCGGATTGTGAGCGCCAACGGGCCAAGGGCCGCACTGTAAATGATCAACTGTGGATTGAGCAGGATGGAACTCATCATAAACGCGGCCAGCCAATCCTCGCGCATGCCTCTCGTGGCAAAGGAGGCGGCAATGGGGATCGTCCCGTACATGCAAAGCGGGGAGGCAATGCCAAGCAGGCTTGCCGGAATCACGCCGAGAATCCCCCACCTCTTTGACCTCATACTGCCAAAGAGACGGTTTATTCTCTCTTTTGCAAAGACGGATACAACCGAACCGATGACAATGCCGATGACCCAGTACCAGAAGATCTGCTTAAGCTGGACGGAGAAGTAATAGGTAAGATAGATGGCCTCCCTTTGCAAAACTTCCACGTTCCTCACCGTCCCCGTTTTCCCGTTTCCCCTTGCCGTGTGTTTCCACTCTTGTACTTTTCGTGCTCCGCCTTTGGCTCACTTGTTGATGTCTACAAGGTGGTATGACCGGCTTCCGAGTCCAATTTGCTCGGCGTGCTCCAAAATATGGATGCCTCCGCGGCTTTCCATGCGTTCGATCAGATCCGCACCATCCGGGACAGAATAGACGATATCGACACAAGCCTGATCCAGTGCCACTGGATCCAGGGATGCCAGAATGCCGACATCCTTCATCGTGGGTTCCTCTGGGCTGTTGTCGCAATCGCAGTCCACAGAAAGGTGGTTCATCACGCTGATATACAGCATGTTTTGGCCATTGTCCTCATAATCCGAGACTGCCTTGGCCGCTTCCGCCATGGATTCTGTAAAATCCTCTTGGGATGTCCCCGCGCCCAATCCGGTTCTTGCCTTCCCCGCGCTGTGGATGAGGCTCTTGCCCTCGGCGGACCCGATACCGATGGAGATGTTTTTCAAAGCACCGCCAAAGCCGGCCATGGTGTGCCCCTTAAAATGGGATAAAACCATAACGAAGTTATAGTTGGCCAGGTGCGATCCGACCAGATTCTCTTTCAGATGGCTTCCGCCAGCTACGGGGATACTCAAGGAACCTTCGGAATCCATAATATCCACATCGGCAATGGCGGTGAAACCATGATCCTTGGCCACCTGCATATGCATGGTGTTCGTGGCACGAGAGCTGACATACGCTGTGTTACACTCCACAATGGTACCGTCCACGCTCTGTACCAGGTCCTTAATCAGATTCGGGTCCAAATAGTAGTGACCTCCGGGTTCACCGGTGCTTAGTTTCACAGCAACTTTTCCGGCGGGTGTCCGGTCCAGTGCTTCGTAGATCTTCAGCAACGCATCGGAGCTTATTTGGGAAGTATAGTAAACAACAGGGGCATCGGTAGAATCTGTTTGATGTTCCAAATCGGACAAGGGGACATCATATCCGCCATTGGATGTAATGAACTCTCCGCTGATCACTCGTTTCGTCTGCACCGCAGTCGGCTCGAGACTGGCCGTGGCAGTTGCCGCCTCTGGGGTGTTCGGTGCTGCGGATTGCGTTTGCGTGGCTGTTGCCTGCGCTGGGGATTGCGTTTGCTCGACTGCTGTCTGCGTTGCGGAGCAGGCCGTCAGAGACAGCGTCAATCCCATCGCGAGGAGGAAAGCATTCCATTTGATTTTCATGGTGCACAATCCTTTCTTCGTCGGCGGCGGCCTTGGCGTGGCCCGCCTCCTGATGTCCCAAAGCAATCCGTTTATTGGAAGAATTCCTTTTAGGTATATCATAACACTAACGCAATAGTCTGTGTTGCCTAATTTTATACATATATTCTACGGTCCCCGGTTTCGACTCCCTTCGCCGCCGCGTGACCCCCCGAAGGTGCAATCACCAACGCTTCGCGCCGTTGCTGTGTCTACACACACCGGCCTTGACGCTGCCCGGTTCGTCTCGCTATACTGATGCCGTTACCGGTAACGGTGAGCGAAGGAGGGTGTGAGCATGGCGCAGCGACGGGTGACGCTGCAGGACATCGCGGATGAACTGGGTATCACCAAGGGTACGGTGGACCGCGCCCTGCACAACCGCCCCGGCGTCAGCCCCGAGACCCGCCGCCGCGTGCTGGAGCTGATGGACAGGCGGGGCTACAAGCCCGACCGCGTGGCCCAATCGCTTTCGCTGCGGGCGAGGAAGCTCCGGGTTGGTGTGCTCTTTGAAAGCGCGTTTTCCCCCTTCTGGGGTGAGGTGGAGCGCGGCATCCACACGGCGGCGGAGGAGTTTGCGGACTTTGGGCTGGAGGTCGTGTGCCAGCGCACCGGCGGCGAGCGCAATGCCGTCGACATTCTGGCTGGAATGGATGCGCTGCTGGCGCAGGAGGTGGACGCCATCGCGCTGGTGCCGGTGGACAACCCGGCCGTGTGCGCCAGGATTGACGAGACTGTGGGCCGGGGCGTGCTGGTAGCCACCTTCAACGACGACCTGCCCGCCTCCCGCCGACTCTTCTATGTGGGGCCGCAGATTCGCCAAAGCGGGCGGGTGGCCGGTGAGCTTCTCCGCCGCATGCTGCGGGGACGGGGCAGGCTTTTTGTGGTGCGCATTGGCATACCCTCCTTTGAGTACGATGAACGGTTGGCGGGGTTCCACGATTACCTTCGGGAGCGCTGCCCGGGCATGGTGCAGGCCGGTGAGGCCACCTGCGGCCCGCTGTGGCCGACTCACCCTGCGGAGCGGGAGGCTTTCCTACAGGCGCTGACGGCGGCAGGGCCGCTGGACGGCATCTACGACACCACCGGCAGCTACCTGGGACCCATCGCCCGCGTTGTACAGGGCATTCCAGCGTTCAAAGGAACCGTACTCGTGGGGCATGAGCTGTCGCCGGAGGTGGCGGCCCTGCTGGAGGAGGACGCCATCGCTGCCGTCATCAGCCAGGACCCATTCTCCCAGGGCTATACCGTCGTGCGCCGGCTCTTTGAATGCCTGCGTGATGATGCGCCGCCGCCGTGGGACCGGCAGTACACCCGTCTGGATATTGTGATGCGGGAGAATCTCACACAGCGTGAATCGATCATCATCAACCCCCATTGAACCTGGAGCGGCAGGCGCTGAGGGGGATGACACCACGGAACGTTACCGGTAACGGTATCATAGGAGGAGAGGGAATGGCAAAGTTGAAAATCGGCGTGTTCGGCGCGGCCCGGGGCAAGACGATGATGGGGGTGCTGTTAAAGCACCCGGACGCCGAGCTTGTGGCGGTGTGTGACCGCTACCGCCCCTTGCTGGACGAAGTGGCGACCCTGGCGGGGGAACAGGGCCAGACGGTGGCGGTGTACGAGGACTTTGAGACGTTCTTCCGGCACGACATGGACGCGGTGGTGCTGGCCAACTACGCCACTGAGCACGCACCCTACGCCATCCGCCTGCTGCAGTCGGGCCGGCATGTGCTGAGCGAAGTGCTGCCCTGCGAGACGATGGCACAGGCCGTCGCCCTCATCGAGGCGGTGGAGCGCACCGGCAAGGTCTACGCCTATGCCGAGAACTACTGCTACATGGACCGCACCTTTGAGATGTGGCGGCGTTACCGGCGGGGCGACGTGGGGGAGATTACCTACGGCGAGGGCGAGTACATCCATGACTGCACGTCCATCTGGCCGCAGATCACCTATGGTGAGCGCGACCACTGGCGCAACCGCCTGCACCCGTTCTACTACTGCACCCACAGCCTGGGGCCGCTCCTCACCATCAGCGGGCGGCGGCCGGTGCGGGTGGTGGGCGTTGCCACCGCCCCCAATCTGGAGACCTACTACAAGGGCCTTGGCACGCTCAACGGCATGGCTGGTATTGAGATGGTCACGCTCGATAACGGCGCGGTCGTAAAGAGCATCCACGGCGGGCTCAAGCGCGAGCCCGGCAGCGTCAATTATGAGGTGTACGGAACACGCGGCTGCATGGAGACCCAGCGCTTTGGCGAGGAGTTGCTCAACGTCTACATTGAGGGGGAGCGCGCCTGCCACGGCAATCTGGAGACCTACCTGCCCGAGAAGTTCGTGTCGGCAGAGCTCGCTGCCAACTTTGGCACCCATGGCGGCAGCGACTTCTACGCCACCCACTTCTTCATTGAGCGGATCTTGGGCCGGCCCGATGGCCTGGATTACACCATCGATGTGTATACAGCGGTGGACATGGGCATTTGCGGCCTGCTGGCCTATCGTTCCCACCTCAATGGCGGCGCACCGGTGGACGTGCCCGACCTGCGCGACCCGGCCCAGCGCGATGCCTGGCGCAACGACCACGCCTGCACCGCGCCGGAGGTGGCGGGCGACCAGTTGCTGCCCATCTTTACCGGTGCCGAAGGCCTGGAGCCGGTCTCCGACGAGGCCTACGCCCGCATCCGCGCCCTGTGGCAGGCTGGCAAGGAGTTTGAAAACTAGGCGGGCAGGGCGGCAGCCGGCATCGCGCACGGGGTAGCGGGGGGGGATATGCCGCCGTGCCCCTCGGAGGGGACGCGATGCCCACACAGACAGAGCCAGGGCGGGCAGGGCCCGCCGTCGTTGTTGCGCGTTTTGTGCTGAAGTATGGCGGTGTGCCCGCTCACGAGAACTGTGCTGCCACAAGCGCAGGGAACAGGGATTTGCGGAGAAACGGTTGAAAACTACTACGAAAGAATAGTTTGAGTGCAGGACGGAGGGATAGGCGTGATGGGTGATGAAGTGATCATCAAGATGAGTGCGTTTACGCTGGATTGCAAGGAGCCGTGTGAGTTGGCTCAATTTTACGCGGCGCTGCTCCAATGGGAAATCCCTTTCCAGGATGAAGAATATGTGATTGCAGCTGCCCCGGGGACACAGCAGGGAGCCTATCCAAACATCACGTTTCAGCGGAACCCCGCGTATGAGCCGCCCGTGTGGCCGGAGGAACCCGGAGCTCAGCAGCAAATGGCCCATCTCGACTTCGCCGTGAACGACTTGGAAAATGCGGTGCAACATGCGATCCGTTGTGGGGCTACGGTCGCGGAGGAGCAGTTTTCCGATGATTGGAGAGTTTTGTTTGACCCCGCCGGGCACCCGTTCTGCCTGTGTCAAATGAAACACATCATCGAGAGCCCCCATTTTGCGTTGCGGTAGATACCCGCGAGGCCGGAGAGCACGAGGCCCGAACCAACACACAAAGAAACGCTTCTGATTCAAACTCAGAGGCGTTTCTCTTTCCGTGAAAGCCGGTTGGCCGGTCATCCGTTACACACGCGGTGTCGTTGTTCAATCTGCCGCGCCTATCTGACCACAAACTTGTCTCGCAGCAGAAGGTTGGCGGCGTTGTCGCCCACCATCACCTCAAAGCTGCCCGGCTCCACCACCCAGCGGAAGTCGGCGGTCAGCACGCGCAGCTGCCGTTCGCCCAGCGTGAAACGCACGGTGCGGGTCTCACCCGGCTGCAGGGGGATGCGCTCGAACCCCGCCAGCTCCTGATAGGGCCGCACGGTGCTGCTGTAGGTGTCATGCAGATAGAGCTGCACCACCTCGTCGCCGGCGCGGCGGCCGGTGTTGGTCACGTCCACCAGCACATCCACCGTGCCGTCTGGGGCGATCTCCCTGGCGGAGAGGCGCAGGTTGCTGTATTCAAAAGTCGTGTAGCTCAGCCCATAGCCGAAGGGGTAGAGGGGGTTCCAGTCCATCTCCACATACTTGGTGCCGCCGAATGGCGTGCGGTTGTAGTTGACCGGAATCTGCCCCACCGACTTGGGGAAGGCGAAGGGTAGGCGTCCCGCCGGGTTGACGTCGCCAAAGAGCACCTCGGCCAGGGCCGTGCCGGCCTGCTCGCCGATGTGCCACCCCTCCACAATCGCCGGGAGGTGCTCGGACTCCCACACCAGCGACAGGGGACGGCCGTTTTGCAGCACCAGCACCACTGGCGTGCCGGTCGCGTGGATGGCTTTGACCAGGTCCAGCTGCCGGCCGGGCAGGTTGAGGTCGGCGCGGTCGAGGTTCTCGCCGCTGGTCTCCTCGCTGTCACCCACCGCCACGACGGCCACATCGGCCTCGCGGGCCAGGCGCACGGCCTCCTCCATATCCACCCGGCCGTGGTTGAAGCCGCAGATGACCCGCACGCCGCGCTGGTCGTTGGTGTACTCCACCCGGATGTCGTACGTGTGGCCCCGCTCAAAGGCGAAGTCCACCATCTGGTTGGCGTCCCGGTCGCCCCAGCCGTCCACGAGGAGCTCGCCATCCACCCACAGGCGCATGCTGTCGTTGCTGCTGAGGCCCAGGCAGCCGGTGAAGCTCTCGGTCGGGGTCATCGTGCCCGTCCACCGCACGGCAAACCGGTCGGCGTTGACGCCCGGCGCGGGTTTGGAGTAGATGAAGTTGAACTGAATGGTGAGGTCGGTGCGCACGTGCACCGGCTCGCCGGAGAAATCCAGCGTGTTGAAGTACTCGCCCGTCAGGCCCCGGTTGCCCTCGCGGTCTTTGAGCCAGTGGGGCAGCAGCGAGGTGATGTCGGTGTCCAGAATGCTGCAGCCGGCGGCGTGGGCCACCCGTGTGGCGGGGGACACGGCAGCTCGGATGCCATCGAGCAGTGTGACCGCCCGTGCCACGCTGGGGGCGGGGCTGTAGTCGCCAAAGCGCGGCACGGCGGCGCTGGGCCCCAGCACAGCGATGGTACCGATGTCCTTGCGGAGGGGCAGCAGGCCGCCCTGGTTTTTGATGAGGCAGATGGCCTTGCGGGCCACGTCCCGCGCCACTTCCCTGTGGGCGGGGCAGTTCACGACCCGTGCGGCCAAGCTCTCGTCGGTCAACGGCCGCTCAAAGAGCCCCAGCAGCATCTTGACCCGCAGGATCCGCCTGCAGGCCGTGTCGATGACGGACTCGGCAATCTCCCCGCTGCGTACGAGATCGGCAAGCGTGTCCTGGTACACGTCGTGGGGGAAGTCATAGAGCTGCATGTCCACCCCGGCCACCACCCCCTGGCGGATGGCGTCCCGGGGCGTCTCGGCGGTGAAGTGGCAGGTGTGCAGCATGGCCACGGCGGTCATGTCGGCCCGCACAAAACCCTGCATGCCCCAATCCTCCCGCAGCACGCCGGTCAAGAGACTCCGGTCGCCGGCCACCGGCACGCCGTCAATGGCGTTGTAGGAGCACATCACGTTGAGGGCCCCAGCTTGTATGGCGGCCTCAAACACCGGCAGGCAGTAGAAGGCGTGTTCGTGCCGGCCCCACAGGGCGGGGGCGCAGTTCAAGCCACCGTAGGGTGCTCCGTAGCCCGTGAAGTGCTTGGGCTCGGCCACGATGGTGTCGGGGTTCCTGAGGTCTTCGCCCTGCAGGCCGCGCACCATCTCGGCGGCGAAGCGGGCGCTAAGGTGGGTGTCCTCGCCGTAGCCCTCCTCCACCCGGCCCCAGCGCACATCGCGCGCCAGGTCCATCACCGGGGCAAAGCCCTCGTGCACGCCCTGGGCGCGGGCCTCGGTGGCGATGGCGCGGCCCTGGCGGTAGGCCATCTTCGGGTCGAAGGTGCCGGCCAGCGCCACTTGCTGGGGGAAGATCGTGGCTTCCGGCCACACCAGGCCGTGCAGCGTCTCCTCGGAGAAGAGGATCGGGATGCCCAGCCGGCTGGTGCGGATGTGGTGGGCCTGATCTGGTTGTTGAGCCCGGCGTTGGAGAAGCGCGCCTGCAGGCAGCCCACGCCCACATCGCCGAAGCGCCGGGCATATTCTTCGCCATCAAAGCCGTCGAGGTGCCCGTCGCGCATCTCCATGCCCAGTTCTGCACCGTTGTAGATGTCCATCTGGCGCACCTTCTCGGCAAGCGTCATGCGCGCGAGAAGGTCGTCGAGCCGTGCCTCCACCGGGAGCGCAGGGTCCCTATAGGGGAACTGCTTCAAATCGTCTCTCATGGGCTCTCCTTCTGTGTGGGGTTGCGCCCTGTGGACCCTCTTTCCCGGCATTGTACCACCGGGGCGGGGCAGGGGGCAACCAGAAGCGGCGGCTTTGCCCCGGGCGGCGGGGGTGGTAGAATGAGTGTGCTCTCCCAGTGAGAGTGAGGAGGAAAAGACCGATGGGGACGGACCACACGCCGCTGCTGGCATACCTGCAGGCGCACATTGATGAGCTGGAGACGATCGCCCTTTCGTCCAACCGAATCCTTCGGCTGCCCTGGGAAGGCGGCCGCTGCATCGTCAAGCAGGAGCACCGCAAGCCCGAGGAACGGTCGCCGTTCTGGTTTGCCATGGATTACATCTTTCAATCCAACTTTGCCAGCCAGCGCCGCAGCGTCGCCGGGTTGGCCCCAGCACTGCGCAACCCCCACATCCCGGTGGCCGGTGTCATCTGCACCGACGAGACGCTGAAGGTTCAGGTGTTTGAGGAGATGGAAGGCCGGGGGTATGAGCCGGACACCTTTCCCGAGGACGAGGGGGTGCTGCACCAACTGGGGCAGTATCTTGGCTTCCTGCACGGCCGGTCCTGGCCTGCCTTCGGGTGCTGGCCCAATGCAGACCAGCCGGCGGCTTCCTTTGGGCCGCGGCCGCTGGAAGCCATGGAAAGCATACTGGAGCGGTACTGGCTGGGGGATGAGCGGGCCTGGGCACAGTTCCGGGCCATCCGGGGGTCCATCCCTGCCCCCACAGCGTTCCATCTGATGATGACCGATTTGTCGGCCAATCAATTCGTGTACGACGAGGGACTCCATGCCATCCGCGGGGTCGTGGACCTGGACGCCTATGTGGTGGGGCCCAGGGAATGGGAACTGACCATGCTCGAGCTGTGCCTGCCGGAAGGCTCGGCGTTCCGGCGGGGGTACGAGCGGTATGGGGCCCTCCCCAATCTGTCTGCCTGCCGGGATGTGTACCGCTTCTTTTCTTACCTGTGCGACCCCTGGGAGCGGGCAGACCTGAGTGAATTTCTGGCCCGGCCCAAATGGCTTGACGCGTGAACTTGCCCCCGTTCAGGGGAGGAACAGGGGGAGCAGCCCGGCCAGCGACCGGACGGTGCAGTCGGGCTCGAAAGCCGGAGAGCGTGGAACCTGAAACCGCCCCACGCCCTGCAGCACCCGCACGGTGGTGAAGCCCAGCGCCTTGGCCGGGGCAATGTCGTTGTCCAGCCGGTCGCCGATGTAAGCGGCGTTGGCGGCGCGGCAGCCGGCGGCCGCCAGCGCGGCGAGGAAGATGGCTGGGTCGGGCTTGCGCAGGCCCAACTCCGCCGAGAGGGCAAAGGCCGAAAAGGTCCGGTGCAGGCCATGGCCGCGCAGCCGCTCCTCGGCCCCGGCCGATTGATTGGCGATGACGCCCAGCCGATAGCGCCGGGAGAGCCGCTCCAGCGTAGCCGCCGCGTCGGGGAAGGGCACCTCCAGCTCCGGTGGGTACCGCCCCGCGGCGCGCAGGGCGGTGGCCTGCTCCCTGTTTTGGGCCAGTTTGCCGATGGCGTAGGGCACGGGCTGCTCGTAGCGCTCGGAGCCCTCCCGCAGGGCGGCGAAGACGTCCTTGGTGGTGTAGGAAAGCCCAAACCGGGCGCACCCTGCCACCAGTGCCTGCGCGATGGCCTCCTCCTGCCGGCTTTCGTCGATGAGTGTGCCGCCCATGTCAAAGAACAGCCAGTCAATGCTGCCCATGAGCCCTCCTTGCGGTCGGTTGCTGTCCACCCCATGGTACTCCCTTTGCCCCCCAAATGCCATGGGGGAGCACTGCCCCTCACTACCTGTCGGTTGCCAAGGAGGAGCCGTCCCTTCGCCGCTTTGGGGAGATGGCCGTGATCTCCCTTTCGGTGGCGGTCATCTCGTTTGTCATCGGCGTGGCGGCCAAGCGGGTGCTGGGCATTGACGCGGGCTGAGGAGTGGTCATATAATAGGAATAACAAAAGTATTGATCTGTGAAGGGAGCTGGTCACGTTGCAACGCAACGACCAGATGCAGGGCAACGCCATGAAGGCCAACGACCTGCCGGTGGATGTGTCGGGCCGGAAGCCCACGGCGCGGAGGCTGGTGCTGTGGTTTGCAGCCGTGGTAGTGTTCGCGGCGGCGCTGGCCTTTGCCATCCTGCGGGCCAATGGCTTCTTTGGCGGGTAGCGTCGTGTCGTCACCCGGCGGGCAAGCGGTGCTCAGCCCCGGCTCCGGTGGTAAAAGGCGCAGCAAGTCAGGTGGTCGTTGACCATCCCCGTCGCCTGCATCATGGCATACACCGTGGTGCTGCCCACAAATTTAAACCCGCGCCGTTTCAGGTCCCGGCTCAGGGCATCGGAGAGAGGTGTGCGGGTGGGGAGCTCGCTGCTCCGCTCCCACGCGTTGACGATGGGGCGGTGGCCAACCCAGGACCACAGATAGTGATCCAATGAACCGAACTCCTCACACAGCCGGAAGTAGGCCTTCGCGTTGTGGATCACCGCGTTGACCTTCTGCCGGTTACGTATGATTCCCTCGTTCTGGAGCAGCGCTTGCACCTTTGCGTCGTCGTAGGTGATGAGGATTGCCGGGTCGAAGCCGTCATAGGCGGCGCACAGCGTGTTCATCTTTTTGAGGATTGTACTCCAGCTCAACCCGGCCTGCTGGCCTTCCAGCATCAGCATTTTGAAGAGCGCCCGGTCGTCATGCACCGGAATTCCCCACACGTTGTCGTGGTACTCCTGTTCCAACCCACCACTTGCGGCCCAATTGCACCGCACCACATCACTCGTCATATCCTTCGTTCCCCCGATGTCTTCGTACCTCGTGGTTCTGGCTTGTTGTCCTGTCATTGATAGCATAGCAAAGGGGCGGGGGCGCTGCAAACGGTTTTTCAGCGGCCATTGCTCTTCCAGAAGAGGCCCGCAGGCACGGAGCCATCCCTTTGCAGATTAGTTTGAGCGCAAAAGCAAAGAACCCTCCGGCGACCTGTGCGCCGGAGGGGTTCTGTATAAATGGGACAAGAACTCTGGATCGCGGACGCCGCCGCAGCGACGTCCGCGAAAGGCTGCAAGCCGCTAGAGATTCTCCTGCTTCAGGGCGTCCACGATATTCTCCCGCTTGATGCGGGCGGTGGAGTAGAGCATGGTGGCGAACACGATCGCAAGGATCATGGCGATGGCCACGGTGTAGTTGACCCAGGGCAGGGTGAAGGGGGTATCCAGCATGGTGCCGCTCTCCCGGTACAGGAGGTACGCCAGCACCAGGCTCACGGGCAGGCCGTAGAGCAGGCTCTTGAGCCCATAGAACACGCTTTCGTACCGCACCATCTTGTTGAAGCCGCCCGGCGTCATGCCCACCGAGCGCAGCATGGCGAATTCCTTCCGGCGCAGCGCGATGTTGGTGGAGACGGTGTTGAGGATGTTGGCCACACAGATGAGGCCGATGAGCACCAGGAACCCGTAGACCAGAATGCCTAGGAACAGATTGAGGTTGCGCTCGGACCGGGCGGCGCTCTCGATGTTATAGAGGGAGTAGTTGTTCATGCCGTTTTTCAGCAGGGTGCTTTCCACCGCCTGCTGTACGGCCATGTCGTCGCCCTCCACGGTGAAATAGCCGTTGGTCTGCACCGTGTCCAGCAGGTTGCCGGCGGTGAGCTTGCCGGCCAGCGCCTCAAACACCGGTTGGGTCACATAGACGCACGTCTGGGTGTAGATCTGGTTGAACGTGCCCATGGGCCGCGCGTCGGTCAGCGCCGCCAGGGTGACGGAAGCGCTGGCGCCATCACCGTTGATCAGCGACAGAGTGTCGCCGGCAGCCATCGTGACGATGGGGCCCGCCGACTTTTTGTAACCGCCATTGCTATCCTCCAGGTACTGCTGGGCGTGATTGAGGAAGATGCCGGCGGGGTGGGCCGTGTCGCGGCAGTCCGCTGGGTTCACCCCGGCCTGCGCGGCGTAGGCATCAAAACTGGCGTCATCTAGGGCCACCAATTGCAACGCAAGGGGGTAGTTGCCGTCCTCGTCAGGCTCCTGCAGGCCTTTCACAGGCTCCGTCACACTGGCAGCCGGGAGCGGCGCGTTGTAGTAAATCTCGCGGGTGTAGGTGGTGCCGGTAATGCCCGGGAGTTCGGACAGCTCCGCTTCCACGCTGTTCAGGTTGGCCACGTTCTGGGGGAAGTTGACGGCCAGGGTGTAGTTGTAGCCGTCATTCATGGCGCTCATCGTGGTGGTTAAGGTGCTCATATATTGCGACACCGTCAGGAACAGCACGAGGCTCACGGCCAGCGAGGCGATCGTCGTGCGGTACTTGCGCCGGTTGCGCTTGAGGTTCTTCAGCGCGATCTCGGCTTCCAAGCCAAAGAGGTACCGTGTGAGCTTGGAGGTCCTGACCCGCCGGCGTGTCAGCTTCACCTCAGCCGTCTGGCGGATGGCCTCCATCGGTGTGACGCGGGAAGCCCGCCGCGCCGGAATCCACGCCGAAAGCAGGATGGTGACAAGGGCGAAGAACACCGCCCCGGCAACCGACCACCACGGCACCGCCAGTGTCAGGGTCACCGTGTCGTGCAGATTGATAAAGCTCAGCAGCAGCGGCCGCAGGAAGACCATGGTGACGGCGATGCCGCCGATGCCTGCCGCCAACCCCAGCGGGATGCCCGCCGCCGCGATGAGCAGCGCCTCCCAATAGACGCTGGCGGCGCGCTGGGCCCGTGTGGCCCCCACGCTGGCCAGGATGCCCAACTGCCGGGAACGCTCGGACACCGAGATGGCGAAGGAGTTGTAGATGAGGAGCACCGACGCCACCACGATGATGAGCACCAGGATCGTCCCCATGGTGATGAAGAACTCGTAGACGTTGTCGTCCTTCACCACGCCGTAGTAACGCAGCAACTCGTTGTTGAAGACCACGGTGTCAGTGGGGAGCCCGACCTTGCCTGCCAATTCTTTGGCTTTATCAAACAGGCCCCTGTCGAAGGGCTTGATTGCCAGATAGGCATCCACCCGGTCATCGGGGGACAGGGTGGAGAGGTCAAGGACGCCCACCACGCCGTAGCCCGCCGACCAGCTGCGTTCAAAAGTAGGCTGGCTGATGATGCCCACGACCGTGACCGTCTGGGTCGGGCCGGGTTCGAACGTCTCGGCCACGGTGCCATCCTCGTTGTGGAGCAGGCTCTCATTGGTGGTGAGTACGTCGCCCAGGCTGTTGAGGCGGCGGCCGGCCTGCAGGGTCAGCGTGTCGCCCACGGCCACTGGCACGCCGCTCTTCACTGCCCGCTGTGATACGACGACCTCGCCGGTCTTCTCCGGCAGGCGGCCTTGGGTCACGTGCAGTGCCATTTGGTCAAAGCCCTGGGGGGTGTAGTTGCGCAGGTACCAGAAGCGGCCCTCTTCGCCCTCCACGGGGGTGTTGCCCATGTCCTTGGCCCAGGCGCACATCTGCGTGATGGGGCTGTTGGCCACCGTTGCCACGTCAGACACCGCCACGCCGGGCAGCTTCGCGTGCCAGTCGCCGGTGCCGGCTAGGGCGTCTTGCTGCATGAGTTGGACAATGGAGGCCGTCAGTGTGGCCACGGCGGTGATCATCGCCACCGAGAGGATGACGCCGACGATGGTGACGATGGTGCGCCGCCGGTTGCGCTTGAGGCTGCGAATGGCAAATTGCTGCATTACATTCATGGCCGCGTCACCTCGTCCCGGGTGATGCGCCCATCCTCAATGGTCAGGATCCGGTCGGCCTGCAGCGCGATGTTTCGGTCATGGGTGATGAGGATGAGTGTCTGCTTGTACGTCTCGTTCGACTGGCGCAGCAGGCGGATGATCTCAGCGCTGTTGTGGCTGTCGAGGTTGCCGGTGGGCTCGTCGGCCAGCACCAGCGCGGGGTTGTTGATGAGCGCACGCCCGATGGACACCCGCTGCTGCTGCCCGCCGGAGAGCTGGTTGGGCAGGTGCTTTCGCCGTTCGGTCAGGCCCATCATTTGAAGCAGACCGTCGAGCCCCGCCTGGTCGGGGCGGCGGGCATCGAGCAGCAGCGGCAGCGTGATGTTCTCCTCCACATCCAGCACCGGGATGAGGTTATAAAACTGATAGATGAGGCCGACCTGCCGCCGGCGAAAGATTGCCAGATTTGTCTCGTTCAGGCCATAGATGTCGGTGCCGTCCACAAACACCTTGCCGCTGGTGGGCCGGTCCACCCCGCCGAGAATGTGCAGCAGCGTACTCTTGCCCGAGCCGGAGGAACCGACGATGGCCACGAACTGCCCCTTCTCCACCGAGAAGGACACGCGGTCCAGCGCGGTCACCGCCGCCTCCCCGCTGCCGTAGGTCTTTGTCAGCCCTTCTACCCGTAAAATCTCCATGGTTGCACTCCTTTCCATCGGCGTGCGGCGCGGGCCGCTTCACCGTCCGAAGGATAGCATAGGGCACCAAGGTGACGGCGCGGTGACAGGGAAGGTGACGGTTTTGTCACGTTGACAAGCAATCGTAGTCGGGTGGGATTGCCGTTGATTTTGGAATGAAGTACCATAACTGCATGATGGTACGGAGATGATGAAAGTATCCAAGAGTCCTAATAACAGATTTACGGGGGGCAGCTAGATGTTGCATGCCAATGGGTTTCTGGTGCGTTCCATTCGTGAAATGGACAAAACACTCAATATGCAATATATGGGGGTTGAAGGAAATCCTTGGCCCTTGTTTGAGATCGAGGTGCCAACCGCCCACGTGGAGCGACTAAACCGCTGTGTAAAGGACGATGTAATCCTGTTCGACCGAGATGTTGCTGATGTTTCCATTGATTTAGATTTTGTTTTGGAATACGAGCGGGAATGTAAAAGGAATGGGATCGACAGTGTGATCTTGTTGTGTGAAACGTCCTTTGCTTCGCCTCAGGTGGATTATTGTGGCCATCACACAAGGTTTCTTGGGTATGACTACGCGGAAATGAAATACGACTATTATTCCTGTGTGTTCAACGATGTTTTTGGACGAAAAATTCCTGAATTTGCAGGCATGGAGTTGAACCAATATGGATTGTTCAATGAACTGGACGATGTTACAGCGTTTGCTGACCTGCGTAACCGCCTGCAGGAAAACGATCGAGAATGGTTCTATGCACGGGGAAATTTCGTCATCGCCAGAGTGTCACAGGTGATGGTTCCGCTTGACGGATGTACTGATGGCGAACGGGTTCCTCCTCCCTCACCCCCGCCGGGGGAAGCGCAGCGTAAAGGCGCTGCCGCCGCCGGGGAGGCTTTCGGCCTCCACCGTGCCGCCTTGGCCGCGCACTATGGCCGCCGCCAGCGCAAGGCCAATGCCCACGCTGTCGTCGCCGGCGTTGCGCCCGCGGTAGAAGCGCTCAAAGAGGTGGGGCAGGTCGTCAGGGTCGATGCCGGGGCCGCTGTCGGTCACCACAATCTGGGTAAAGAGGGGGTTGCGTTCGCACCGCACGGCGATGGTGCCGCCCTCGGGGGTGTACTCGGCGCAGTTTTTCAGAACGTTGAGCAGCGCTTCCACCGTCCAGCGCGCGTTGCAGGGCACCACTACATCATCGCCCTCCACGCGAAGCGTCTGGTTCTTCACCTCCAGCAGGATGCGCAGCGGCTCGGACACACGCTGGATGAGCTCACCCGCCACCACCGGGGACACCGGCATGTCCGCCGTACCCGCGTCCAGGCGGGAGAATTTGAGGAGCGCTGACACCAGCCACTGCAGCCGCTCCAGCTGCTGGCCCATGCGCCCAGTGAAGGCCCGCCGCTCGGCCTCGGGCAGGTTGCCGTCACACAGCAGGTCGGTCATCACCGTCATGGAGGTCAGCGGCGTTTTGAGCTGGTGGGAGATGTCCGAGAGCGCATCGGCCATGGCGCGTTTGTCCTGCCGCAGGCGCTCGTTCTGCTCGCGCAGCGTCACGGTCACCTTGTAGATCTCACTTTTCAGGATGGAGAGCTCGCCCTCGCGGTTGTCCCGCACATCCAGGGAGTCGTCGCCCCGGTTGATGCGCATGAGATAGGCATTCAACCGCTCAATCTCGTCATAGCGACGCTGGGTGTGCCGCACAAAGAGGGCGGCCACCCCGGCGAAGGCCACCGCCACCGCAAGCCCCGCCCACGGCGAGAGCAGGGCGCAGCCCACCGCGGCGGCAAGCCCGATGCCGCCCACCGCCAGCAGCAGCCGGCGCACCTCGGGGTTATGCAGTAGGCGCATGGCCGCCCCCCGCCCGGTAGCCCAGGCCCCGCACGGTCTCGATGAGCGTGGGGTTCTGCGGGTCCTCCTCGATCTTCTCGCGCAGGCGGCGGACGTAAACGCTCAACGTGTTGTCGGTTACAAACTCCCCGGCGATGTCCCAGATGCCCTCCAGCAGCTGTGCCCGGGTCAACACCTGGCCGGGGTGGCTGGCCAGCGTCAGCAGCAGCCGATATTCCAGTGCCGTCAGCGGGATCTCCCGCCCGTCGCGGGTCACCTTGGCCTGCCGGGTGTGCACCACCACCGGCCCCAGGCGCAGGGCATCGTCCTCGGCCCCGCCGGCGCGGCGCAGCACCGTCCGCAGGCGGCTCATCAATTCCCGCACGCGGAAGGGCTTGGTGATGTAGTCGTCGGCCCCCATATCGAGGCCCATTACCACGTTAACCTCGTCGTCGTTGGCCGTGAGGAACACCACCGGCGTGCTGCCCTGGCCCTTTGCCAGCCGGCACAGGTCGTAGCCGCTGCCATCGGGCAGGGAGAGGTCGAGCAGGAGGAGGTCGAACCGCCCATCGGCCAGGGCCGCGCGGGCTGCCGCCGCCGTGGGGCAGCTGGTCACCTCGTACCCTTCCTGGCGCAGGGTGTACTCCAGCCCCACAACGATGGCACTGTCGTCCTCCACCAGCAAAATGTGCTTCATCGGGTCCTCCCCCTTTGCGGTATACCTTTGGTTGGCATGGTAGCGGACTTCGGGGCAAAACGCAAGCCCACCAGGCATACATGGTGGGCTTGTTGTGTTCTGCCGGGTGGGCTAGTTTGGTAGCCTTTCCACCAGCGTTGCCCATAGCCCATCCCAGTCGTTTCCGTGGTTCTCCAACACGATGGAGGGGATGGGCAGGGAGTGCACGATCTCCAGCTCGGCGCGCTGCCGTTCCTCATACGCCCGCACCACGCCGTCAAATCCCCGGAGGCCCTGCTGCTTGCCGTAGGGCGTCTGCTCCAGGTAGCCTGTGATGCCCTCAATCCAGCTGCCATCGGGGGAGACGCGCTCGGCCGCGATGCGCTCCATGGCGGCCCGCACGTTGGGCTGTGCCAAGTATATGAGCACGGGGGAGAGCCCCCGCACGGTTCCCATCAGTGCCCGGCAGTGGGCCTTCATCCGCTCCCCATCGGCCAGTTGAAAGTTCATGAGCTCGTTCACGTGGTTCTGCAGGAAGGCGCACTCAAAGACGTTGAGCTCGTCGCGGTTGGCGGCGTCCCTTCCGAAGGCCGACCAGCGCTGGAGCAGCAGTTCCTCAAACACCGGGAAGGGCACACGGCTGTCGTACACCTCATAGCGCTCCATGGCTGGGAAGAAGCCGGGGTCGTCAGTCTCCACCTTTGTGTAGGGGAGAATGGCCCGGTCCCCTTCCCTCCGCAGGTGGCGGTCAATCTCCGCCCGGAAGGCCTGGAACGGGGCCAGCGCTGCCTCCAAAGCCTCCACGGGGATGCAGGCGTTCCACGCCACGTCGGTGGGGTGGTAATCGCCCTCGTTGTATAGGCATACTTGATGGCCCTGGGCCTTGTAGTGCGTGGCAATGCGCCCGGCAAAGGTGGATTTGCCCGAACCGGGGATGCCCTCCACCAGGATGAGTTTTGTATTCAAACCGTCACCGTCCTTCACATTGGTGCCCGTTCTACTTGGAGGCACCGAGGCACGCGGGCATGTTCTGCCCGGTACCCATTGGCATGGTAGCGGAGTTTGACACAAAGTGCAAGACATGGGCGAACGACACTTCACTTTGGAAGTGTTTTGGGATATACTGACAGGCCATGCATTTTTGGGGGGAGGGAACGAACATGAAAGAAAAGAGTAATTGGCTGGATCGGCTGGCGGCGCTGGAGGGGCAGGCGGGCATTGGGGCAGGGGTGCTCATCGGCTCCCGCGCCAGGGCGGAGCGGCCTGCCGATGAGTATTCCGACCTCGACGTGATCCT